>DAIDHE010000195.1 GCA_027459775.1 Planctomycetales bacterium | reverse complement strand
ATTCTCGAGCACGGTCGCATGGTGGGTCTCGCCAAGCAGGCGTGAGGCCAGAGCCGGAAGGCTGGTCGAGCGTGCCTGGACCGGGTCGCCGCGCAGAAACGCCTCGAGGTCGTCGGCCAGCGCGGCCGCCGTCGCGTAACGCAGGCATGGATTCTTATCCAAACACTTGAGCACGATCATCTCAAGATCGCGATTGACCTTGGGATTGAGCGCGCGTGGCGAGACGGGGTCGTTTTCGAGTGCAAGGAGCAACGTTTCGACAGGGGTGGAGGCCTGAAACGGGGGTCGACCGGTCAGCATGTGATACAGGATCGCCCCCAGGCTGTAGACGTCGCCCGACGCCGCGGGGGCCGGCCCACGGCCGGGGTCCAGGCGCCTCGCGTGCTCGGGCGGCAGATAGCTCGGCGTGCCCACGATCCCGCCGGAAGGCGTCAGACTCGACGCGACGTCGACCCGTTTCGCCAGACCGAAATCGCTCACATAAGGGTTTCCTTCGCGGTCGATCAAGATATTCGACGGCTTCAGGTCGCGGTGCAACACCCCATGTTCATGAGCGTGTGCGACCCCCCTACAGACCGGAATCAAAAGCCGGGCCGCCTCGGGAGCCGAAAGCGGGCCGGCGATCAGCTTCCGCGCGAGGGTCGTCCCCTCGATGAACTGCATCGTGAAGAAGGGCTGACCCTCGTGCTCGCCGACCCGGAACACCGGCACGATGTGGGGATGCGCCAGTCGCGAGGCCGCCAAGGTCTCGATTCGAAAGCGATCCAAATCCTGAGACGTCGAATCGGGCCCGCGGAGCAAGCGCTTGAGCGCGACCACTCGGTCTCGGCCGTGTTCGCGCGCCAGGGCGACCACCCCCATCCCGCCCCGGCCAAGCTCTTCCAGGAGCTCGTAGTCGCCGAATCGTCGCTCGCGATCCATCGATCCCAAGGTCGGCGCAGGCGAACGCAACGGCCCGTCGCGGGTTGACTCGCCCTCGTCGACCGCACGGGGGTCATTGTCCCACGAAGCGCTCGTCGAAACCATCTCCTCGACCACGCAAATCGTCGCCCAGAGCGAGCGAATATCGGTCGCCAGATCCGGATGAGTTTCGATGAAAGGTTCGATCTCGAGTCGCCCGCCGTTCCTGAGGGCGAGGGTCATTTCCTCGAGAAGAGAGACCAGGATCGGGCCTGGATCCCGCGCGGCGTTCTCGGGGTCACGGCGTTCCTTCACGGCTCGTCCTCATGGATGCGCGACCGTGACCGAAGGGGGTTCGCTGAGTCGTTCCCGAAGCCGCTTGAGGGCGCGCAGATAACGCATCCCGGCAGCCGGTTGTGAGAGCCCGAGCACGACCGAGGCTTCGATGTTCGAGAGTTGTTCGTGATGACGAAGGACGATGATCTCGCGATCGTCGTCGTCGAGGTCGTGAAGGGCCGCCTCGAACCGCTGCTCGAGCTCGCGTCTGAGCGCCTCCGCCGCCGGGGTCAGGGCCGCGTCCTGCAGCTCTTGGGCCAGATCAAGCGACGATCGATCGTCCCAGGCCGACCCAAGATGAATTCCTTGTTCACGATCGATGCTGCGTTTGCCCGAGACGCGGTGCCGGCGGTGGGCGTCGATCATCTGGTCGCGCGCGATTTGACGCAGCCAGAGATGAAACGGCATGGCCGGGTTGTCCAGGTATTCGCCCAGCCTCTGATTGGCCTTCATGAGCACGTCTTGAACGACGTCGCTGGCGTCGACCCGGCGCGCCAGGGCCTGGTCGAGTCGTAGCCCGATCATTCGCCGCAGCGCGGGGCGGAAGCGCTCCCAGAGCTTTTCCGCCGCCTCTTTGTCGGACGCCCTGGCGCGCTCGAGCAGGCTCTGGGTTTCGCCAGCGTCGGGCCACATCGGTTCGCGATCGACTCCTGACAAGAACGTGATTCACTAGCCTGAACTGGCGCCAACGCCCGTCAGACCGCCTGCCTGATCACTATACCAACCCCCACCCGCCCGGAACCATGAACACCGGTTGACCTCGCGTCCAGAGGAGTTCCCCAAAAACACGGATTCCCCCAACCGGACCTGTTAATCCCGCCGAGTTCTCGCGGTTTTTATCACCGAGGCCGATCGCCGCGTGTTTCGGCTCGGTCGTTCGGAATCACAGGGCGGCCCCGTCATCCTGACGCGGCCGCTGGTATCCATCAAGCGATGAAGTGGAGAAAACCATGTATGTCGTCGGCGCCTATGCGGCCTATCTGTTCCTCAGCATTTCTCTGACCATCTGGGTCGCGCGGACCCTGGTGAAAAACGGACGCGTTTTCCTGGTCGACTCGTTTCTGGGCAACGAGATGCTCGCCGACTCGGTCAACCACTTGCTCGCCGTGGGCTTCTATCTCGTCAACATCGGCTACATCGCGCTGGCCCTCAAGTACGGCGAAAGGCCAATCGACCTGGCGCAGGCCATCGAGAGCCTGAGCACCAAGGTCGGCCTGGTCTTGCTCGTCCTTGGAGCGATGCATTTCCTGAATCTCTACGTGTTCGCGAAGCTGCGACGCCGGGCGGTTCTCCGCATTCAAAAGCCCCCCGTCCAGCCCGATGACTATCTCGATCCGGTTCCAGTCCGAACCTACTGACTCGCCGCGAAACAGGGCGGCTCGAGACCTTGGCGCGGCTCGATCACCGTGAAACTTGCACTCGAAACGCACACCGCGACCCGCCCGCATCAGGCCTGGTCGCTGCCTTTTCTCAAGCGAGATCGCCCATGGACCTGCTCTACGTACTTTATGACCCGCGATGTGGACTCTGTAGCTGGGCCAAGCGCTGGATGAGACGACAAGTCGCGCTCGTGAACCTGAGATTCATCCCGGCCCGATCGCCCCTGGCCGAACGGCTTTTTCCCGGCCTCGATCGTGCCGGCCTCGCGCCCCAGGAGCTCGTCGTTGTCAGCGATCAAGGGGCCGTCTACCGCGACGATTCCGCCTGGATCATGTGCCTCTTCGCTCTCGAGGACTATCGCGAATGGTCCTTTCGGCTGTCGCACCCGCTCCTCAGGCCCCTTGCTCGCCAAGCATTTACGCTGCTCTCGAAACAGAGGTCGCGGGTCTCGCGCTGGCTTTCGCTTGCCAGCGAGGTCGAGATCGCCGAGGCGTTGGGGCAAGTGAACGTCCCGGCCTGCGCTCTCGAGCCGAGCTTGGCGACGGCGTCGTTCGACGAGAAACCTCCCGATCAAGCCCCCGGGGCGCTGGGCGAGAACGAATAGGGCCGGGGCGGCGGCCCCGCGGATTGCCTGGGCCAGCGCCGGCGCGGGCGCTTCGATGATTCCGGAGAGGAGAATCCCGCGTACCAGCCGCCATGACCAGGCGACGCGGGAGGCGTGCCGAGCGATACCGCGGCCAACACGGGCGAATCCGACGCTGAAGTGAAGAAGGGGCTTGAACAAATCGCCCCCCTCGGGCTAATGTTGATGGTGTTGATGGATATTCGGCTCGCCTGGCATCAGGATCGAGCAACCGTCGTCCCCCGGACGAGTGCTGCCTCGCCCCCCGTCGCCACGGATGATCGCCAAGAATCGTCCGGCGGCGGCTCTGTTTGTCATCTGGACCGGTCTGAGTCGGCCCGCCGCCCACTTGCGGTCAGGTTCGCGGGCTCCCGAGCGTCGTTTCGACAATCCAGCGAATGGATGTCACGCCGCGCCGGTCCGTCAACGTTGCGTCTCACCGAAGAGTTCCCAACCACCGGTAAACCGCGAAACCAACAGGCCGCCCCGCCTGGGATCTGGGCGTGATCTCGATGGGTTTTCCGAGGGATGAAAGCCCAGATGCATCGCGATTCTGGAATTCTTGCTCAATAAAGCTCGTTCGGGACGTCGATCGAGTATAGTTGGGGCGGCGCGGCGTTCGACGCCTGATCCTTTGCCATGTCTCCTCGGTTTGCAACGATTGATTCTTTTCATCCTGATGACCGACCGCGGAAAAGGTGTGTGCACCCATGAACTGGAGCTTCCAATTCGGCGGATCGCCCTCGGCGGGATCCACGGCGGCGAGCGCCAACCGCAAAAAACTTCGCGCTCTGATCGACCAGGCCACAAGCGACAGCGCTGACGAGAGCGAGGAGCACGCGGGGCTGCTCAGTACAATTCGCGACGAGGTCGAATGTCCGTTCACCGCACGGGTGGGCGGCGAAGTGGTCGAGTGCGAGCGGCTCGAGTGGCCCAGGAACGGCTACGGGCTCAACGCCGTCTGCAAGGCGAACGGGAAGACCCGGGTCGTCGACATCAGCCGTCTCGAATGGGTCGAACCGCTCCCCAAGGGGCACGAGTGGATCGACGCCTATTTCGCCTGGCGCGACCTGGTCAAGTAGCGATCGAGCCCGAGGGCTGGATCACCACCACGAACGAACTCGCCCCCCCATCGACCGGACCGGCGAGCGGCCAAGACGGCCGCTCGCCGATTGGGTCGCTTTTTGCGTTTCACAACATCCGATCGGGCACGACGAAAGGCGAGCGATAGGCCCGGGTCAAAAGGGCATTGGCCTGGGAGTCGCCCGTGAACGACTCGCTGGCGGCGTCGAAGGCGAGCTTGGGCCCGACGCGGTATTTGAGGCCGTCGACCGGCACGGAGTCGGCCTTGAGGTGGTCGGCCATCCGTTCGAGCGTCTCGTGGGCGTCCTTATCGTCGCCGAAGGCCTTGGACGCGCCGTCGTAGGTCGTCTCGGCGCCCAGGCGATATGAGATGTTGGCGAGATGACAGAGGGCGGCCGAATAGTGCCCCTCGAGAATATCGGCGTTCAGGTCGGCGGTGTTCCGGCTGCGAACAGCCGCGATGAAGTTGTCGAAGTGGTCCCGCCCCGGCCCGCGCTTGACCTCGGACTTGAGCAAGGTCGCAACCGCGACCGGACTTGAACCGTCTTTCGGATAAAACTTGCTTCCGACGATGTCGCCCGCCTCAAGGTGGGCGATGTTGCCGACCTTTTCGCCGTGGTAGGCAGCGGTCTTGAGGCCCCGCACCTCGAAGATGAGTTGGGTGTCGCCAAAGTCCATGACCGAGATCTGGGTGTTGGGCGTCTCGCCCTGATCCTTGTAGCCAAACCGCCCACCCAGGCTCTGGACCGATTTGGGATAGGTCGCGCTCGAGCCGTTCGCGCCGGCGATCATCCAGCGGGCGATGTCCATCTGATGGACCCCCTGGTTGCCGATGTCGCCGTTGCCGAAATCCCAGAACCAGTGCCAGTTGTAGTGTACCAGGTTGGCATGGTAGGGCTGATTGGGGGCGGGCCCGAGCCAGAGGTCGAAGGCGACCTGCTCGGGGGGCGTTGCGGTCGGCTTTTGCCCGATCGATTCCCGCGACTTGTAACACAGAGCCCGCGAAACCAACAGCTTGCCCAGTTGCCCCGACTGGATCACCTCGACGGCCCGCGCCCAGTCGCGGCTCGAGCGGCTCTGGGTGCCGTGCTGGACGATGCGCTTGTAGCGCCTGGCGGCCTCGACGGCGACTCGCCCTTCGTGGACGTTGTGGCTGCACGGCTTCTCGACGTAGACGTCCTTGCCCGCCTGGCACGCCCAGATTGTGATCAACGAATGCCAATGATTGGGCGTGGCGACCGAGACGGCATCGACCGAATGATCTTCCAGAACCTTGCGAACGTCTTGAACGGTCGCCGGCGCCTTGCCGCCGAGCTTGGCGATCTGATCCAGCCGCTTCTTGTACGTCCGCGTGTCGGGGTCGATCAGGTAGGCGATCTCGACGCCCGCCATCTTGCCGAACTCGTCGATATGGCTGCCCCCGCGCCCGTTCAGCCCGGCGACCGCGATCCGGATCGTGTCATTGGCGCCCAGGATCCGGCCCGACGACTTGGTGCCCCCAATCGCGAAACCCGCGCCAAAGCCCGCGGCCAGAGAGGTCTTCAGAAACCGGCGACGATTGAGCTGCGATTTCGACATCATTCGAGCTCCCGGGGAAGGTTCGGTGGAGGGAAACGTGGGGGGCCTTCGGCTCAAGCTTAAACCAAGGTTTAACCCTTCGCAATCGGGTAAGGGGCCGGAACTTTGACGATGGTCCAGGTTCAGCGATCGTTGTGGATCGTGACGCCGGGCCAGTCGTCGGTGCGGAACGGCGTCAGCGGCAGCCCTTGGGCGCTAGACACGTTGCAGACGGGGTTGTCGGCCCAGGCATATCGGACGGCCTTGGGGTTCTTGACGGCGTCGGCCCAGACCTCGATCTGGGTCGGGGCGATGATCCTGGCCTTGGCCCAGACGAATTTGTGATCGTCGCCCGCGATGGCGAACCCGCGGACCTCGGGGACGTCAAAGGTCTTGAGCCCGCCGCCACAGTGGTCGAGGGTAAGGACGACCTTGTCGCCCTTGATCTCCATGGCCTTGTACAGCGGGCTGCGATGGGCCATCGGGACGTTGTAAACGGTCGCGAGCGCCCACCGTGCCAGCCGGTCGGCCACGTCTTGTTTGTTTCGGGGGTGGATGTCCTGGCCCTCGCCCACGTCGATGATCACGGCCTCGCCAGTCTGGGGCAGGCGGCTCATGGTCATGGTCTGGGCTTCCCGGAGCTCGGCCCAGGCGCTTTCGCGGGGCTCGGGCGTTTCATTCATGAAGTCGGCCAGTTGCACCCAGAAAAAGGGGAAATCCCCCTGGCCCCACTCCTCGCGCCAGGATTTGATCATGAGTGGGAACAAGTCGCGGTACTGGTAAGCGCGGCCGGCGTTGGATTCGCCTTGATACCAGATCACGCCGCGGATGCCATAGCCGATGGTGGGCTTGAGGACGCCGTTATAAATATTGCCGGGGCGGAAGTTGCCGTTCATGTTCCAGTCGGGGTCCGCGGGCCGCGGCGGCTCGGGCTTGCCCTCGTTCTTGGCCTTCGCGGCGGCTTTGTTCCAGTCGACCATCTTGGCGTCGAACTCGGCCTTGGCGCGGGGATAGTCGCGCTCGATCTCTTCCCAGTGCTTGATCAAGGGCCCGTATTTGGAGTCCGCGGCCAGAATGTCCCTGCGCACCCAGGCCTCGCAGGCCGAGCCTCCCCAGGCGTCGTTGATCAGGCCGATGGGAACTTCCAGCGTGTCGTGCAGCCTGCGCCCGAAGAGATAACCGACGGCCGAGAAAAACGCCGTCGTCTCGGGGCGGCAGGTTTGCCACTCGCCCTTGAAATCCTTTTGCGGCGTCTGGGTTCCGACCTGGGGAACCGAGATCAAGCGAATACGCGGGTGCTTGGCGCCTTTGACCTCGAGCTCGCCGCTGTTGGTCGCGATCACGGGCCACTGCATGTTCGACTGGCCCGAGCAGATCCAGACCTCGCCGATCAAGACGTCGCCGAAGGTGAGCGTGTTCTTGCCCTTGATCGTCATCTCGTGCGGACCGCCGGCGGGCATCGGGTCGAGAACCACCCGCCATGAGCCGTCGGCCCCGGCCGTTGCCGTCTTGGTCTGGCCGGCGATCGCAACCGTGACTTCCTCGCCTGGGTCGGCCCACCCCCACACCGGGTCTTTCATGTCGCGCTCGAGCACCATGTGCGAGCCGAAGATTGCCGGCGTCTTGATATCCGCATGCGCCGGCGCGGAAAGAGCAGCGCCAACGCACGCCGCGATCCCCGCTGAAAAGACGCCCGCCCATCTCTCTCGCACGATCCGCGTCATGGCTCGACCCTCGATCCTGGCTTGTGAACAAGTCCTCGCATCCTGGCCCATCATGCCAGAGCGGCGTCTCCCGACCAAGACCCCGGCGGCCAGACGACGCGCGATCTTAGCGCGGCGGCGCGGGCTTTTCCTCGCCCAGCGTTTTCAAGAGCACCGAGCGGAATTCGATCCGATAGCCCTCGGCCTCGAGCCCCACGTAGCCTTTCTTGACCTCGCACTCGCGAAACTGGTCGGCGATCGCGCCATTCACCCAGAGCGTCATTTCGGTCCCTCGGCAGGTGATCTCAAATGTGTTCCACTCGCCGGCCGGCTTCACACGCGAGGGGCCTTGCTTGCCGTGATTGATGCGCTTGAGCTTTCCCTGGATCGGCGTGTCGCCAAAGAGAAAGCCCCCTGATCCGCTCCCCGTCTGCGCCTGGTGCCAGATGCGAGCATCGCGCGAATTTCTCGCGTAAATCCCCGAGTTGTAGCCTTTTTTCCCATCGATCGGGCTGAACCGCCATTCGACGTGAAAAACAAAATCGCCCAGCTCGTGATCATAGCGCAGCCACTCGTGGCCGCGATCGCCCTGGCACACGAGCACGCCGGTCCTGGAATCGAACACCCACTGCGATTTCGGGTTGAGCTTGCCCTCGGGAGGGATCGGGCCTCGCGTCCAGTGCTTCAGGGGGTCGTCGCCCGCCAGCAAGTTGGTCCATCCCGAGGGCTCACGCTCGAAGGAGCTCGGCTCGTCCTCAGCGGAGCGGGCGGGAATGACCGCCGCGCCGACAATGAGCAGAGAGGCGCCCAGTTGACAAAGACGCCACGCGCCCCGGCGGCCATGAGGACGATTCATCTCGATTCTCCCGGTTGGAAGTCACTCCGCGGCTGAGCTGGGCTCAGGCCGGCTTGGGAAAAAACTGCCGAGCAAGGCGGGCCTGCGCAAAAACCCCGCGACCCAGATCAAGGCCAGGATCACCGATTGCACGACGTAACTTTCACCATGCTGCATATGCGTCACGATCGCCCCGCCCATGTACGCCGACAACAGGAGCACGCCCAGCGAGTGCGTCCGCGGAATCACGAACAAAAAGGCGCTCGCCAGCTCGCCACAGCCGATCAAGAGGATTTCATTCCCGAGCCCGAATTTTTCGAACATCTCGACGACCGGCGCGGCTTTCATCAGTTTGCCAGAGGCGCTCCCGATGAAGAGCGCTGCCAGGAGACCGGTCAAGATCCACGCGGCGATCGGCCGTGCCTTGGTCGAGAAACTCATCGATCGAGGTCTCCTCTTCGTTCATCCTCGTCGGACGGGGGCAAATGGCGGCGGTTGTGTCACGATTTTTGGGCAAGGGCTCGCGCCACGAACGCGCGAATCGGCCCTTCCAGGAATTTGACGCCCCAGGGTACGACCCCTTGGGCGTAGACTTTCTGGTCGTCGTGGGAGACGACGACCTCGA
The DNA here is from genome assembly GCA_027459775.1 of Planctomycetales bacterium. Classification (GTDB taxonomy): domain Bacteria; phylum Planctomycetota; class Planctomycetia; order Isosphaerales; family Isosphaeraceae; genus JAKBAP01. Next base: position 23,994 of record DAIDHE010000195.1, on the reverse strand, counting down.
ATTTCGACCCGCCTAGCTTGACCGACTTGCGATCAAGCGCCCATTCGCAGCGCGTGATCCAGCGCCCGTATTCCGAGCCCGCGGCCGTCAGGGCACGCTCAAAATTGGAGTGGGCCGTTTCGGGATCCTGACCATGATCCACCGCGATGTCGAGCCGTGCCATGCCAGTCGCGCCGTCCGTTTGATGATTGAGCCCAAGCCCATCTTCGCCGTTCCTTTACCTTGCCTTGGCCACCGCGGCCAAGTCAAGCATTGCATCGCGATCGGCGGGCGTTATGCTGAATTCCCATGAGGCGACGGTCGACCGAGCGAACACCAGGAGAGAGGACGACAATGACGAAATCTCGAAATCACACGACACTGACGCGTCTCGCGTTGGTCACGGCGACGGTCGCTTTCTTGGCGCACCCCGCGGTCGGCGACGAGCCCAAGCTGCGGCTTCTGATCATCGACGGCCAGAACAATCACAACTGGCGCGACACCACGCCGATCATGAAGGCCGACCTCGAGCGCTCAGGGCGGTTCACGGTCGACGTGGCGACCACTCCCGCCGCCAAGTCGTCGCCATCGGCCTGGGACTCGTTCCGTCCCGATTTCTCGCGTTACGATGTCGTGCTCTCGAATTACAACGGCGAGACATGGCCCGCCCCGGTGCGGGAGGCTCTCGAAGCCTACGTTTCCAAGGGAGGCGGTCTGGCGATCATCCACGCGGCCAACAACGCCTTCACCGACTGGCCTGAATATAATTTGATGATTGGCCTGGGCTGGCGTGGACCCAAGTTCGGCGATCGGGTGACGCTGGACGATGCGGGCAAGGTCGTCCGCACGCCCAAGGGGGAAGGCCCGGGCGCGGGTCATGGGCCGCCGCACGCGTTCCAGGTCGCGATCCGCGACCCCGACCACCCCATCACCAAGGGCATGCCGAGCGTCTGGATGCACGCCAGGGACGAGCTCTATCACGGCCAGCGCGGGCCGGCCCAGCACATGACGATTCTGGCGACGGCGTTCTCCGACAAGAGCAAGGGCGGCACCGGCGCGAACGAGCCGATGATCTGGGTGATCCCCCATGGAAAGGGGCGCGTTTTCACCACCGTCATGGGCCACGCCATGGGCGATGACGCGACGGCGATGCACTGCATCGGCTTCAAGACCGTCATGCTCCGGGGCGCTGAATGGGCCGCCACGGGACGCGTCACCATTCCAATCCCCGCCAGTTTCCCAACGGCCGACTCGGCGCGCCGCGACGACGCGCCGGGAAAGTGAAATCACGACGACTTCCCGGGCGGTTTCCTGATCGCGCGGATTCTCTCATCTCAGGGCAGGCATGACTTCCCTCGAGCCTGGGCGCGACCGCACCCAGATCGATCCCCGCGCGAGATCCCCCCAAGTACGCCGAGGACCAGGCATGAGCAGCGAGCCCCGCGACGTCTCGTCGAGCCCAACCCCCAACGTCTCCGAGCGGCTGTCGTCGATCGACGCCCTGCGCGGCTTTGATATGTTCTGGATCGTGGGGGGCGACGACGTCGCGCGTGCCCTTGGCAAGTGGTGGGGCGGCCCGCATGGCGAACAATTCGCCGAGCAGTTCGAGCACGTCGACTGGGAAGGGTTTCGATTCTACGACCTGATTTTTCCGCTGTTTCTTTTCGTCGTCGGCGTGGTGCTTCCGTTTTCGCTCCGCAAATACACCAGCGGCGCTCATCCGCGAACCGCCCCCATCGGTCGGATCGTTCGCAGGGTCGCTCTCCTCTTTTTCTGCGGGCTTCTCTATAACAATCTGCTCCAGTTCCATTTCGACGCGCTGCGAATCACCGGGGTGCTCCAGCGGATCGCGATCTGTTACGGCGCGGCCGCGCTCCTGTATCTTTTCCTCAAGGTTCGCGCGCGGGCGATTCTCTTCGTCGCGATCCTGCTCGGTTACTGGGCGATCCTGGCCCTCGTGCCGTCGCCGGAATCCAGGGCCGGCGATTACACCAAGGAAACCAACCTCGCCGGTTACGTCGATCGGCACTACTTGCCGGGCAAGATTTACCAATCGTTCTACGGCTATGGCGACAACGAGGGCTTGCTCTCGACAATCCCCGCGATCGCGACTTCGCTTCTGGGCGTCTTCGCCGGCGAATGGCTGCTGTCGAACCGAAACCAATGGCTCAAGTCGTTGGGGCTCGCCTTGGCGGGCCTCGCCTGCCTGGGGCTGGGAATGCTCTGGGGCCACGTTTTCCCCGTGATCAAAATCCTCTGGACCAGCTCTTACCTGTTGATCGCCGGCGGATGGAGCCTGATCTTGCTCTCGCTCTTTTACACGGTCGTCGACGTGATCAAGCTCCGCGCCTGGGCCTTTTTCTTCATCGTCATCGGCATGAACGCGATCACCATCTACCTGGCGACCCATTTCATCCCGTTTGACGACATCGCCCAGAAATTCCTGGGCGGCGTCGCCCGCTATTCGGGCGATTTCAAGCCCGTGGTCATCCCCCTGGGCGTGCTCGCGCTCGAATGGCTCTTGCTCTATCACCTGTATCGCAATCGTATCTTCCTGCGCGTCTGACCGGCCAGGCGAACGGGCAACCCGACATCCTCTGTCTCGATTCTCGCCGAAAGCGATTGACAGCCCCCGCGCGCCCTGCGTATGCTTATCTCAGACGACTCGACTGAGAGTTCAGACGGAATTGCTCTAACCTTTCGCGAGGCGCGTATGGCCAGGCCGGCCCAGGATGTGACGGAGAGCGAGCTGACGGTGCTCAGGATGTTGTGGGAGCGCCCTGGTTCGACGATCCGCCAGCTCACTGACGTGCTTTATCCGCGGGGCGGGCCCGCGCAGTACGCGACGGTGCAAAAGCTGCTCGATCGCATGGAGGCCAAGGGCTACATCGAGCGCGATCGATCGATGTTCGTGCATTTGTTTTCGGCTCGAGTCGATCGCGACGGATTGATCGGTCAACGGCTGCGAGGGCTGGCCGAGTCGCTGTGCGACGGGTCGCTGACGCCGCTGCTGACGCATCTGGCGCGGGTGGAGGATCTTTCGCCCGAGGATCGACTGGCGCTGCGGGCGATCATTGATGGCTCGGACTCGGCGGGCGTTGGCAACGGTCAAACTCGTCCGGCAAAGGGCCGTAGGCGTGGGCGATCGGCTTCCTGAGCGAGGCGGAGGCAGGACTCATGGATTCCCTGATCGTCCTCATGTTGAGCAACGCCCTGGCCGCGACCGTGATCGCGCTCGTTGCGGCGGCGCTCGGGCGCTTGCGCCCCCGCAGGCCCGCGCTCGTGCACGCCGTCTGGCTGGTCGCGCTGATCAAATTAGTGGCGCCGCCGCTGTATCCGGTCCCAGCACCGTCGTTCGACTGGCCGAGCGCGATCAGAGCCGAGACCCCGACGCCCGTTCCTGTCGCGCGGCAGCCGATGATTGTTGCCGAGGCGGTCGAGGAGCCGCCGGCGTTCGAGGAGGCGTTACTCGAGACTCGGAGCGCCGTCGAACCGAGCCCGATCTCCGAAGCGCCGCCCGTGATCGAGAATCAGAATCATGCTATAATAGCTTCTTTGTTTCTTGATTGGCAAATCGTCGTCGTGGCGATCGCGGCCGCGGGCGCGCTCGCGATCTGGACGCTGGCGGGGATCCGGATCGTTCGGTTCGAGCGGCTGCTCAGTCGCGTGGGACGGCCAGCGCCTGGCGAATGGCTCGATCAAGCGAGTGAATTGGCCGCGCTTCTGTGCCTGTCGCGTTCTCCGAGCATGATTATCGCGCCGGGGCGGGTGCCCCTCATGCTCTGGTGGGGCTTCGGTCGGCCGCGTTTGATCGTGCCGGCCGCGCTCTTCGAGACCCTCGACAGCGACGAGCGCGGGGCGCTGCTGCTGCACGAGCTGGCTCATTTCAAGCGTGGGGACCACTGGGTGCGGTGGTTTGAGCTCGTCGTGTGCGGGCTCTACTGGTGGCATCCCGCCGCGTGGTGGATGCGCAGACGCCTGCGCGAGGCCGAGGAAGAATGCTGCGACGCCTGGGTCGTCTGGGCAACGCCCGAAGGGGCGAAAACCTATGCCAACGCCTTGCTCGCGGCGATCGATTTCGTTTCCACCTCGACTCCCCTCGCGGCCGCGTCGGCCCTGGGAGGCGGTCGAGGCTCTCTCTTGAAACGGAGGTTTTGCATGATCATGCAAGCAAAGACATCGATGAGACTGAACTGGCCCGGCCGGCTTGCCGTCGTGGCCGGTGCGGTCCTGCTTCTGCCGCTGGCGCCGACCTGGGCGCGACAAGACGAGCCCCGCGCCGTTCGGCCAGAGCGGCCCGAAAAACCGCTCCCGCCCCCCGACATCAACGCGCCGAGCGATGACGAGGCGACTCCCGACGACGACCAAGAGCTCAGGCTTCGCGAGGCCGCGGAACGGCTTGAAGATCGGGCCAAGGAGCTCGTCGACAAGCTCGTCAAGGAAGCCGCGCCCCTCAAGGAGGAGGTTCAAAAGTCGCTCGAGCGCGCGCTCGACCATATCCAGCGATCGCTGAAAGACAAAGATCTCTCCCTCGACTCGTTCCGCGAGGCCGTCGACCGGTCGGCCGACGAGCTCCGCGGCTCGCTCGAGAGCGGCGGACCCGTCGAACGCGAGGCGCGCGAAGCCTGGGACCGAGCCAGGAAAGAGCTGCATGAGATGATCGACAAATCCCGCGAGGATCTCCGCATGGCCGCCCGCGACCGGGTTGAGACCCGGCGTGAGCTCAGGCAAGAGCGGCGCAATGAACAACCACGCGCTCGAGGCGACGAGGATCTTGCCCAGGCCAAGCGAGAGCTTCGAGAGGCACGTGCGATGATCTCACGTCTCGAGCGACAGCTACGCGAGGCGAATCGCAGGCTCGAAGCGCTTGAGCGGACCCCACGGCCGAGAGCGGCGCCGCGCGAGGAGACACGCGGGCGGACCGTTCCCTTGGAACGGCCGGAGCTGCCGGGCAAGCCCGAGCCGCCAGGCAGGCCCGACCAGCCAGAAAACCCCGGGATGATGATGCGCGGGGGGATGCGGAACGGCCAGATGCAAGGCGGTGCGGCCGGGGGCATGGGTCCAATGATGGGCGGCGGCCGAATGATGGGCCCCGACGGCCGGCCGATGGGCCCAGGAGGACCGGGCCCGATGATGGGGATGATGAGGGCCACGGCGGATCAAGACCGGCGCCTGCACGAGCTCGAGTCCAAGATGGATCTGCTGCTCAAGGAACTCTCCGAGCTCAAGAAGGCCAAGTCCGCCGGGGGGAATTGAGCCAGGAAGACCGAACACGGCCTGGGCTTTGATCGAGAGGCTTTCGATCGGGCTCAGGCCGTGTTGTTTTGCGCAGGAGCCAGCACCGGCTGGCCTTGCGCATTCAAGATCGGCATGACCTGTTCCGTCAGCCGCCGCAGGCTGTCGCAGACTTGCTCGTGTTCGAGCCCGGCCCAGCGTACCTCGACGTTGGCGATGTCGAACCGAACGATCGACCAGAGCTCGCGAAGTTGCCGCGCCACCGACTCGGGCCCGCCGATGATGAAATTGATCGGATGCCCCGCGAGATCGGGAAGGTGGTCGGACTCCGGCGTCTCGGCGGAGATTTTTCCCTCGGCCTGGAATCGCCTCCAGAGCCGCCGGAGCGCGGGCTCGATGCATGACCAGGCCGTCTGGTCATCAGGGCCGACGAAGACCGGGCGGTTGGCGGCGATCAGACCATGTCCGCCCGCCGTTCGGTAGGTCTCGGCGTATTGCCGGTACTGGGCCGGCGTGCGCAGATGCGAAAAGAGCATGTTGAGCCCGAGCGCTCCGGCGATTCGAGCCGAGCCGACGCTATTGACGGCGATCCAGGTGCGATCCCAAAGATCCGGGGAGGCGACTGGCAACGGACGATGCGCGGGCACCTGGAAATAACCGGGCGTTGGCCCAGGCTCGCGCTCGCGAATCTCTCCCCGCCAGGCGTCGCGGATGATCCCGAGCGCCTCCGTGAACCGCGCATGGCGTTCGTCGTCGCCGGTCTCGTCCAGGCCAAAGAGGCGAAACTCGTCGGGCGTACTACCGCTGCCAAACCCGGGCGCAAGCCGGCCCAGCATGAGCAACTCGGCGACGGCGGTTTGCTCGGCGACGTCGAGCGGGTGGTGCAAATTGAGGCAGATGATCGCCGTGCCCAGGTGAATCCTCCGCGTCTGGCTGGCCAGATGAAGCGCGAAGAGCAGGGGGGTGGGCAAATGCCCCTCGTGGACGTGGTCGTGATGCTCGGTGAACCAGGCGAAGCGCACGCCCAGGCGATCGGCCAGCCGCACCAATTCCGCGACCTCGCCCAGGATCGCCGCCGACGGGCGCTCGCGCGGACCCTCGAGATGGTCCGTCAGTCCAATCTGAATCATCCCCACGATCGGTCGCTCGCTCCGGAGGCTATTGGCGATCCGCGCCTTGGTTTCGACCTCTTACTCTAGGCGGCCCTGGCCGCCCGATCAATGGAAAAACACGAGACAATTCGTCCCCGAGCCCCGGCTTGAGCAAGCCGGGGCGCGGGGCTCGCTAATCCCGGCCGACGCCGAGCGAGTCGGCGACGCGGTTGATGTAATTGAACCAGGCCGCGATCAATGTGATCTGCAAGATCGCCCGATCGTCGAAACTCGCGGCTCGTAACTGCTCGTGGTCCAGGGGCGAGACCTTGGTCGCGTCCTTGGTGAGCTTGACCACGTAATCGATCATGACCCGCTCGGCGTCCGTGATTGGCGCTTTCGTGTAATCCTCACGAAGCGCCTGGATCAGGCCGTCGTCGAGCGTGACCCGACGCAGAAACTCTGCGTGCGAGACAATTCAGTAATGGCAACTGTTGGTGAGCGAGACCATGGTCGCGATCATTTCATGCTGCCTGCGAGACAGCGGCAGATCGGGCGACATCAAGGCCCCAAACGTCGCAAAAGCGTGAAAGAGCGCCTGGGGGATCAGCGTGTGCGAGGCGACGATGCCCGGCAAGCCCTGATCGAGCTCCTGCACCGGCTGGGCGTATTCCGGCGGATAAAGCGAGCGCTGATCGGCCATCGCCCGGCTGAGCGATTCATCGGCCTCTTCCAGCGAAACGGTCCGAATCCAGGCCACGGGAAACCCTCCAGAAGAATCAAAGGGGAAACGATCCATTCGACGCGGGCTCGACTCGCGGCTGGGCGAACGCCCGGCGGCGGACGACCCAGGCGGAAACCGGCACACCCGCCGCGACGACCAAGAGACCCACGAACGAACGCACGGGGTCGCCTACCACGACAGCGACGATCAAAAGGGCGGTCGGAACCAGAAAGACCAGGGGCGCGAGCGGAAACCCCGGCGTTTCAAGCGGCGGCGAGCCCTTACGAAACAAGAACACGGTCGCGACCGTGAGCACCAGGAAGATCAAGGTCGGGGCCATGAAATAATTGAGTATCTGTTCAAACGATCCCGTCAGAACGAGCGCGACGCCGAGAGCGGCCTGAAGCGCGACGGCCCGGACGGGAACGCCCGAGCGGGGATGAACCGCGGCGACGCTGGGAAAAAAGAGACCGTCGCGGGCCATCGCGTAATAAACCCTGGGAAACGCCATGAACACCGCCGCCAGGCTGCCCAGCAGGGCGACGATCACAATGACCGCGAACACGACGCCGCCGGCGCGGCCAAAGAGGGCCTCGCCGACGAGCGCAGCGAAGCCTTGTTCCGAGTCGGTCCGCGCCGGCGACACCAGGTAGAGAAACACCGCCGAAAGCGTGATGTAGACCAAGGTGACGATCAAGACGCCTAGCAAAAGCGCCCGCGGAAGCGTGCGCTCAGGATCCTTGATCTCGCCGGCCAGCTTGCTGGCGTCCCACCAGCCGCCGAACGAGACGAACGCCGCGATCAAGGCCCCGGCCAATGCCGAAATAAGAGGCGCGGCGGCCGGGCTGCGCTCGACCATGAGCGACAGGTTCGACCACTGGCCGGCCCCCATCGCGAAGCCCCAGAGTACCAGAAACCCGAGCAAGCCGAGCTTGATCGCGGCCAGCGCCCGCAAGATGCCCGACCCGAGCGCGGCCCCGCTGAGATTGACGGTCGCGATCACGATGAGCGCGGCGGCGGCCGTGGCGCGCTTGCCCCAGATCGAGAGGGGCGAGAGATAGCCGACATAATCGGACAACCCGGCCGCCATCGCGGCCGTCACGCCGGGATCGGTGACCAGGAGCGACAACCATCCATATAAGAATGCCATGCGCGGTCCGTAGGCGTGTTTCAAATAGACATAGCCGCCGCCCGCGCGGGGAAAGCGCGCGGCCAGCGCCCCAAAACAGAGCGCTCCGCCGATGGCACTCGAGCCCATCACGACCCAGACGATCAGCAGTAACAGCGGGGAATCGAGCTGCTTGGCCATCCGCGCGGGGGTGAGGAAAATGCCCGCGCCGATGACCTCGCCCACGATCAAGGCCGTCGCCGTCGTCAGTCCAAACCGCCGCGTGAGCTCCGAGCCCAGGGATGGATCGGACGAGTAAGACCCTTCGTGAATTGACATGAATGCTCGCTCGAATTCGGGGCGATTGAGGTCTGCTTGTGTCCATCGGCGGCTTGAAAAACCGCCTTGATCTTAATAATCGCCGCCACTGACGATTTCTCCGCCGTTGCGGGTGCTGAGCGCGCGCCAGACGGCAAGCGCCGTCGAATCCTTGAGGAACCGCGCCGAGCCGTCGCCGAACAAGACGTTTACTCCCCCCGGATGATACGAGCTGGGCGGAAGCTGCACCGCCATGTTGGCCATCGAGCCCATCCCCATCATCCCGCCCGCCATCGACGCACAAGTGCGTGTATTCGGCGTCGAGACGTGGTTGTAGGTCGAGCAGGTCATGTCGCCGATCGCCCAGGTCGCCCCCATCGAGCTCGTGAGCGCCATCGCCATCGTCATGTCCAGTGTCGTGCACATTTGCCAGGTTTGATCGATCGTCATCGCCTGGCCCATCGCGTACAGGTCGGATTGGAGATTGACGACTCCCTGGCCCCTGCGCCTCTCGCTGAAAAAAGCCGTGCTGCTGGTTCCGTCGCTAATGCCGGCCAGGTTGACGCAGCTCCGATTGTACAGCGGACCCTGGGGCAGATATCCCGGAGCGATCGTGCTGGGCGTCTGCTGGCAGGCGTCGCAGAGCCAGGAGCCCTCGTTGCCATAATAATTATTGCCGCCATCCCAGCCCGCCAGGCCGCCCGCGCCGGCCGGGTCGGATGGGCAGAGGAAGGCCGCGACCGCGATCCGGCAGACCGTCGCGTTCTCGCGGTTGGGATCTTGGTACGGCATGTCAAAGCCCATGTTGTACGTATCGAGGTTCGGGGTTTCCGGAGGCAGTGAAAAATTGATCGCGTTGAACAGCGGCGTCTGCTCCAAAAACATGAGCAACTGACTGTGGGTCGACCACCGCGCGTAAACGGGGGCTAAAGGAAGGACGGCCTGGTAATCGTCTCCCTTGCCGAACGGAAGGCAGCGAAAGGAGTCGTCGTAGTTGTGGATCGCCAGGCCGAACTGCTTCAGGTTGTTGATGCACTGAGCGCGCCGGGCGGCTTCGCGCGCGGCTTGCACCGCGGGCAGCAGAAGCGCTATCAAAACGGCGATGATCGCGATGACGACCAGGAGCTCGATGAGCGTGAACGCGGAACGACAACGGTTCATGACGGGAATCTCCGGGAATGAAGCAGCCAAAGATGAATCAAGAAACTCCCGGCAATGCGGGACGGGCAATCGCGCTCGCGAACAGCGACCAGGCAAGACATGGGCGCACAGGCCCCTCGACCGTGATCGACGTGAACCGCGCGGCGTCAGGAGCGGCCTCGAGGATTTAGCCTCGGAAATCGCCAGAATCCAAGCCGCCTAAGATGCGATCGCAAGAGCGAAAACAGGCGGTCAGGCGGGCGGAGGACGAAAGATCGAGCGCGCAGGACCGGTTGGGAGCGAAGACCGCTCGTCCAGTAAACGACCGAACACACCGTCGAGGTCAATCCGGATGACGGATGCGAGGGCGGGCCATTCCTGGCCCACGGGACTGTTCGAGATCAAAGGAACGGTGTCGGGAAGAGGCGAGCGACTCGAACATCCGGGGCCGGAACAAGGCCGGCCGGGTGCGTCTGATCGAGAGGGGTCAGCCCCGGAGGCAGGATCGAGAATCAGCGCGTCGAGCTGCGCCCGATCGTTCGAAACGCGAGTCTGAACCCCGTACCGATGAGTGCAACCGGCCCGGGCGGACGGCGATCCTGCATCGAGCAAGAGCACCACGACAAGTGCTCCAGCCGCAAGCCGCGCCAGCGATCTGAGCGGATCAGACATCATCGGAAAAGTCGAAGGTCGCGAGACAAAGCGGGAATCGGATCAAATCACACTACACGCCCGGGTCACGATCTGGCAAGAACCGTTGGGAAAAGCAGCCAATTCCGCGGATGCTCAGCCCAGATATCCCAGCCCGCTCAGTCGCTCGCGGATGATCGACTCGTCGCTCAGCGCGAGTCCGGGATCGTCCGGCCGCGCGACAATCCCGGCGGCCAGCGAGCGGCCCTGCATGATCGGAGGGATTTCGTATCCACCCAGATTCATGAGTGTGGGGGCGATGTCGAGCAGTCGAGCGCCCGTGATTTCGCCACTCAAGGGACTGTTCGAAGCCGCCAGGATGAACGAGCCGAACTGGGCGTGATTACAGTCATCGGGGCCGGTATCGTTTTCCCGGACGTGGATGCTCGGGTAGCCCACCCCGCCGATCGACCGCCAGTACAGCGCCCCGAAGTGGACGATCAGGTCGGGCGCGACGTTGCGAACGTGGTGATAGATCTCCTCGGGTTTGAAGACGAGCGTTCCCAGCGGCTTGCCCTCGGGGTCGGTCGTGGCCAGGAACCGCTCCCGAACCTCGTCGCGGAACGATTCATATTCGCTGGGCTCGACGACCCCATGAGGTTCGCGTCCTTTGACGTTGAAAAAGACCCGGGCGTAATAACCCCCCTCGCTCCAGACCCGCGTCCGCGACCAGTTGACGTCGAGCTTGGCGAACGGCGTGACCTCGGTCGGGCGCGTGTTCAAGACTAAAAGCCCCTCGCGCACCAGCCATTCATTCACGCAAAAGCCGCCGTCGAGGCGCTGCGCACCATGGTCCGAGACCACCAGAACGACCGTGTCGTCGGTCAAGAGCTCGAGCGTGCGGCCGATTTCCTCGTCGATGTGCCGGTAATAATCGTGAATCACGTTCGCGAACCGGCTGCCTGGCTCGTGGAGCACATGCTGGGGGTCGTGGTATCTCCAGAACCCGTGATGCGCCCGATCGAGGCCGATGTCGACAAAGTGGAAATAGTCCCATTCCTTGGTCTGCATGAGATGGCGGACGACCTGGAACTGGACCCGGCTCATGTCCCGGATCTGGTCGCGAAGCCAGGCCTTGTCGTCGGTTCGAAAGCCCTGGACGTCGACGGGATAATGGCCGACCAACCGGCGGATCTCGTCGGAGACTTCAGGGGGGTGGGTGAAGACGTTCTTGTTCGTGTCCGGCGTCAGGAAACAGCTCACCGAGACGCCGTTCAGCTTCCGCGGCGGATAGCCCGGCGGCACGCCCACGATGATCGATTGTTTCCCTTCGCGGGCCAGATGGTCCCAGATCGCTGGCTCCGTGATCGACCGGGCGGTGGCGATGCCCAGGCCGCTGTAGGAATGATCGACGCGGTTGCGAAAGCCATAGATGCCGAGCGAGCCAGGATCCTGGCTGGTCGTCATGCACATCCAGGCCGGCACGGTGATCGGCGGGACGACGCTCTCGAGCCGTCCGTAGGCGCCGATTTCCATCAAGCGACGGATGTTGGGCAAGTCGTCATAGCCAAACAAGAGCTCGGGGGCCGCGCAGTCGAGGCCCAGCACCAGGATCTTCATGACAGGAGCGATTCTCCTTCCATCGCGGATCCCTTGGCGACGCCGAGCGCGTCCAGGATCGTCGGCGCCAGATCCTCGAGCCGCGCCGCCTGGCCGCGAAACGGCCGGTTCATGAGAAGCACGCCGGGAACCAGATCGGGATCGATGAGATGATCTCCACTCCATTTCTTGATGTTGTCCTCGAACCAGCCGGCGGACGCCCCACCCATCGACGACGACCACGACACCCGATATCCGGCCGCGAAGTCCACCATCAGATCGGGCGATTCATGCGCGAACGGCCCGTGATAGGCGTCTTCACGCGCGACCACCCGGCGGACCGCCTCCTGGCCGCGATCCGGGTCGACCAGCCCGCCCAAGCCCCGCGCGATGGCCGCGATCAACCCCTGGGCCTCGGCAAGGTCGACGATCCCCCGTGCTTCCCGTCCCCGGCGATTGAGATAGATCCCAGAGAGCCCCAGGGCAAAGGCGCGGGTGCGCTCCCAATCGACCCCCTGGAGCATCTCGCCGGCCTCCGGACCAGGGTCGACGCCCCCCTTCAAAGCGAGGAAGCCATTGTCGCGCAGCCATGTGTTCAAATGGACGCCGCGCTGGAAGCTGGAAAAACCGTGGTCCGAGAGCACGATCACGAGCGTCTCGGGATCGGCGAATTCGAGGGCCCGGCCGACCGCCTGGTCGGCCCGACGGTAGCAATCGTCGATCACGCCTTGATAACGAGCGTCCACGGCCGCGCCGCGGTGGGCGGGGTGGCCGGGTTCGCCATAGCGCCAAAACATGTGCTGAACGCGGTCAGGGGTGTCGAACAGGCAATAGAAAAACCCCTCGTCGTGGACGGCCAGCTCGTCGAGCATCATCGCCTCGCGTTCGCGCCAGGCGATCGCGCACTGGTCCAGAAAGGCGTCTTCGTCGATCCGTTCGTTATTGAGCCCCGTGTGATCCTCGACCATCCCGGTGGTGTAATAAAGCCCGATCCGCTGGGCGAGCCGGCCCGCGTATTCCGGGGGGTCGCTGATGGGAAACAGCGGCGCGGCCGGATCGAAATTCACCGGAGCGGCGTAGAGCTTGACCTCGGGCTCGCAAGCGACCAGGTGAAACCGCGTCATGCCGCGAACCGATTGCAGCAGCCCGAGCTTGAATTTCACTCGGAGCCAGTCGCTCCATGCGCCCTGGGCGACCTCAAGCGATCGTGGCGCTCCGTCAGACTCGATCACAACCTTGCGATTCGCGCGATCGACCCTGAGATTGAACGGAAGAGACACGTCGCCACGGGTTCTGGGGTCGCGAGGGCCGACAAGGTGGGTTTTATAGGTGTCGTCGACGGCGTGCTCGAGGGTGATCACGCGCTCGCTCTCACGCGACTCGATCCCGGCCGCGGTCGTGTAGTAGGCGGGTGTACCCAGTCCGCCGCGAAGGTCGGGCGTTCCCAGACCGGAGAGCATCGCTCCACGGACCCTGTCGGGGGGATAGGTGCAAGGGCAGCGCAAGATCGTCGCGCGGCGCCCAGCGGCTGTCAGAAGATCCCAGACCGGGGTTCCCCGCCGCAGGTTGACGACCTTGGGGGGAAGGAACGCATTCTTCTGCTCGTAGCGATTGAGCGCCAGTTCGGGAAGGTAAGTCGCGGGGTCGCGGCGGATGAAGTCGAAGACGCCATGGCCGCCGGGATTCACGCCGGTCGCGAACGTCGACCAAGCCACGGGAGTCTGCGCGGGCCTTGTCGTGGCCACACGGCTCAGCCCCCCTTGTTTGCGCAAACAGGCCAAGTGAGGCAGATCGCCCGACTCCAGCAGACGACCAACCACCGTGGGCTCGAGCCCATCCAGACCAATGACGATGACCTTCTTGATGGCTCCGTCCCCACCGCGTTGACATTCGTCGTCGCGCCTCCCTCGGGCCGATCCCAAGCCTCAGGCGCGGAGCCCAGCTCTGCCTCGCATGATCCTGGCAGCGAGGCTGAAGCCAGCATTCTCATTACCTACGCCGGGAACGCGGCGAAACCCGCTCCAGAATCCCCCGACCAAACGATACCACGTTGCGGCTAAACATCATCACCACACCCATCACCGCAGCCAGAATCGAGGCCACGGGCATCATCGTCTCGGGACCAATATAGGCCAGGAACATCGTCGAGAGACCTCTTTCCGAGCGGGATCAGACCGCCCTTGCATTCATGAATTCAACAGGGCACGGAAAAACCAGGATCATCCGCTTGCTTCACCGCTCAGGGCGGCCGTCCCAAAGAATTCTTCCCAAGCTCAACATCCATTGTGACACAAATCGTCGGCGCGGGATAGAAGTCAATGCCCCGACCCGGCAACCGCGGGTGCGGGACGCTCCCCGATCAGCCGGCTGGTCGCGTCGCGCATTCGCTCAAGTACCCGACGGGCGGCTGGATCCTGCGAACGATCATGGGATTCGCCAGGGTCATTCTCGAGATGAAACAGTTCCTCGCTCCATGAATCCTCGCGCCTGATGTAGCTCCAGCCCGGCTCGGCCAGCGAAACCAGCGGTGGGGGCTTCACCATGAGCCGCGTCCGGTCGGAGTCCAGCGGATTGTTCGGCACGACTTCCGAGAGAACCTGTGGCAGAGATTGAAGCCGATTCACCTTGGCATCAACAGGCTTTATTAAGCTGACAAGCGATGTACCGGGAAACGTCGAACCTCGCTCGAGACCGAGCATCTCGACGATCGAAGTCGGCAGATCACGCAGGCTCACCGTCTGTGAGACGATCTGGCCGGGCTGGGACGAGGCCGGCGGTACGATTACGATGGGCACATGGAGCTCGGTCTGGTAGAGACTCATCCCGTGGCAGAAGACGCCTTCGTGTTCGCCGAAGCTTTCGCCGTGGTCGGCGACGACGATCAACCAGGTGTTTCGCAGGATGTTCCGGAGTTCGAGCGCGTCGACCAATCTGCCGACCTGTTCGTCCAGGTGGGCGACGCAGTCGTCGTAAAGATCGCGGGCGAACCCGATTTCGCTGGGCGCGAGGTTTTTCTTGTCGATGAGCCACCAGTTGAGGGTGAGCTCGGCCTCGCGCGCCGTTCTGGGGGCGACGCCGAAGCGGTGGATTCCCGTGGGTGGAACCTGATAGGGATAATGGGCGTCGTAATAGTTCAAGAATGCGAAAAATGGCCGTTGGGACGGCTTTTCGTGATCGAGCCAGTGCAGGAACTGGCGATTGACCGTGGCGGCGTCCTTGCGATCCGCGTCCAGCAGCGACCCCAGCCAGCGAGCCTTGGGCGTGACGAGCGGGAATCCAAGCCAATCGTCGAGCCACCGGGCGGCCGTTTGCACTCCCTCGATCGGGCGTGAGACAAGCACGGCCGCCTTGAGCGCTCCCGAGGCCGTGAGGGGAAAATCGCGGTAAGTCGTGAAACCCCTGTCGAGCCCGGAATCCCACGCGCAATACAGCGTATTGGCAATGAAACCGGCCGTGGCGTAGCCCTGCTGGGCGAGGTATCCAGCGAGCGTCGGGCGGGCGGCGTCGAGCGGCTCAAGCCAGCCCGCCGAGAGTTCATGAGACCATCGCCCTGTGAACATGCCCGCATGCGATGGGAGCGTCCACGACCACGTGGCCCGCGCCGCATCGAAGCGAGCACCCCGGCTCGCCAGTTCGTCGAGCGTGGGGCTGGTCGGGCGACTGTAGCCGTAAAGACCGAGATGGTCCGCCGCAACCGTATCGAGCACGAGCAGGATCACGTTGGGCGAACCCGGAGCGGGAACCATACTCGACGCTCCCCGCCAGCAGCGATAGTGATCCGCGGCGAATGGGTAAGACGCCAAAGCCCCCACGGCGAGGATCACCACGGGTAGGCCCCAAACGAACAGCCGTCGCACCCGTTCCGTACGCCTCTCAAGGACGGGCACGACCCGGATCGCAACGCCCAGAGCCACGATCAACCATGCGATTCCATAGACCTGGGGAACCACGACCAAAAGCGCCGGCAAGACCAGGAAAGCCGCCATCACGCGGAACGCCACGCGCCGGCCCTGGACCGGCCAGGCCAGGATCGCCGCGCCCAGAACGATCCCCAGAGCTAGAAACAGCACGGCGTCGACCAACGGCACGGTCCAGACGAAATGCCGGCTCACTCCGTAAAGATGGTTGGAATCGAGAAACCGCTTGTGCAGCACCACGGCCCCGACCTCGAGCAGGCCCGCGAGTAAACCGCAGCCAAACGTTAGAATCAAGAAACCCAACCAGCCCGGGACCACGACCGCCGGCGCGGGGGCGCCGGCCGGGTCTGCGTGATCAAGAGGTGTACGCCCAGAGGTCATCGGCCCTTGCCTGTCGCGATTGGCTCGGTTGAACTGTTCCCTGAGATCTTCCAGAGCCCTTGCTCGCACTGTCAAGCCGCGGCGGCCAACGAACAACGCCGTCTTCCCGGTTTTCAAACCAAGAAACGTACCTACACCGATAGCTTCGAGATCAGAAACGAAGTCCGACCCGACATCGAGTACAGCGCCTCGAATGAAGAACTTTGCCCTTCTATTCGTGATCATCGCCGCGATCGCATTCGGTGGCGTCTGGCTATGGCGGGCTCAGGGGCTGCCACGGGCTGCGCTGACGGAAATCGAGGCTGACATTCAGCAGGGGCGACACGTGATGGCGAATCGCAAGCTGGTCGAATTGCTCAAGCGCCAGCCCGATTGCGACCAGGCGGTCTACTTGCTTGGAGTCTGTCAGAAGGCTCAAGGTCGGTTTGAGCTGGCGTTCCAAACCTGGGGGCGAGTGCGGCCCCACACGCCCTTCACGGTTCCCTCGATTCTGGAGCGCGGGCTCTTGCTGGTGACGGCCGGCCAGTTGGCCGACGCCGAGCGGCTGGCCTCGAGCGCGCTCGATGACACGCGCATCGAGCCCGCCGGCCTGCGCTGGTTTCTGTCCCCGATTTACTGGCGCGAAGGACGCCGCGAGCAAGCCAGGCGCTTGCTCAGGGCCAACTGGGACGAGCTCGATTTCTCGCGCGAGGGAACTCTGGACCAGGCGGTCAAGCTCGTCCGGATGTATGTCGACTGGCGCTCTCAGGCGACGTCAACCGAGGAACTCCGCGGTTTTCTGGAAGGGGCCGGCCTGCGCGCTCCCGACGACGATCGAGTGTGGCTGGGGAGGGCGAACCTGGCGATTCGTTCGGGCGCGCTCGACGCCGCCGCCGGCTGGATCGACCGCTGCCTCAAGCGACGGCCGGATGACGCGGCGGTCTGGCGGGCTCGACTCGACTGGGCGATCGCCGCCGATCAACCCCTGGAGGCCGAAAAGGCGCTCGCTCGCATTCCTGCCGGTTTCGCGACCCCGGTCTTGATCCCCGCGCTCGACGCCGGGTTCGCGGCACACCACGGCGATTTGGACCATGAACGGCAGGCCCTCGAACGTCTCCTTGCCGCCCTACCCGATCAACCCCTCGTCCTCGATCGCCTGATGGCTCTCGGTGAGATGCCGAACAACTTGAGCTCGGAACAACCTGACAAAGCCGAGCTGGCCACGCTCAACACGCGGTATCGCCGGCTCATCGACCGCAATCAACCTGGGCGCGACTCAGTCGAGCTGGCTCGCATCGCCGTGCGCTTGGGCCGCTGGTTCGAGGCCAAGGCGTTCGCGACGATCGCAAAGGCGACAGGCTGCCCCGTCGCCGACTTGCCCGGGATCATTGCCAGCCTCAAGGCCCACGAAACCCGGCAAGGAACGGAATCCCGCGGAGGCGTCCTCGCCGATCTTCTGACGCCCCCATCCGGCCGGCCGTTCGAGAACCCACCCGGCGACGCAGGCGCCGCGGCCGCCGTTATCTTCAACGATTGATCATATTACATGTAAACAACGACGACGTTTTTCGAGACGCCTTCTCCAGGTGTTGTCCGATTGTTAAGCAGATATTGAATCGACAACGCCAAGGAAGAAAATGGCTTGCAATCGTGAGCCGGATGAGCCAGAATCGGCGTCGCGAGCTGGTCCGGACTTTCATCTCCGCCAGCCGCTCTCAGGGATGAGCCGCGTTTGCTTGTGCGCGATCTTGAGCGCTTGATTGAGGAACCTCCCGCGCTGGGATCGTGCGTGGGCCTGTTGGAATCGAAGCAACTGGACGGTTCTCGCGGCATTTACGTCAGTTTCAGGATGGGTTCGAGCCAGGGCGCGGCCGTTCGTCGCAACGCATCGGATTGGCCGTGAGCGGCTTTGGAACCAATCCCGTCGACGACAAGGAGAAGGCACCCATGCGCAAGACACTGTTTCTGCTGTCAGCGGCCGTGCTGCTGGCGGCGCCCGCCTTGGCGGGACCGGGCAAGTACAACACGGTCGTCGCCCCCGGCGACAAGGCCCCTGATTTCGCGGGGCTCCCAGCCGTCATGGGAGACAAGGACGCGACTCTGAGTCTGGCCGACATCAAGGAAGACGTGGTTGTTCTCGTCTTCATGGCCAACCATTGCCCGTATGTGACCAAGGTCGAGGATCGCGTGATCGACCTCGCCAACCGCTTCAAGGACAAGAGCGTCCGGGTCGTGGCCGTCTGCGTGACCCCGCCCGCGGAATACGCCCCGGAGGGTTATAACAAGGAATACTGCGAGAAAGACACGCTCGCCAAGATCCGCGAACGGGTGAAGGAGAAGAACTACAACTTCGCCTACGGCCGCGACGACAGCCAGAAGATCGGCCGCGAATACGGCGCGGTCGCCACGCCCACCTTCTTCGTGCTCGACAAGGAGCGCAAGATCCGCTACACGGGCACTCTCGACGACAACATCGACGACGAGGCCAAGGCGACCAAGCACTACGTCCGCGACGCCGTCGAATCGCTGCTTGAGGGCAAGCCCGTCGAGATCGAGGAAACCCGCGCCATTGGCTGTGGAATCGGCTATCGCAAGAGTAGCGAATAGCACCTCAAGTCCAGCACGCCCCGAGGGTAGGCACGCCGGCCGTACGGACGCCCAGCCGTCGCTCTCGGCGCGGTCGCGCATCGAGTCACGGCCCTGGCCGGGCTCACACGAGCCCGGTCAAGGCCCCTTCGTCGCAATATCGGGGATTACCGAACTTTTCGACCGGGCAGCTCATCCCATTGGCCAGGGCGATCAAGAACCGGTTGTGGGCCGTGTGTTTGAATTGGAGCGACCGGCCCATCTTGAAATCGAGCCCGCCCCCCACCAACACGAACGGAATGTCGTTCAAGGTGTGCGAGTTGCCTTTACCCAGCTCGTTGGTCCAGACGATGAGCGTGTTGTCGAGCAAGCTGCCCCCGCCGCCAGGCTCCGGGGTCTCGGCCAGCCGCTTGGCCAGATAGGCAAGCTGCTCACAGAACCATTTGTTGATCTTCGTCAGCTTGTCTTGCGATTTCTGATCGCTGTCGGGGTTGTGCGAGAGCTCGTGGTGGCCCTCGTCGACGCCGGCCCAGCGCATCCGGGCGCCGCCGACCGAATTGGTGTATTGCAATGTCGCCACCCGTGCGAAATCGGCCGCGAATCCACTGACCATGAGGTCGATCTGCATCCGGCTGAGCTTGGGCATGTCGGAATTCTGATGCTTGAGCCCCGGCTCGATCTCGGGGACCGCGTGGCCCAAGTCCTGGCGCTGGCCGCTCTTGAGCTCTTGCTCCATCTCGCGGACGAAGCTCGCGTGTTCCTCGATCAGTTTACGATCGTCGGAGCTGACGGCCGAACCAATTCTGCGCAGGTCGTCCTTGAGGTCGTCGAGGATGCTCTTCAGGGCCTCCTGGTCCTTGGCCTGGCCGTAGAGCTTGCGAAACATCTGGTAGGGATCGTCGATGGGCGCGATGGGTTTGTTGGCGCCGGCGTAGACCATGCGGCTCCAGGTATCGGCGCGTTCGGGAACCATCACGCCGAACTCCAGCGAGCCGAATCGCGTGCGGGAATCGGGGCGGGCCTGCAGGTGGTTCTTGATCTCTTGATCGATGGAGATTCCCTTGGCCCAGCCGGCCGGCGTATCCGAGCCTCCCTGAATGTTGCCGGGGAAGAGCTCGATTCCGGTCAGAAGGCAGCCCATCCCGCGCATGTGGTTGTCGCCGTCGCCGCGGACCTTGTCGCAGAGCCCGCGAACGATGAGCGTTTGCTTCTGAAATGGCTCGAGCGGCTTGAGGCTCTCCTTGAGGGTGAACGTCGACCCTTCCTGATCGGGCCAAAACGTCTTGGGCACAACGCCGTTGGGGCTGAACATGATCACCAGCCGACGCTTGCGCGCCTGCGAGTTGGCAAAGCCCATGCTGGGAAGGTTAAGTACGAACGGCAGCGCGGCCGCGCTTGCGCCCAGGTCCCTGAGAAACGCGCGTCGGTTGCGGTATCGAGCCATGGCAGTCTCTCCAAACGGGAGGGCGTGGGACAAAGCCGGCGTGGGGCGGTGTGAATCTCTACTTTACGCCGAGGGCTCCCGCGGGGTCAAAGCCGAGGTCGCCATGATCTCGGTCATCAGCCGCGTGATATTGAACTCGTGCGAGGCAAAAAAATGGGCCAGCACGGCCGGCGTCGCCGGGCCGAACGCGCGGATCGGCTGCTGGACCAGAGTGTGGAACAACTGCGAAACAAAGGCCAGCCGGGTCTCTTCGCTCCGCGCCAGGAACGCCGCCAGATCCAGGGCGCCGTCAAACATCGCCGTCTCGCCCGATTGGGCCTCATAAAACCCTTGAGCGTTGATGGGCTTTCCCTTTTCCTCGGTTCGGTATCGACCGATGGCGTCGAAATGCTCCAGGGTGAATCCCAGGGGGTTGATCATCCCATGGCAGGTCGTGCACGCCTGGGGTTTGGTTTGGAGGGTCACGCGCTCGCGGGTGCTCAAGCTCGGGTGCAGGTCGGCGGCGAGCGGGGCGACCGCCTCGGGCGGGGGCATGAGCACCCGGCCCAAGAGCCCCCGGGCTAGAAAGACGCCTCGGTGAATCGGCGAGGTGGTCGATGTGTAGGCGAAATTCGCCATCAAATAAGGATGCGAGAGCACGCCCGCGCGCTTGTGCGGATCGATAACGACCTTCTGAAAAGGTGCGTCGGCCGCGAGCCCGCCACCGTAAATGTGCGACAGCCGGCCGTTGAGATAGAGCGTCTCGGTATTGAGAAGACGGCGGAAATCGGCCTGGGGGCTCGCGATCACGTCGTCGAGGAAAAGCACCAGCGAGGTCCGCAGATCGGCGACGACCGCCTCGTCAAAGCCAGGAAAGAGCTTGGGGGCCTTGGCGATCTCGGGGGGCTGGTCGACCTTGAGCCATCGCAACAGAAAAAGCCGCAGCTTGACGCGTGCACGCGGGTCTTTCGCCATGCGCTCGGCCTGTGAGAGGATCTGCGCGCGGGTCTTGAGCCGGCCGGCCGCGGCTTCCGAGAGCAAAGTCGCGTCTGGCAGCGAGTCCCACAGGCCAAACGCCAGCCGCGACGCGGCGTCATAGCCGTCGGGCACGCTCGAGCCCGCCTCGCGATACAAGAACCGGGGCGACTTGAGCACGAGCAGCACTACTTGCTTGACGGCCGTCTCGAGATCCCGCGCCCCTTGCAGCCGCCGCGCGACGTAAAGCGCCTTTTGCTCGGCCGAAAGCGGTCGCCGAAACGCACGCTCAGCGAATTGCTCGCAAAACGCCCGGACCTTCGCGTCCCGCTCGGGGCCGCTCTCAGGCGCTCCCGAAAGCTCGCAAAGATGCGCCGCCACATAGTCGGCGACCTCGATCGCCCCCTCCGTCGTCGCCTGATCCCACGCCTTCGAGATCGACGTCCCACGCTCGTAACCCATGCTCCGGTCATCGGGCGGAAACGGCGTCGCAAGCACGAAAGATTCTGAAACCCGTGACGGAGACAGCCGGAACGACGGGATCACCTCGAGCGCGCCGCCAGGCGGTTTCCACAAAAGCGCGATCGAGGCCCTCTTTTCCCGCGACCTGAAAAACTCGATTCGCAACCGATAGCGCCGACCCGACAGCAGCCGGATCGTGCCGCGGTATTCGGTCTGGTCGCCCGATTTCACCCCGGCGTCGATCAGCGCATGGGCGTCGTCGTTGACCCAGAGCCGCGCGGCGTTCTCGGTCCGGATCACGAACTCGTGATCGCCGGTCTCGACCGCCTCGACCGAGCCCGACCAATCGACGCGAAATTCTTGTGAAAAAGCCCGGAAAGTCGACAACGGAACCAGCAAGACCGGCGCGGGCGCCCACTGCCTCGACAGCTCCACGAGCGCCTGCTGACTGGGAATCGGACTGACCGATCCAAAGTCGAACCGGATCTCGGGATCGACCCTGTTGATCGAGTCGTCCTTGCCCTGGTTGCGGCCACGGCCGTTCCGCCGGGCATACTTGGCCGACAGCCCATGGACCTCGTCCGTCTTGTTTGGGCCTGAGTCGCGGAACGAGCCGATGAGATCGGTCACGGTCTCGCGATACTGTCGCACGGTCAGCCGCGACAGCTCGATCCGGGGCAGCTCGCGCCTGCGGCGAGCCTGGGCCTCCCGCGAATAAAACGACTGGTGAATATACGCCGCCACCTTCTCGGCGTCTGGCCCGACGCACTCGCCCGGCGCGTCCTCGGGCATCGTCTTGGCGATCAGCTTCGCAAGTGCGGGGGTGGTCCGATCGCCGGCCAGCAGCCGTGGATAATGGTCCGGCGTCCCTTCGCCGGCGGGTCCATGGCACGAAACGCATTTCTGCTTGTAGATTTCTGCCCCGGTCGAGCCCGAGTCGCCGGCCAACGCCGTGGCCGACGACATCTCCACCGTCATCCCCAGCATGGCGGCAATGACAAGTCGCGCGGCTCTATCCAAGACCTTCATGGCGGGGTCGAAATCCGGGGTTTGGCGGGCCGGTTTCCATCGCGATCGGGAGGGCGAAAGATCCGACCCAGGGTGGGATGTCGAGGGCTGAGGGCGGCGAATCGCGGACGAGCTCCGCGCGCTCACCATCTTGATTCCATGATACGCGCCCCGCGTCTTCTGGGCAAGCTGCCGGCGGCCAGGCCGAATCGGAACGCATGAATCAGGGGCGTGGCGGCCGTCCCGGTATGAGGGGCGCCTGGGATTGGCCCTCGCGGAGCCGATAGAAGGAGTCGGCCTTGAGATCCTTGTAGCTTTCGACCCGGCCCGAGGGCCAGTGGACCTCGATGGATTCGATGGCGAGAGCGTCGCCCACGCCAAAATGAATCCGATCGTCGGAGGCCGAGAGAAAGCTGCCGCCGCCGAACCGGATGGCGTACTGCTTGCGCCCGCCGGCGGTCAGGGTCACCCGTGCGCCGACGGCGTCGCGATTGGAGGCCGGGACGGCCCCCTCGAGCTTGACCGTGATCGAATGCCCGACCGGGCCTTGATTGTGAAAATAGGCCAACGGCGCCCCCTCGCAGACGATCAAGAGGTCGAGCCGGCCGTCATTGTCGAGATCGCCGACGACCAGCCCGCGGCCGAGTCGAGGCACGCTCCAGCAGGCCCCCGCGCGCCGGGTGACCTCAATCAACCGGGAACCCGGCTGGCCCAGCATGAGCTGAGCGGGCATGGCATAGGGGACGTTCGGGGAGAGGTCGTTCACGTGGCCGTTCGCGGTCGCCAGGTCCAGCCGGCCGTCGTTGTTCGCGTCAAAAAAGGCCGTGCCAAAGCCCAGCAAATAACGCGACGGCTCGGCCAGGCCGATCGCGGCGGTGCGGTCGATGAACTGACCCGACCCCAGGTTTTGATAGAACGTGGTTGATTCGCCGTAAAAATTGGTGACGGCCAGGTCCACAAGCCCGTCGCCGTTCAGGTCGCCGCACGCAACCCCCATGCCGGCCAGATAGCCCCCCTCGGCGTTGGCGGCCAGACCCGACTCCCAGGCGTTCTCCTTGAAGCGCAGGTTTCCCTGGTTGAGGAAGAGAAAGTTGGCCGTCAGGTCGTTGGCGACGAACAGATCGATCCGGCCGTCGCCGTCAAAGTCGGCGGCCACGACGCCCAGCCCGCGCCCCTCGCGATCGGCCGCTGGAATGCCCGCCTCCTCGGAAACGTCAACGAAGCGGCCGCCATCGTTGCGAAAAAGATGATCGGGCATGGCGTCGAAATCGCGCGGGCCGCAATGGCTGTATTCACCCGGCTTGCTGGGATGGGGACACGGGGGCGAAGTCTTGGGATCCCAGGCCGAATAATGGCAGACGTAAAGATCCAGATCGCCGTCGCCGTCCAGATCCGCGAAGGCCGACGACGTCGGCCAGTCGCGGTTCCCGTCCAGGCCG
>DAIDHE010000191.1 GCA_027459775.1 Planctomycetales bacterium | reverse complement strand
CGCCAGCCGCTCCACGTTCGCGGCGGCCAGGTCGCGCGCGAGGCCGAGCATCCCCTTCGAGATCGCCGGCCGGCCGCAGCAGGCAAGCCCGGCCAGGATCACCCGATACCCGCAGGCCTCGAGCACCCGCGTCGCCGCCCGAGCGACCGCGGGCTCGTGATAGGTCGTGAAGCAATCGTCGAGCAGAACCACTTCGCCGCGGGATCCCGCGCGGGGGTCGGCCTCGTGTTGGGCGAACCAACGGCGAAAGTGGTCGCGGTCGAATCGCGGCAGCGTCCGCCGCCGATCAATCGAAAAGACCGACTCGAGGATTCGCTTCACCGCGGCGTTCGCGAGCACGGCGTTGGTCACGGGGGCGAGCGCGGCCGCCAGAGCATTCACGCGATAGAGATGGCCGAACAACAGGTGATTCAGCGGCCTTGGTCGTTCCTTGTAACGTTGATACAGCGATTCCGACTTGAGCTTGGCCATGTCGACCCGCGACGGGCACTCGCTCTTGCACGCCTTGCATTCCAGGCAAAGATCGAGCGCCTCCCAGAGCGACGGGTCGTCGAGCCCCGTTCCGCCCGTCTCGAGCCGTCCCGTCATCGCCAGCCGGAGCAAATTGGCCCGGCCGCGCGTCGAATGGATCTCGTCCCTGGTCGCCATGTACGATGGGCACATCACGCCCGACCCCGTCTTGCGACACGCGCCTACGCCCGAGCACATCTCGACCGCGCGCGCGAACCCTCCCTGGCCCGAAAAATCCATCGCCGTCGAATGCGGCTCGACCGGATGGTAGTCGGGCCCCAACCGCAGCCTGTCGCCCAGGTCGGCGTCGCCCAGCACCTTGCCTGGATTGAGCAGATTCCCAGGGTCGAAGGCCGCCTTGACCGCCCGGAAGGCCGAGTAGACCTCGGGACCAAAGAGCTTGCGGTTCCAGAGACTGCGGGCCAGGCCGTCGCCGTGTTCGCCGCTCATCGCGCCGTCGAATTCGATCACCAGGTCCGAGACCTCGCGGGCGATCGAGCGCATCGTCTCGACGCCCGCGCTGGATCTCAGGCTCAGGATCGGGCGGATGTGCAGGCAGCCGACGTCAGCGTGCCCGTAACAGGCGGCCGCGACCCCATGCCGCGCGACGATTTGCTCGAACCGCCGGTGGAATTCGGGGAGCCGGGCGGGGTCGACGGCCGTGTCCTCGACAAACGCGATCGGCTTGGCGTCGCCCACCAATCCCATGACCAGCGAAAAGCCAGCCTTGCGCACTTTCCAGAATTCGTCCTTGGCCGCATCCCTCAGCCGCGTGCGAGTCCCGAGCACGCCCGATCGGCCCGCGATCAACTGCTCGAGCCGGTGCGCTCGATCCTCGAGCTCGGCCTGGGAATCCGCGTGAAACTGGGCTGCCAGGACCGCCCCCGGTCGACCGGTCGCGAAATCGAGCGACCGCGCGAAATGGGGGTTCTGGGCGGCCAGGTCGAGGATCATGCGGTCGAGCATCTCGACGGCCGAGGGCCCGGTCGTGAGGATCTCCGCGAGCTGGTCCAGGGCGTGGGGGATGGTCGCGAACGACATCACGACGAGTCCCTCGGCCGCCGGGAGCGGCGTGACCTTGAGCTCTGCGCCCGTCGCCACGGCCAGGGTTCCCTCGGAACCCACCACCAGCTTGGCCAGGTTGAACCGCCAGGGAGGGTCGATCCACCCCGCCGGCCGGACCGGCAGGCCGGGCACGAATTCGTCGAGGTTATACCCGCTGACCCGCCGGAGAATGTGCGGGAAATGCCGGCGAATGGCCGGTTCGTGGAGCGTCGTCTGCTCGCGGACCACCCGGTGCGCCCGGCCGATCGCATCGTTGGACATACAGATCATTTCAAGTTCGAGCGGCTCGAGGGGTCCGAGTCGTCCGGAGCTTCCGTCGGCCATGACGACGTCCAGCGCCTGCACATGGTCGACCGTCTTCCCATATTTCAGGGAGCGAGCGCCTGCCGAATTGTTGCCGATCATCCCGCCGAGCGTCGCGCGGTCGCTGGTCGAGACGTCGGGTCCGAAAAAGAGGCCCAGGGGACGCAGGTGGGCGTTGAGCCGATCGAGGACGACGCCGGGCTCGACGCGGACGGTCATCCGGTCGCGGTCGACGATGCCGATGTGGTTGAGCGACTTCGAGAAATCGATGACGACGCCGGCCACGATGGTCTGGCCCGACAAGCTGGTGGCCGCGCCCCGGGGGACGATCGGGACTCCCTCCGCCCGCGCCAGGGCGACGGTGCGGGCGACATCGGTGGTCGTACGGGGCACGACCACGCAGAGGGGTTCGATCTCGTAGAGGCTGGCGTCGGTCGCGTAGGCGCCGCGGCGGCCGGGATCCAGGTAGACTTCGGCCCGGGTCTCCCGCCGCAGCGCCTTCGCCAGCCGCTCGACCGTGGCTGGGGCGATGGTCGCACCGGTCCGATTTTCGTCGCGAATCGCCATTTTTTTCTTCGCGCCTCTCCGCAACTGATCTTGTCGGCATCGATTGCCACACTATGATGTGCCGCACCTTGGGAAATCAACTCGATGGGCCGGTGGGGCGCGTGGTTCTGGTTAGCGGGAAGGCGCGGCCCGTCCCCCGGGGCGTCGGAATTCGTGAGTCTAGAGTTGCAGGGAGGCAACCATGCCGAAAGGGCGACGAGCGGGCCTCTTGATGACGGGCGTTTTTCTCTGCGCGGGCGCGGCTGTGCTCGTGCGGTGTTACAGGTCCGGGTTCTTCACGGCGGACCGAGGTGCGACCAACGCCGCCTCGAGCGCGGTCGCCGATATCGACCAGGGATTGCGCGCCGGCGACCCCCATGCGCTGGCCGACCTCATGCGGCAGGTCGCCCCCGGCCCAGGCGCAGAGCTTCAGCCGGCGACCGACGCCGAGTGCGCGGGCCTGATCAAGACCCTCGCCTCCTTGCGCGCGGGCTATCTGAAATTCCAGGGCCCAGCACGCGCAGGCGCGATCACCGCCGCCTGCCGGATCTTTGACCGCTTCACCAAGGAACCCGCCCCGGCCCGCTGGGTCGACGCCCTTCAGCCCCTGCACGACCTGATCACGGCCGCGGTCGAGGACGCCGATCCCTACCCGCGGCGCTCGGCGCTCGCCGAGCTCGCCAAGCTCTGGGTCTGGGTGCCCGGCCGCACGCTCATGCCCGTCGAGGAACAGGCCCTGGCGGAATGGAAGGGTGCTTTTCATCCCGGAGTCGTTCGCACCCTCGCCAGCCGCGACATCGCCACCCGGGTCGCCGCCGTCGCCTGCCTGGGAGCGCCCCCCATCGACGAGATGGCCGCTCCAGGCGTTCCTTATCTCGATGACGAAAACATCGACGTCCGCAAGCAGACGCTCGTCTCTTACGCCCGGCGAACCATGCTCCTTACCGTCGACATGCTGCTCACCCGGATGAACGATCCCGACCCCTCGATCCAGGAGGCCGCCTCGATCGTGCTCAAGACTCGTGGGCTCACCCAGGAGCAAATCAGCCTGGGGGCCTTGATCTTCAGCCCCAATCCGGCCCAGCGCGTCTCGGTGATCCCGCTGCTCAGGAACCGGACCGATCTGGATCCCGTGATCTGGCTGATTCAGCTCACCCGCGACCCGGTCGAGTCGGTCCGGCTGAGCGCCATCGAGGCGCTTGCCGGCCACAAAACTCCTCTGGTCGAGCGGAGGCTCGTCGAGATGGCTCGGGGCGACGCCTCGATCGTGGTTCGCGCGGCCGCCGGCAAACTGCTCCCCACGGCCGCCGAAACGACGGCCGCGCTCCCCCCACTGCCCGCCTCGGGCGCTCTCAACCCCAAGGCGAACTGATCGGATCTGGGGCCTCGGGGGGGCCGTCTCGCCCCTCTGGCCCCGCGTTTTCAAGGCATCCCAATCCGTTCCGGCGACGGCTTTACCTCGAGACCACGGACGGGTTACGCTTGATCGCGAGCGAGTCGATCCCACCCCCAACGATCGGGATGAGGCGTCGACCTCGCCGCGCGATGGGCCCGTCGATGCTTGTACGCCACCTGGATTGTTTCGCGCGGAGCAGAGTGGTCCTGCTCCTCATCGGTCTCTCAGGCGCGGTCGGATGCGGGGGAAACCCGTTCGTGCCGCCTCCACCCCCCGAGCTCGCCGAATCCACGAGCGCGGTGGGCGGCGACTCGTCGCCGCGCGCGATCGAGATCCCAAAGGCCGGCGAAGAACCCCCCTCGCGGACCCCCGGCGGCCGGGTCGTGGAGCTCATCCTCGACCGCCCGCCGAGCGCCGACCAGGTTCTCCTGGCTCAGATCCTGCGCCAGCGGACCGGAAAGGCCCAGACGGC
Organism: Planctomycetales bacterium; assembly: GCA_027459775.1. Lineage (GTDB taxonomy): Bacteria > Planctomycetota > Planctomycetia > Isosphaerales > Isosphaeraceae > JAKBAP01. The sequence goes on along the minus strand of DAIDHE010000191.1, from coordinate 12,492 downwards.
GTTTCGCTCGTTCGCGCCCGAGGCCGACGAATCGCGACCCGTCGAATGGACGGTCAAGACGATCCAGACGGCCGTCGAGCTCGGCGCGAAAGGGCTGCTGGTCGAAGTCGACCCCGCCCCCGCCGTCCTCCAGGCCCTGGAACAGGCCCGAGCCAAGGGCGTCGCGGTGCTCGCGCTCGAAACGCCCCTGCCAACCGCCGGCGGCAAGCCCTTCCCCGTCATCACTTACGGCTCATTCGTCGAGGCCGGCCGAAAAATCGTGAAAACGCTCCTCGACGCCGCTCTCAAGATTCCCGATTTTCCGTCAACCCGGATCCTCATCATCGACAACCGCAATGCCGGCCCGTTCCGCGAGGCACGGCTGGAATCGCTGACCGCCCCGCTGAAAGACTTCGGGCGAAAATGGGACGTCGTGTGGTTCGATGGCACCGAAAACGACGGTCAGCGCGCGCTCAACAAAGCCCTCACCACCCCGGGTCCGCGCGTTTCCGTCGTCATCGCCCAGGAAGACCTGGGCCTCTTCCTCGCCCATCGCGCGCTGTTGGCTCGCATCGAACAAAACCAGCCTGAATTCTTGCTGGGGGGCTATTTTTCGTACGACACGCGCGGCGGGCCCGACGTGCTCAAGAAGGCCCTCGTCTTTGGCGACCGCGCGGTCGGCCGATTCGCCGCCAAGGCCTTCGAGAGCCTCGCGCTCGCGATCGACGGCAAACCGGTCCCCGATCGCATCGAAGTTCCCATCGAGGTCCATGCGACCTCCATGATTTTCGTCCCCGTCCCGGCCCCCAAGACGCCGCCCGCCAAACCCTGACCGGCCCCCGGGGGCTGCGCTCGGATCAATGCGGGATCGACAAGCCCGGCCGGTTCCGCCGGCCCCGCACGCTGTCGGGAAAGAGGGCGGCCTGATCGAGTGAGTCGTCGTCCAGGAACGGCATGGGCTCGAAATCAGTCTCGCGCCTCAGGTGGGGATTCGAACGAGTCTCGTCCTCGAGCGCTTTCGAGACCCACAGCGTCTCGAGCTCCAGCGTGTTGGGGATGACGACGACACGGGCCTGGCTCGGCTCGAGCCGCCAGCAGGTGTCGAGAGCGGTCCGCACCACGTCGCGATCGGTGGGCAAGGTGATCGGGATCCGCGCCCGCTCGAGACAACATGACGTCAAGACGTTGATCCGGAACGATTCGGGATCGAGCTGGGAGACCAGCCGCTCGGTCGTCAGATCCGCGAAGCCGACCCCGACAATATTGCCATGGCTCTCGGCCGAGACGTCAAGCACCACCAGCCGGGTGACCACCGGGCTCGGCAGGTCGGGCTGAGTCTCGATCATCAGCCGGCCGATGACATTGGGGTCCATCCCCGCCCCCGAGTAATTCTTACCGAGCTCCCCCACGACCAGGACGTCGATCTGTTCGTAGGGCAGCCGCCCCATGAGCGCCCGCGCCCGCTCGAGCAAGGCGGGCTCGAGCTCGAGAATCGTCTCGGGCTCGAGAGCCGCGATCTCGGCCGGCTGGTCGGCGGCATTCTCGACGATCGCCAGCCCCAGCGCGAACGGCGTTTTCTCGAGCAAGATCCGCCCGACCGCAGGCAGAACCTCGAGCATCCCCCGGATGCCCAGCTTGTGCACCTGGCTGGCCCCCTGCTGCTTGCCCAGGCCGATCGCCAGCATCTTGAGCACGCCCGACTCGTGCCGCGCGTGAAAGTCGGTGTGCGGCTTGACCCGATTGGCCAACACCAATCCGTCGGCCGCGAGCGCGTTCTTGTCGAAATAGATTGGCAACCCGACCGGGCTCGTTCCCACCACGACCGTGTCCATGTCGGTCTTGACCGGAACCCCCATCGAATCAGACGTCACCCCATAGCCGGCCAGCAAGGCGCGCTGGCCCTCGGCCGTCGCGCCGCCGTGGCTCCCCATCGCGGCCACCACGAACGGCCGATACCCCATCCCCTTGAGCGCATCCACGATCGCCCGGGCGATCACCGCGATCTGGTTCACGCCCCGGCTGCCAATCCCCACCGCGATCGTACCCCCCGGCTTCACGCGCTCGCGCAGCCGGCTGGTTTCGATCAACCGCTTCACTGTACCCGGCACGTCCTCAACCCGCGTCATGGGCGAGTGCTGGCGGACTCGTGCCAACCGGGGAAACGTCATGGGCGCGGTTTCAGACACGGCGTCTCGTCTCCGATCTCCCTGCCGCGATCACCAACCATACAGAGTTCGCGGCCCCAAATAAGGTGCATACACCCCAACCGGCGGCGGCGCGGGCCGGCCCGTCGCACGCCCCGGATCGCCATACACAAACGTCCGGTACGCCGCCGTGTTCGGCACATAGGTCGAAGGCTGATAGTACGACGCGCCATAGGTGTATCCCGAAGTCACGAACCCCGGCCGCCACAGCCCCACCCCAAACCTCCCAGGCATGATCCCATAGGCGGGCATCGTGCTGCCATAAGAAGGCCCAGGATACGCCGAAAATACCGAATACGTCTGCGGCATGCCGTAGCTGGCGAACCCGTAGCTCATCCCATACGTCCCAGGCGCACCCAGGTAATCGCTCACCCGGTACGAGGCCGAATACCCCGTCGTTTGCGCCCTCGCCTCCACTCCCAGCGCCCCGAAGGCCACGGCCGCCGCCACAAACAGCGCGAGCATTCCCATCATCCGTCGCGGTCTCATCGCCCACCCCCAACAGTTCGTGGTTCCCACGATCCCCGTTCGTCGGGCTTTCCCATTCCCAGATCCTACCACGCCGACGGCCCACCCCGCGACGATCCCAACCCCGCGAACTCCATTTCATCGCCCCAGGAACCAAATCACAAGGGCACATCGATCCAAACACGCAGGCGAAGGCTCGCGCCGCGTTTTGGGCAACCAAAATTCTGTTTTTAGTGCTCCTATATTTGCTCTTGGCCGATACTCAAGTAAAAGCTATACTTCAAATCATGGGGTGGTCGAATCCATCGGATTCGACCGACATCGTCGTCGATCGCGCGTGAGCCCCCGCTCCGCTCGGTTGTCGAGCGACCGCTGGCAAACGGGGAAGGTACTTGCATGGCGCTGGTGGAGGAGACGGCGCCGAGTCGCCGATCACTCGAGGAAGTCCATGGATCGGTCGCGATCCCGAGATCCGGCGCGCCCAACTTCCGCTTACGGAAAGCGTTTGCCTTTCTGGGGCCGGCCTATCTGGTCAGCGTCGGCTACATGGACCCGGGCAACTGGGCCACGGACATTCAGGGCGGGGCTCAGTTCGGCTACCGGCTGATCTGGGTTCTCCTGATGTCGAACGTGATGGCGATTCTGCTTCAGACGCTGGCCGCCCGGCTGGGGGTGGTGACCGGTCACGACCTGGCCCAGGCCTGTCGAGCCGAGTATTCGCGCGGATTGAACGCCGTCCTCTGGGTGCTGGCCGAGATCGCGATCGCGGCGACGGACCTGGCCGAGGTGCTGGGGACGATCATCGCACTCAAGCTCTTGTTTGGCATGCCGCTCCTGTGGGGATGCGTGATCACGGCGTTTGACACGTTCCTGCTGCTCTCGCTTCAGCGCTATGGCATGCGTCAGATCGAGGCGGTGATCCTGGCCTTGGTGGCCACGATCGGCGGTTGTTTCGTGGTTCAGCTTTTCCTGGCCAGGCCCGACGCGGTCGGCATCCTCTCGGGTTTCCGGCCCAGCTTGCCCCCAGGCGCTCTCTATGTGGCGATTGGCATCCTGGGCGCGACCGTGATGCCGCATAACCTCTATCTGCACTCGGCCTTGGTGCAGACCAGGCGCATCGGTGGCGACGCCGCGAGCAAACGGTCGGCTTCACGCTACTACTTGCTCGATTCGACGATCGCGCTCAACGCCGCCTTTTTCGTCAATTCGGCGATCCTGGTCCTGAGCGCGGCCGTGTTTCACCGCCATGGCGTGAGCGTCGCCAGCATCGACCAGGCCTATCGCATCCTGCCAGAGTTCCTGGGTCGCTGGGCGCCGATCTTGTTCGGGGTGGCGCTCTTGTGCGCGGGCCAGAGCTCGACCCTGACCGGAACCCTGGCCGGTCAGATCGTCATGGAGGGCTATCTGAAGCTCAAAATGGCGCCCTGGCTGCGCAGGCTCGCAACCCGGCTCTTGGCGCTCGTCCCCGCGGTCGCGGTGATCGCCGTGGTCGGCGACGAATCGACCCAGCAGCTTCTGGTCTTGAGCCAGGTGATCCTGAGCCTTCAGCTCTCGTTCGCGGTGATTCCGCTCATCCACTTCACCTCGAGCCGGAAGAACATGGGCGAATTCGCGTCACCGCCCTGGGTTCAGGCGCTGGCCTGGACGACGGCCGTGGTCATCGTGGGGCTGAATGGCAAACTCGTGATCGAGCAAGTCGGCGATTGGACGGCGGCCCTGAGCGCCTCCGGGCTCACGCTCGGACCTCTGCCTGCAAGCTGGCTTCTGGGCGGGCTCTTGTACGGACTCGTGGCCGCCGCTGCCGGGCTGCTGGGGTGGATCACCGTGAAGCCCTGGCTGATCTTCTCCCCTCCCTGGACGCCGCAGCCCGCGGTCAAGCTCGACTGGGTGCGGGCGCTCAAGCCGCGGCTGCTCTCGCGGATCGGCGTCGCGCTCGAGCATCAACAGGCCGACGCCGAGATCCTCAATCGGGCTCTGGGGCTCGCTCAGACCAACCCCGAGCCCAGCGAGCTCGTCCTGTTGCACGTTGTCGACACGCCAATCACCCGCGTCCTGGGCGACCAGACGGCCGACCGTGAATCGACGGCCGACGAGCGCTACCTGGCCGACCTGGTCGAGGCCCTGCGCCAGCGCGGCCACGCCGCCCGCGCGGTCCTTTTGCACGGCCCCAATCCCGCCGGCGAGCTGGTCGCCTACCTGAAAAAGAACCCCGTCGACCTGCTTGTTGTCGGCTCGCACGGCCACGGACTCGTCCGCGACGTCTTGCTCGGCCAGACCGTCGACCGCGTTCGCCACAACCTCGAAATCCCCATGCTCATCGCACGCCCCGATCGAGCGCCGGAACAGCCCGATCGCCCGCGCTCGCCCAGTGAATCCTGAGCCCATGCCGCATCACGGGGTCGTCCCAGACCGCGCTCGCCACGCGGTCGGCGATGGTGCGCGGGGGGACGAAAGGGGGTCGGAGAAACCGCTTCCGCGAGGGTTTGCCCGTTTCAAAACCCGATCGCGGCCGCCGCAGGGGTCGCGGCCGCCGCGTCTTCCCGCGCCCGAGCTCCCAGGACGCTCCGGGCCTCGGCCGAGCGAAAGAACACCCGAAGGAAGGCGTCCATGGCTCGCTGTAGAATCTGCACGCCTGTTTCCCACCGCGAAAGGGTGAACATCGAGATTCGGAGAGAGTCGGCGAGCTGCTGCCGGGTGTAGCCTAGCGACTCGCGCGACCGGCGAATCTCTGCGGGCGTGAGCAAGCCGGCCGCGTCGCGAAGCGCCTTCGCCAGCACCTCATCGGCCTCATCGTCAACGACAAGCTCGCCGCGGTTCTGGCACTTGAGAACGCGAAAATCCGCCAGCGCGACCGAATACTTTCGCCCGTCGTGCTCCATTTCCTCAATGTGCGAGGGAAGCACGGTCGGCAGAACCTGCGTCTCGCGACAAGACAGACATTTTCTGGGACTGGACAAGGGGGTCATACCCATGCTCCTGTTTTCTGCCGCGGCGAACGGCCGGCGCTTTTGGTTTCGCCTGATCGAACTCCGGCACCTGATGATCGCCCATCTCAAACACAATGAAAAGGTCCGGAATCGAAGGACTGTCCCAGTCCCACGTCCGCGCGTGGTTCGCCCGCCCTGGAATTGACCGTCGCACGCGAGCGGTCTTATAATTCGTGGCCGGTTGGCAAGACGTCCCAAAAAAGGCAGGTCGCCGGGTGGGTCGTGACAGAGTGACCTCAACCACATATTACAAGCGGTTTCGGATGGAGATCGACCTTGCCGGGGCGATCGCGATGCCTCGACTGCCGGGCCGGTTCGTCTGGGTTCCCTGGCAAGACTCGCTGATCGAGCAACACGCCGAGGTCAAATACCGCAGCTTCGCCGGCGAGATCGACGCCGCCGTCTTCCCAGCGCTGGGCGACCCCTTTGGATGCCGCCGGCTGATGTTCGAGATCCGCCGCAAGGCCGGGTTCCTCCCCGAGGCGACCTGGCTGATCGCCTGCGCCGAGGGGTACGTCGGGACGGTCCAGGGCGTCATGGATCGGGGCCCCATCGGCGCAATCCAGAACGTCGGCGTCTTGCCCCCCTATCGAGGACTCGGGCTGGGCCGGGCCCTGGTCGACCGCGCTCTCCAAGGCTTCCGCCATGCCGGCCTCGAACGCGCCTTTCTTGAAGTCACCGCCGAAAACACGGCCGCCGTCAAACTCTATCGCGACGTCGGCTTCCGCCGCTGCAAAACCCTCTACAAGGCCGTCGCACAGTGACCAGCCGCCACGGGTTCTGGCGACCGGTCGCCCGCAACGGCCGTTGACGGCTTCAAACGGACGTGGCTTTTCTGGTAGTCTGGATTGGGATTCCGGTCAGGCGGCTGGATGACTGTTTCGCTCCACGCCCGTTTCGTATGCCCATTGCGAGGTGATTGTGACCGCGACCAGGTCGATGATCGAGCATCATACGTACGAGAACGGCCTGGTTCTGGTGGCCGAGGCGATGCCCAACGTACGGTCGGCGGCATTCACGATGCTGTTGCCGGCGGGGGCGGCGTATGAGCGCGCACCGGCGCGGGCGGGGTTTGGCGGGGCGGCCACGATGACGGCCGAGTGGATCAGCCGCGGCGCGGGCTCGCGCGACAGCCGGGCGCTCCTCACCGCTCTCGACAACCTGGGCGCCAACCACGCCGAGAGCGCCCAGACGCTCCATACATCGCTCGCCGTCGCGACCCTCGGCAAGAATCTCGTCCCCGCCCTCGAGATCTTTGCCGACATGATTCTTCGTCCCCATCTCGACGACGACGAGGTCGAGCCAATCCGCGGCCTTTGCTTGCAAAACCTGCGCAGTCTCGAGGACGATCCCGGATCCAAGGTGATCTACGAGCTCCGCCGCCGCCACTTTCCCGACCCCTGGGGGCGGTCGTCGGCGGGGACGCCCGAGGGAGTGGCGGCGCTCCAGCCCGACCATTTGCGCTCGTTCCTGAACGAGACCTACCGACCCAACGGCGCGATCCTGGGGGTGGCCGGCGCGATCGACTGGCCCGCGCTCAAGGACGCGGTCGGCGAACTGTTCGCCGCGTGGCCCGAACGCCCCGCGCCCCCGATCGAGGAGCACCCCGCCGGCCCCAACCGCGACCACATCCACCGTGACACCCAGCAAACCCAGATCGCGCTGGCCTATCCCGCCTCGACCGTCGCCAGCCCCGATTACTACGATTGCCGGGCGGTCGCCGCCATCCTGGGCGGATACTCGTCGGCGCGGCTCTTCACCGAGGTCCGCGAAAAAAGAGGACTCTGCTATTCGGTCTACGCCGCTTACGAGGGCCAGCTCGACCGGGCAGCCCTCTTCTGCCACGCCGGCTCAACGCCCGAGCGCGCCCAGGAAACGCTCGACGTCATGCTCGGCGAAATCGCGCGCCTCGGCCGCGACGGCGTCGAACCCGACGAGCTCGAAACCATGAGGGCCGGACTCAAGAGCTCGCTGATCATGGCCCAGGAATCGAGCATGAGCCGCTCGGCCGCCCTGGCCTCGGACTGGTTTCACCTCGGGCGAGTCCGCGGCCTGGCCGAAATCTCGGCCGCCTTCGACGCGCTCGCCGTCGACGCCGTCGGCGACTACGCCGCCCGCTTGGGTCGCGAACTCGCCCCCACGATCCTCACCCTGGGACCCGCACCCTTGCGCCAGCCCCCGGAATGATCGGAACTTCTCGAATCGAGCGCCCCCAGACCCATCCCGCGACCCGAAAGACCCAGACCCATGGCCTTCCATCACACGACCCTCGCCAACGGACTCGAGGTCATCGCCGAGCTCGACGACCGCGCCTACTCGGTCGCCGCCGGGTTCTTCGTCAAAACCGGCAGCCGCGACGAAACCCGCGACTTGGCTGGCGTCTCACACTTCCTCGAACACATGACCTTCAAGGGAACCGCCGCCCGCGACGCCCTGGCCGTCAACCGCGATTTCGACAAGGTCGGCGCCAAGCACAACGCCCAGACCTCCGAGGAAGACACGCTCTATCACGTCACCTGCCTCCCCGAATACCTCGGGCAAGCATTCGAGGTTCTTTCCGACATCCTCCGCCCCAGCCTCCGCGTCGAGGATTTCGAGACTGAAAAACAAGTGATCATCGAAGAGATACGCATGTATCTTGACAACCCCATGTCGGTCGCCTACGAGGCCGCCAAGTCGGCTCACTTCGGCGACCATCCCCTGGGGAACAGCATCCTGGGGACCGTGGAGTCGATCCAGGCGCTCGAGGCGGCGCGGATGCGCGCGTATTTCGAGCGGCGTTACAGCCCGGCCAACATCGTGCTGGCATTCGCCGGGGCGGCCGAATGGGCCCCCTTGCTCGAGATGGCCCGACGGTGCTGCGGCGAATGGAGCGGGGGGCCGGCCGAGCGCACCGCCCTTCCCGTCAAGGGGGCCAGCGCGTTCCAATCCATCCTCCGGCCCGACGACCACCAGCAGATCGTCGTCGGCGTCAGCGACGGACCCCCGCTCGAAAGCAACGACCGCTACGCCGCCCACCTGCTCGCGACCATCCTGGGCGACCACACCAGCTCCCGCCTCTACTGGAGCCTGATCGACCCCGGCCTGGCCGACGGCGCCGAAATCTCGTATCAAGACTACAACCAGGCGGGCGCGTTCTACACATTCCTCAGTTGCGAGCCCGAAGGCGTCGAGGCCAATCTCGAACGGATCGCCCAGGTCTATCGCGCGGGCGACGCGCTCGACCTCCAAGAGCAAGAGCTCGGCCAGGCCAAGAACAAGGTCCTGGCCCGCTCCGTCCTCCGCGGCGAGCGCCCCATGGGCCGGCTGGCCTCGCTCGGATTTCACTGGATGTACAGACATGAATACATCTCGGTCGAAGCCGAGCTCGACGCCTACGCCGCCGTCACCCGCGACGACATCGAACGCCTTCGCGCCCAGTGGCCCCTCTGGCCCCCCACCCTCGTCTCCGCCGGACCCCTCGCCCATCCCCGACCAGCCCCCTGAGCGCGGCCCGCACCCCGGTCGACCCCCGGAAACATCATAAACATGATTATTATATCATGGTGTATACCATTGATATAACGGCCCCCGGCCCGCGATCCGAATGAAAACGAAAGAATTCCGTTTGGGCGGCGGTGAAAATAGGATGCACACATGCGTGGTGGCACGATCCGCTGATGGATCGCCATAACGGCTGGATTCACAAGGGGTTTGTGCGAAACCCTCGGTGTTTCCCCGCGAGGGGATGTTGTTTTTTTGCATCATCGCACCCCTCCGGGAAAGGAAAATCCACAAAATGGCTCCAGCAACCGGTTGACTTAACGACGTTCATGTACGAAAGTCGGCTCTTCGCAATTTGAGACGGTGATAAACCAACTTTGTGATTTCGGTGGTCGCCACGAACGGCTGATTGGAATCGAAACACCGAGTCGGTCTGGCTCGATGTTCTCGGCGGATCAGGCTCGAGTGGTTTTGTAAGACGGAGGGTCGTGCTTGAGGCCCGTGGTCCTCACGGGTGAGACGTCACTGGCGATGTCGCTGGGATCCGATCCCTCGGCGCGGGTGAGCAGAGGTCAGCGGCTTTCGTATCACATTCAGTCCTTCAGAATCGGTTCGCGTGATCTCATCGGACAGTGGTTTTCGTATCGGGTAAGAGTTCCTTCGGTTCCGCATCTCGTGATTGATCGTGGCGATGATGGCTCGGCCTACCCGGTCGGTCTGCGCGCCTCGATCCCAGCACCAAGGAAGATGACACATCATGGCTAGTCGCAAGCAAGCTTCGCATGTCCCGGGTTCGCGGCGGTCGCGCAGGACGTCCCGGCCGGTGATCGAGAATCTCGAGGCGCGGCTCGTGCTCTCGCAGCTCGACCCGTTCGCCATGCCCAAATACGTGACCCCGACCAATCCCCAGACCCTCTTGGCCGAAGCGCCCAAGCAGGGGACGGTCACGTCGAGCACCCAGATCACGCCCTGGGCTTACAACAACAACATCCCCACTCCCCTTTATCCCTACCTGCAGAACCCGGCCCAGCAGCCGGGCGCGAAGGGCGCACTCGTCGCGCGGCCGGGGTACATCGTCTATTCGTCGTCGCTGCAAGGGCAGCCGCCCCACGCACAGCCCCAGGGCGGCGGCGGATCGGGGCCTGGCGGCGGCTACACGCCCCAGCAGCTCGCGGGCGCCTATGGCGTGAACAACATCTACTTCGGCGCGACCCAGGGCACCGGGGCCGGCGAGACCATCGCCGTGGTCGACGCCGGTACCAACACCACGATCCAGAGCGACCTCCAGGCTTTTGACTCGTACTTCGGCCTCTCCGCCCCGCCGAGCTTCACCCAGGTCACCCAGAACGGCCAGCCGATCTCGTCGACCAATCCCGGCCCTGGCGATCTGGGTTGGGGCGTCGAGATCGCGCTCGACGTCGAGTGGGCCCACGCGATGGCCCCGGCGGCCAATATCGTCCTGGTCGAAACCAACAGCTCGTCGTTCACCAATTTGCTCACCGGGGCTTACTCGGCCGCGACGGTGTCCGGCGCCTCGGTGGTCTCGATGAGCTTCGGGCTCAATCTCGACTATTACGGCGATCAGGCGCTCGAGCAATCGCTCAATTCGACCTATCTGCAAGGCGCCCTGGCGATCAATCCCGGGGTCACGTTCCTCGCCTCGACGGGCGACCATGGCGCGAACACCGGCTATGTCGGTCCCTACGCCGGCCCGCTGTTCCCCTCGGCGTCGCCCAACGTGGTGGCCGTCGGCGGCACGACCCTCACCGTCAGCGGCACGACCTGGAGTAGCGAGACCGGCTGGAGCTATGGCAGCGACTCGTACTGCCCGTCGTGCGCCTCCGGCGGCGGCATCAGCTCGGCCTTCAGCGAGCCCTCGTGGCAGTCGGGCGTCCAGAGCACGGGTTCACGGACCACGCCCGACGTCTCGGGCAACGCCGATCCCAACACGGGGGCCGACGTTTATTCCGCGTCCGCGCTCGGAGGCTGGGGCGTGGTGGGCGGAACGAGCTGGTCGTCGCCGTCATGGGCGGGCATGATCGCCATCGCCGACCAGGGCCACACCTTGCTCGGGGCCGGCAACCTGAACGGGCCCAATCAGACCTTGCCGGGACTTTACGCCCTGCAAAACTACACCACCAACTATCACGACATCACCGTCGGAAACAATTACTACAGCGCGGGCACGGGCTACGACCTCGTGACCGGCATCGGCACCCCCATGGCCAACAACCTGATCCCGGCCCTGGCGGCTTATGGGCTGCCCACCCAGATCGCGATGACGATCCAGCCGCCGATCAACGTGGTCCAGGGAGGCTATTTCGGCACCGTCGCGGCGGTCGAGGATTCGTTCGGGAACATCGACTCCGGTTTCACCGGCACGGCCACGATCTCGCTCGCCAGCGGACCGGCCGGCGCGACTTTCACTCCCGTCACCGTCCCGGTCACGAACGGACTGGCGGTCTTCGACCAGATTTCGCTGTCGCAGCTCTCGAGCGGCACGAATTACACGTTCCAGATCACGACCACGCTGCCGACGGTGGGCGCCGTCTCGACGACCACCCTGCCGGTCGACGTGGCGACGGCCCAGACCACGGGCGTGGGTTATTACTATCCGCTGCCGAACCCGATCGTGGGCAGCCTGAACGCGGCCTACGCCGCGGCCGACACGAATGGCGATTCGACCAACTACATCGAGTGGGTCTACCCCACGTTCTACCCGATCTACAGCCAGATCACGATCGACAACGCCTCGGCCCTGGCGTCGAAGACGACGATCTCGCAGTTCGTCAGCGGCGATTCGCAGAGCGTGGCGTTGCCCAAGACGCCGACGGGCAAGCCGACGGCGATCAGCGATCCCAACCGCCTGTTTTTCGTGCAGGGCTCGAGCAGCAGCCTGAACGCGGTGTTCCAGAATCTGAGCTTCTTCGGCGGCCAGGCGACCAACAACGGCGGTCTGCCGATCAAAAGCGACCTGGCGGCCGGCGGCGCGTTCCTGATCGATGGCGGCAAGGTGACGTTGTCGGGCGTCGGGCTTTACAGCAACGGCGCCGTGGGCGCTCCGGGCGTGGCCGGTCTGAACGGCGCGAGCAAGACGACGGGCACCGCCGGCGCGGGCGGCAACGGCGGCAACGGCGGCCAGGCGCAAGGCGGGGCGATTTACCTCTACACCGGCAATCTGACGCTGGTGAACGACACCCTGCAGAACAATTACGCCCACGGCGGCAATGGCGGGAACGGCGGGGCGGGCGGCAACGGCTATGAGTTCACCAGCTTTGGCTACTTCGTGTTCGGTCACGGCAATGGGGGTGCCGGGGGCTCGGGCGGGAACGGCGGCTCGGGGTCGGGCGGGGCTCTCTATGTCGCGGGGG
>DAIDHE010000184.1 GCA_027459775.1 Planctomycetales bacterium | reverse complement strand
AACTGTCGATGTTGTTGCTTCCGATGACCACGCGCGCGAATTTCTGAGCCACGAAATTCGTCTCGTTCGTGCTCTTGGAGCAACTGAACATCCCGAACGCGGTGGGTCCGTGCGCCTGGATGGTCGCGCGCAGGCCGCGGGCGGCGAAGTCGAGCGCCTCGTCCCATCCGACGGCGCGCAATGAGCCGCCGTCCCGGATCATCGGCTCGGTCAACCTGGCATAGCGCTTCGATCGCGTCGTGTTCTTCATCGTTTGCCGCCCCTGGCTCGAGAAACAGGTCAGAACGCCGTGGAGGTCATTGTACGACACGCGCCGCCAAGCTCAAGCCGGCGCCGGGCCCTCCGAGCGCGCCGCTCTCTCAGGGGCGACCGGTGATCGGGTGGTCCGGCGAATCGCCCGCGAACGCCGATCCTCGCGCGCAGGTTTCGACCCTCAGACGGGCGTCGCGAGGCGCGTCGGGTCGGCCGAACCGTGTGAGGTCCACCCATTCGGTACAATGGGTTCGCCGCGTCGGATTCGCCGCGGGCGACGACCGTGCCGATCAAGAACGAGACGGCGGGCGCCCGAAAGACGCGAAGGACCCGCGAGGATTCCTCTCCATCACCCTGTCGTCGAACCGATCTTGTTTTCGATTGAATGGATACCAGCATCATGCTCCCGCGCCTGGGATGGACGAGCTGATGCACGGATTGACCCGCTCCAGGAGGCGCCTCGATGATGCGGCAGGGCTGTTCACCGATTGTTCGGCGCGGGTCTTCGACCCCGCTGTGCACGCTTGGACCGCGGATCGAAGTCTGGACGAGCCCCACGTCCGTCGCGGCGGATTCGGCGCGTGCGACGCCCTCGCCGAGCAAGAAGGAGGCGCAGGCTCACGGCAGACTTCCTTACGCGAGCGTTTCGTACTCGAAGCAGCCGGCCGGCACGTAGCACGTAGGGTGGGCCGAACATTGTGAGGCCCACCGCTTCGGTACGATTTGTCCGCCGGGGCGGATCTGGACGGGGCTCTCGACACCCTTCGCCGCGGCGACGACCGTGCCGAGAAAGAAGGAGTCGAAGGTTCTCGGCGAGCGGTGTACGCGAGGCTTTCGTACTGACCGGGACCGGTGAGTCCCCGACCTGCTGGCCTTGGCACGCTCGACTCGTGTGGCCAAAATCGCTTCAAGGCTCCGTCGTTCCGGCGGGTTCGCGAAATACGCTCGACCGCCTGAGAATTGATATCCCGCGGCTTGCCGTCAGCCCCATCTTGCTCGCGTGGCGTTCGGATGGATATGAGCATTCTGTGCTTTGCTGGGGTCGGACATCCCGATGCTCGGATGGATTTGCTACTGGAGGCACCACGATGGCTCGAGACGTATGCTCGCATTTTGTCACTTGGATCGGTTCGTTCACGGGGTGCCGATTGGATGCGGGGAGGGGTCGTCGATCGCGGTTGCGCCAGCGGCGTTTGTGCTCGGGCGGGGTCGAGTCGCTGGATGGCCGGGTGTTGCTCTCGACGATCATGGTGACCAGCCTGGCCGACTCGGGCCCTGGCACGCTCCGGAGCGCCATCGAGCAGGCGAATTCGGCGCCGTTGGCTAGCAATGGTGGGCAATCTCAGACGATTGTGTTCGCCCCGTCACTCGCAGGGACGATCACGCTCCAGGGCGCACTGCCTGACATTACGGGGAATGAGAATATCGAAGGGCCTGGCCCGTCCGTGATCACGGTGGCGCGGAGCAGCGCGGCGGGGACGCCGGACTTTGGCATCCTCACCACGAAAAGCGACGTTCCCGGCGGTGTGACGATCTCGGGTTTGACCATTGAGGGAGGCGACGCGACGCAATTCTACGCAGGAGGCGGGATCTTGAACCTCGGAAATCTGGATCTCACCGACTGCATTGTCCGTGGCAATATGATCGCCACTACTGACGGCTCTCTTGGCGCGGGGATCTGCAACTTCGGCCAGTTAACTCTCACGAACGACACGGTTGAAGGCAACACACTCGTCGTGGGCGGCGGCATGGGAGCGGCTGGCGCCGGCATCTTCAACGCAACATCCGGCGTGTTGGTTCTCGACAATTCGACAGTGAACGACAACGTGATTGGTGGAGACTACTCGGGGCAATTCGTGCCCATGGTGAGTGGCGCGGGGATCGACAACTTTGGAAACGTGGCCATCTTCGACTCCACGATCGCGGGGAATTCGATCAGCGGGGGTGGGATGGGGGGCGGGATCGAGAACGACGGCTATATGGCCGTCGAGTACTCCACAATCAGCGGGAACTTCGTCGCGGGCGGTTCGGAAGGGGGCGGCCAGGGCGGCGGGATCGCGAACATGGGACTGCTGCGGGTTCTCAATACCACGATCTCCGGGAATTCGGCCGGCGGTAGCACCGTCGTCGGAGGATTCGACAACGCGGGCAAGGGCGGCGGGATTATCAACCTGAACGCCGGGAGCGTCTCGATCGTGTTCACGACGATCAATGGGAATTCCGTCGGTGACGGTGTCGACACGACCAGCCAGAGCCCTGTGACCGTGCCCGGGGTCGGTGGAGGCATTGACAACACCAACCCCGGCAACCTCGGGCTTTGGGACTCGATCGTGGCCGGGAACACCGTTTCGGGTCTGGCGAAATCCGCGGACGTCTTCGGGGGCCTCTTCCCTGGCAGCACCTACAACCTCATCGGCGACGGCCTGGGATTGACCGGGATCACGAATGGCGTGGGCGGCAATCTTGTCGGCTCGAGCGCAGCGCCCCTCAATCCCAAGCTGGGCCCGCTCGCCTCCAACGGCGGTCCCACGCCGACCGAGGCGCTCCTGCCCGGCAGCCCCGCCATCAACGCCGGAGTCGCCGTCTCCGTCCCCTGGGCGACGTCGCCGCTCATCACCACCGACCAGCGCGGCCTCCCGCGGTTCAGCGGCTCGGCCCCGGACATGGGCGCTTATGAAGTCCAAACGCCCCCGCCGAAAGTCGTACGTCTCGAGCGGTTCGGCGACCGCTCGCGGACGACCCAGTTGGTGGTGAGCTTCAGCGAGGCCTTGAATCCCACGACCGCTTCGAACACCGCGAATTATCGTCTGGTCCGGGTGGTGAAGAATGGCCGCGGCGGCCTCCGGCCCTCTCACGCCGTCCCGATTCGATTGATCAGCTACAACCCGACGTCCCACTCGGTGACGATTACTCCACGGCACCGTCTCCCGCTGAATTTTGTTTACCGGCTCGTGCTGAACGGCTCATCGAGCACGGGCCTCGCCGACCCGGCGGGCAACTACCTCGACGCCAAATCGGCCGGCGCGCCCGGTCGGGACGAGTTCATCCGCTTCGGGCGCGGAGCGATCGTCCTCTCCTCAACCCGGGTCTGATGCGGCCGGCCGGCGCGGAGGGTGGGCTGAACTTTGTGAGGCCCACCGATTCGAGCTACGCCCGCAGCGGTCGGAACAGGGTCGCTTCGGCCGTGCGGGCGAGCAGCCACTCGCGGTCGGACCGCGAGAGGAATGCGAGGCCGTCCTTGACCAGGGCCAGGCTGTCTTCGTAGCGATCGTTCACGAGCTGGAACGGGCAATCGCTTTCCCACATGCAGCGCTTCGGTCCAAACGCCCGCACAACCTGTTCGATGAGCGGTCCTAAATCGTGATACGGGGGTTTTTTCTTGCCGAGCGCATAGAACGCGCCCACCTTGACGTGGACGCCGGAATGCTTGGCGAGTGTGCACAAGGCGGTCACGTCGGCGGCCCTGATGGTTCCGTCGACGCCGATCCGGCCCAGGTGGTCGATGATCACGGGCGCGCGGGGA
>DAIDHE010000177.1 GCA_027459775.1 Planctomycetales bacterium | reverse complement strand
CGCCCGGGCCGCTCACCGCGACCGAGAAATCGTAAGTGCCCGTCTGGCCGGGCGCGGGCGAGAAGATGAATTCGCCGGTGCCGCGATAGAAGGTCATATGCGCCGGCAGCGGTTGGGGCGTGATGGTGTAGGTCAGCCCGGCGGCGCCCAGGCCGAGGTTGGGCAGGTTGACGTCGAGGGTGCCGCCGACGGAGATCGTCAGTGGCTCTTGAGCGACCGGCGCGGGGGATGAGCGGGCCGGCCGGTTCGCCGAGGTCGGGGCGGGGATGCTCGGGGAGGGGGCTGGTGCTGGGGTCGCCAGAAAGGTGGTCTAGTGGTGGGCCGCGGCGTATCGCCTGTGGGTGTCGAGCTCATGCGTCAGGGTCGCGCCCCAGCCGTACCGGCCCGCATAGCCGGCGTGTTCGCGGAGGGCGTGCCGCAATCCTTCAAGCCCAGCCGCTTTCGCCCGACCGGGATGCTGAAGGAGGCTCCGTGCGAACGAGCCGGCGTCGGAGTGCGATTCGAGCAGCGATCCAAACGACTTGTCGAGCAGACCCACCGGCGGATCCGGCCGCGGGTGACGGCCGTCGGCGTTCATGAGCCAGCGGGGCTCGAGCGGCTCAACGGAGAGCCTCGCCGCGCGGTGCGGTGCGGTGCGGTGCGGTGCGGTGCGGTGCGGTGCGGTGCGCGGAGCACCTTTGCGGCGGCCGGGGCGACTCATGGAGCGAACCTTGGTGCTTGCGGATCTGGGAGAGAGACCGACAAACGACGCACGGAACGGATTCAGAAAAGCAATCGTTTTGAATGCTTGACGCGGAGCAGATCGCGGAAACGTGATCAGAATCAGATGCGTTGAGCAGATTATCCGCTCGGACGGCGGTCGTCAAGGGTCTGGAGATTTTTCCCCGGCGCGATTTCGGGCTGCTGTTCGCTTGGGGAAAACGCGGTGGTCAGGAGTCCTCGAGCAAATCGTGGCGTGGATTTTCGTTGATTCAAGTCGAATCGTGTGCTGGTTCCTCGCGAGCGGGTTTTCCAGGATCCATGGTCCGGCGAAGCGTGTTGTGCGTATTCTATAAGAGGAGGCCCTTCGCGATTGGGGTCGCGACCGGCGATTGTCCGGAGCGTGTGATCTCATTTCACTGGCGAGGGACGTGAGCTTTGCGGAGAGGAGCCCAAAGATGAAGAATTCTGTGCGGCATCAGAGGTGGCTGGTTGTTCTGGCCCTGGGGTCCGCGCTCGGGCTCCTTGGCCTGGGTGCGTCCTCGGCCTTCGCCCATGGCGGAGGTGGTGGTGGAGGCGGTGGGCATGGCGGTGGCTTCGGTGGCGGTGGCTTCGGCGGCGGCCATATGGGCGGCTTTGGCGGCGGCATGGGCGGCTTTGGCGGCCGCATGGGCGGCTACGGCGGCATGGGCGGCTACGGTCGCGGCTATGGCGGCTATGGCTACGGTCGCGGCTACGGCTACGGTCGTGGCTTTGGCGGATATGGCGGCTTCTACCCCGGCTTTTATGGCGGCTACGGCCTGGGATACGGACTCGGCGGCTACGGTCTGGGCGGCTACGGCCTGGGGTATGGCTATGGCCTCGGGTACGGGTTGGGCGGCTACGGCCTGGGTCTGGGCTACGGTCTGGGCTATGGTCTGGGCGGCTATGGTCTGGGCGGCTACGGTCTGGGCGGCTATGGCTGGGACGGCTTTGGCCTGGGTTATGGCAGCGCCCTCGGTTATGGGGGAGCTTACCCATACTATGATTATTCGTATCCCGGCGTGGGCGGCTTTGGATACTCCTCGGGCTATGGCGGGGTCGCGGCCACGACCCAGCAGCGCTTCCTGGGCATTGACGAGCAACCGGCCGTCTCCAGCACGGGCGCGCGCGGGATGAGGATCAGCAAGATCTATTCCGGCATGCCCGCGGAAAAGGCGGGGCTTCAGGTTGGCGACGTGCTTCTGTCGGCCAACGGCTACAAGACCGAGGTCGCGGGCAACCTGGCCTGGATTATCGCCAACGCACTGCCCGACACCGCGCTCAAGATCAACTACCAGGCGATCAAGGACGGCCAGCTCCATCAGGTGACCGCCCAGATCCCCTGACGAACCGCCAGGGCGCGGCCTTCCGAGAGGCGGTTTCCTCGGTCAGGAGCCGCCTTTCACGAGCGCGCTGATCAGGATCACGAAGACCAAGACGCTCAAGACGGCCAGCATTCCGCTGGGCATGAATTTGCGTGTGCGGGCGACGTATCGATAGCCAAACAGGCTGATCAAATTCGAGGATAGAAAGACGCCGAGGGCTTCGCCCCAAAACGGCTTCCAGAAGATCAGCGCCGTCGCGGCGAGTGCTGCCGCGGCGCTGGCCGAGCCGGCGATCAGCGAGGGCCGGCTTCCCGCCTTGCGATAGCCGATCACTCCTCCCACGCCCAGGAGGACCGCATACACGACCAGAGTGCCGATCGCGAGATTGTGCATGATCGGAAGCCTTCCAGATTGGGGAAACGCCGAGCGACCGCGTTGACGATCCTCAACCATAAACAAATGAATCGCGACGAGATAGTCCGTTCCCTGGGCCTGGGCCTCGGGGATCAAACGATCTCGCCGCGATTCATCAATTCCACGGGTGGTGAGCCGGGGCGTGGCCAGGACTTCACCGTGATGGCGTCGTTTGCGTTCAGTTCCCCGGAGGCGGGGTTCCGCCTGGGGCGGGGACGCCCTGCGGCGCGGAGGGTTGGGCCGGCACGGGCTGGGCGGGCGCGGGCACACCTGGCATGGGCGGCTCTGGCTGCGTGTTCACGTTCGTCGACCGACCCGTAATCGGGTTCTGGGTCGGATCAAGCGTCCCCGCGGCCGGCGCGAGCGTGCCGGGCGGAGGCGGCGGCTCGATCCCCATCGCTCGCATCCGCGCTCGTTGGGTCGCGGCCTGCGTGTTCGCCCAGGGAAAATCCGGGGCCGTCGGAAAATACTGGACGTCGTCGTGCATGTACCGGCCCGTGGGCAAGGTCATGCCAGCGTATTCCACCTGGCAGCCGACCGAGGGCATGATCGAGCCCACCGCCAGCGCCGACCATAACGCCACGCGCCGCCTCTTGGACCCTCGTGGCGAGCTCATGCGGGGCAAACCCATCGTATCCACCCTCCTTGGCATACCCGGCGATCGCTCCCGCCCACCGCTATGGCGAGCCTCGACCACCGTCGGGAATCCATTCCCTCTCGAAACAGTCCTTGATTCGACGTCCCGGTCTCCGCGACCAGGTCAGGATCGTTCAGGCGTATCGACCCGGCACGCCATACCGGTCAATCCCAACCAGCAAGAACGCGCGGTCGTCGGGTTCATTTCTCGCTTATGGAATCGGACGAATCAGCCGGCAAAGACCAATGATTCCGGCCAATTCCCCGAATTCACCCCCGCCCATCCCGCCAACCGCGCCGTCTGAAACGATTCCTTCTTCCTTTCGACCCCTCTCGGCAAAGATCTTGAGTCACTCCCTTGAATGCACGCATGCACGCTGTGGTTGGCCTCGGGTCTCACGTCATGAGCGCAATCAGAAGGTTCTCGGCGACGCCGATGCGTTACGATGTGCGCTCCAGCCCTGGCCGCGAAACGTGCCGGCCGGGTCTGAATAATGCGTGAATGGATTGTATTGCCATCGGTCGACGGCGCCATCCGGAAGGGCCGCCTGATGAATGCTCATATTATTTTGGTTTTGGCCTTCACGCTGGCGGTTGGTGTAGGCAGCGGCGTGGGCGTCGCCCACGGGGCGGCTCGCGCGGACACGTTGGAGCTGTTGCCCTATCCACAAGAGATCAAGCACCAGGGCGGCCGCTTCGTCCTGGGTCCGCCAGAGAGCAAGTCGGATCGTGCGCCCTCGGAAACGGAACAAATCGCGGTCCGGTCGCTGCGCGGGTATCTGCCGAAACAAGGACGGTCGGTGACCTTCCGTCTGGGCTCGGTGGAGGAAGGATACCAAGCTCGGTGGTTGACGGACGAGCAAAGGTCGTTCCTCGACAAGGCCGAGACCAGTCCCGAGGCGTCGGTGCTGACGATCACCGCCGACGGCGTCACGGTCGTCGGCAAGGGTAAGTGGGGGATGCTCTACGGGGTGCAGACCGTCAACCAACTGGCCATTCAGGCCGCCAGGGAGAACCGTGACTCGATTCCCTGCCTCGCGATTCGCGACTGGCCTGATGCAAGATGGCGCTGCCTGGCGCCGCAGTTGGCCTGGTACGCCGGATGGGGAAGCCGCTTCGAGGGATACGACAACGGCAACTGGAGCCTAGATGAGTGGAAATGGATGGCCGATTGGTCCCTGCTCCACAAGTGCAACGCCTGGGCCGTCTGCATGTATGGGATGTGGCCCTTCTCACTGCCGGGTTACGAGGCGGATACTCTCGACTTCGACTCCTTTCGCCATGACCCGATGACCGGTCGAAAGACTCCTTACCGTTACACCCACCGAAACATCAAGAAAGAGTTCCTGCCCGAGCTGATCCGGTATGCCAATGCCCGCGGCGTCCAGGTTCACGCCTACATCGGCAAGAACACGTTCAACGGCCTCTACATCCAGCGCCACCCCGAGGCTGACGCGAAAAGTTTCGTTCGGGAGGCGATCCCGTTCACGCCTGGAGTCCACGAGTACTGGGACGCCTTCATCAAGCGGATACTGGAACAGGGCTTCAACGGCTTCGTCTTCGAAGACCCCGAAACCTACCAGGTTCCGAACCAGAACGAGCAGTGCTACAACACGTTCTGGGCGCCCTGGGCCGAGGAATACGGGTTCCGATCCGTCGCCGATACGGACAACAACCAACCGCCGCTGGGCGTGCATGTCGAGTACTACACATGGCTCGCCCGCGAGTTCGATCAGATCATCCGCAAGCACGCGCGGGCGCTCGGCCGACCGGATCCAGACATGTATTTGATTTCCCATATTCTTATGAACAGGATCATGAAAGAGGGCAAGGACCGGGCGGATCGGGAGAAATGGTTCGCGCTGATCGATCGGAAGCAGGGTCGCAAGCTGCCGTTCGTCTTGTTCGAGGACAACGAGGAGGAATACGTGAGGCTGCTGGGCAAGGATCGCGCCGCCACTCTGGGCGGGCGCGGCGGAGCGGCGGCGGGCTGCTGGCGGATCTCCAACATCAACAATGATCGAGTGCATGGCGACCTCGGCGTGGACATCGCCGAGGATCGCGCCAAGCAGCGGCGGATGGTCGCGGCCGGCGGCTTCGGCTCGACGGCTTACATCTTCCAGTGGACCAATACCGAGGTCTTCGGCTATCTGGGCGCGCAGTATCTCTGGCGGCCCGGCGGCGTGCCCGGCATCAACAACAACGACGACTTCGGATTCCTGGATTACGCGTACCGGATCTATTACGGGGGTGACGTGGGCGCCTTGGTCGGGAAGGCGTACGGCGTGAATTCTTGCGTGTCCGAAAGTCATGTGCTCGAGGACGATCCCTTCATCGTTTTCTTCGGAGGTCCGCTGCACAGGGACTTTCAGCTCCTGGCCGTGATGGCGGACGAAGCCGACCGACTTGCGCGGCAAGCCTTCAAGCTTTACGCGGGCCGCGAGCCTGACCTGTACCATCCGGTCTACGACCCGGATGCCTTCCGATGGGATGGCTACGACGCGGCGGCCGACACGCTCTTCAAAACGGAGAGGCTGCGCCTCTTTTGCGTGTCGACCCGGCGATCGCAGTTGCTTTGCACGGCCGCCCTGGCCTCGCGCAAGGCGAAGCAGGTGATCGTCGAGGGCGGCCCGATCGATGCCGCGGCCAAGCATCTTGACACGGCGGTGGATGTCGCCAGAACCAGCGAGCTTCTCTACTTCGCCAATTACGAAGACGATTACAAGACCGGCGACGAAGGAACACAGCTCCGGAAGAAGCTGGAATCCCTGCGCGCTCGGTTCGTGTCGGACTGCGGCGGCGAGGCCGGGTTGAAGACCTCCCGGAACCGGCCGGTTCCGGAGTCGGTAAGAAACGCCACGAAACGCCGCTCTGTCATCGACTGGGAAAAACAGGTGGATGTCCTCCCGCGAAAGGCCAAGGCGGACGAGCCGGGCCTGTATCTCAGCACCGACCTCGGTCTGAGCAGGGACGTCGACTACTTCTGTCTTGGCAGTGTCTTCACGGTGCAGGCGCGCGGCGGCGATGGGGCCTGGCACACCATCTTCCGACGCGCGCTGCTCAAGAAGGATCCCGGCTGGCAGCATTGGGACATCCCGCTGGACGCGGTCGTTGAGAAAACCGGCGCGGTCCACTTGCGGTTGATTACCGATGCGTATTCGCGGGCCATGGACCGCAACGCACCGAGCTGGAAATGGGGCTTCTGGGGTCGGCCTCGGCTGGTGCGGGTCACCGCCGACGGCAAGCGAGAGACGCGTTTTGACCTCGTCGAGCACGTGGACCGATCGAAGCTGTTCGTGCAACTGGACGACACGGGGAAGCGGCGTGCGTTTGACGGCGTGGGCGAAGATTCCACCGGCGCCACGTTCCAGCCGGCGGCGCAGGGCTCGGGGATGCCGGCGCCGGTGCAACCGGCGATCGCGGCGTTCCCTCCACGCCGCGATGGCAAGTCCGGAGTGACCATCGCTGAGTATCAATGGGAAATCCTAAAAAGGACATTTTGATTGGTTGACAAGTTGTGGGTATTCATAGGTAGTCTCACTGTCGCGTGACCTGATCGACCAACTCGAACGATCGCGGACAGCCACCATTTGGCCCCCCCCGTTTGGCCTGACTATCCATTCATGCGCGCATTGTTGGCGGCGAAAAGTAGGCGTCCTTGGCTGACCCTCCCGACGGCGGTCGACGTTTGTGTTAAAGTGGATCTGACGAGAATCAAGCTCGACGGCGGCCGAGGGAAGATCGATGGAGACAAAGGACGGGGAAATCCCTGGCGTGTCGGACGATCCGGTTCTGCGCCTCATCCTCGACGGGAGGGCGAGAACCCTGGACGAGGCCGAGGAAATCTACCTCGACGAGTCGCTCCCCGAGATCCTCGCATTGCTCGGGCAGCCGATCCCCGATGAAGAACTCGCGGAGCATCCGCTCATCACGCTCCTCCGCGTCCGCGGCAGCCGGGGCCGCGAGGACTCGTTCTTGTGAACCCCGAGAGCCGGCTCGCCGAAATCATCGCGGCCTTGGACGGCGTTGGGATTCCCTGCCTCGTCATGGGGGGGCACGCCGTCAGGTACTACGGGTTGAGTCGTAACACCACCGACTTTGCCCTGCATCTTGCGCCTAACAGTTGGGCCGATCTCTCGTCGCGACTTCCGGCAACCCCGCTTTTCGCCGGGAAACCCGTGATCGAGGGGCCGACTTGGCGTCCACACTCGTTTCGACGGTTTCAGATAGGCCGGCTAGCGGACGGCCGCGAGGAATGGCTCGAGTTCTGGTGTGGAAACCACCTGCTGGCCCCTTTCTCGGAGCTCTACGCTCGCAAGGAAAAGGGGCTCTACGGTGGACGCACTCTGTCATTTCTGGCGCTCCCTGATCTGATCAAGAGCAAGGAGACCGAGCGCGCCCTGGACTGGCGGGACGTCGCGGTGCTCGAGGAATTCCTCGACGCCCGGATGCTCGCGGAGGCGGAATCGGGTGGCAGAGCGCCTGCCGAGGCCCTCTCCCGAATCCGTAGCCGAAGCGGCTTCGAGACGGCTCTCCAGGGAGGTCTGTTCTCGGACGCTCACATCGTCGGGCTGGCGCTGGGGGCCGCGTGTTTGGCGGTCACGCAGGCATTCCTCCTCCCTTTTGCTCCCACGGCGACGATTCTCCAGCCGTCCACCCCCGCCATGGAGCCGGTGATCCTGAGTCGCCTCCGAACCGTCGCGCCCGCCGCGCCGCTCCACCTCACGCTCGTCGAAGCCGTGCGGAGGCAATACCGGCTCTTCGCGCAGGCCGCGGACCGAGCGGACAAGGAAGCCGTTCGCGCAGCGCGGGGCGAACCCTGAAGGCATCTAGCCATGATCCCCCCAGAGCCATGGGGGTAGCGACGGAGTTTCCTCCGCATGGTACGTGATCATCGGTCCGGTTTCCCCACCGAGGAACCAGGGCTCGTAGTAATAGTAGCTCATCGTGATATGCGATTCTTCAGGGATGGAGATTTCTCTCTCCAGGATGGCCTGGCCCCGCCGCGTCTCGGCCTTGAGCCGGTGCTTCCCGGGAGTGAGGTCGAGTCGGAAGCGCGTGTAGGGCACCTGGATGTCGATCTCGAAAACCTCTTGTACGACGGTGCGGCCGTCGATCTCGACGCGGATATCGATCGCGCCCGGCTCGAACGCCCTGTTGCCAATGTACAGTGCGAAGTCGCTCGGGGTGCCTGGGTCGGGAGCTTCCCAGATCGGCTCGACTTGCGGTAATGGCCCGAAGCGGGTTCGTCTTCTGAGCCCGGTGGCGAACCGGGCCGCGGTAGCGACGACCGCGATCAGAATGATGGTCAACCGCTGAGTCCATCGCATCGTCGTCTACGCCTCAGTACCAGGCATGGAAGGGTTCGAGGGACTACTCTACCAGGCCCAGGAGTCCAGCAACCAAACTTTTCGCCAGGAACGCTGTCCCGGCTAAGAAGGGAGGAATCTTGCAAGCCTGTCTTCCGCGGGGGTAAAGTCGAGTGGTGGGTTTTGGCGGTGTGATTTTGATCCTCTGACCCTTTCACGGTTTCCGCGTTGCGTTTGGACAAGCGAGTCGCCGAGCAATTTGGATTATCCCGGCGCTCGGCCGTCAACGCCGTCGAGCGGGGTCAGGTCGACGTCGCGGGCGAGGTCTGCGACGACCCGGCACGCGAGGTTCCCGATACCGTCGAGGTTGTGCTGGAGCGATCGCGACCGCGTCCCGATCGGGTTGGGCGCAAGCTCAGGATTTTGTACGAGGAAGACGACCTCCTGATCGTCGACAAGCCGGCGGGCGTGTTGACCCAGCCGACGACACTGCGCGAGCCCGACACGTTACTCGAGCGGGCCGGCCAGTATCTGAAACGCGTTCGCGGCCGCGAGCGACCCTATGTGGGGATCGTGCATCGGATCGATCAATGGACGTCAGGTGCGATCCTGATCGTCACCCGGCCTGCCGCCTTGCGCCCGTTTCAGGCCCTGTTTCGGGCCCACGACGTTGAGCGGCTCTACCTCGCAATCATTGAGGGGCGAATCGTACCCGAGCGGAGCTCGATCGACCTTCCCCTGGTCGCCGATCGCGGCGACGGAAGGCGCGGGGCCGCGCGCAGGCCCGGCCAGGGCTCTCCCGCCATCACCCATTACGAAACCACCGACTCTTACGGCCCTCTCGCAACCCGGCTCGCGTGCCGGCTCGAGACCGGGCGAACACACCAGATTCGAATCCATCTGGCCGAGCTCGGCCATCCCGTCGTTGGCGAGCCCGTCTATCGGCCCCGAAGTACACCCCCCTTCCCCGTTCCTTTCCCACGCCAGGCGCTTCACGCCCAGGCGCTTGGGCTTGTTCACCCCCGTACCGGCAAGCCCATTCGCGTCGAGGCCCCCATTCCCCAGGATCTCGAAAAACTCATCGGCGAGCTCGAACACCGCCGACCCGCCGGCGACCGCTCGCCATCACGCTGAAGCTCGATCCCAGAAGCCGCCACCTGCTCGAGACGGAGACCACGACCTTCATGACCGGGTCGGGTCCGACGCGTCGTCGGGCGCCGCGAGCGATGAGGTCGGAAGCGCGTACTGGCTGACCACGACCGTGATATTGTCTCGTCCGCCCCCCGCGAGGGCTTGGTCGACCAAGGCCTGCACCGCCGTGGTCGGATCGGGATGTTTGCTCAGGATGCGCGCGATCGCGGCGTCCTCGACCATCTCGGTCAGGCCGTCGCTGCACAGCAGGATCCGGTCGCCGTCGGCCAGTCGCAGCCAGCGCACGTCGGCCTTGACCTTCCCCGAATGCCCGCCCAGAAAGTTGGTGAGCGCGTTGCGCTTGTTGTGCGTTCGCACTTCCTCGGGAGCGATGTAGCCCGCGTCGGCCATGGCCTGGGCGACGGTGTGGTCCTTGGTGAGCTGGCTGAGCTTGCCCTTGCGATAGAGATAGGCCCGCGAGTCCCCCATGTGAAACACAAAAAGATCGACGCCAACGGAGTACGCCGCCGTCAGTGTCGTCCCCATGCCAAAGAGCTTGCGGTCGGAATCGCCGCGCTCGGTGAGCACACGGTCGATCTCCTGAAGCTGGCGGTGGACCCGCTCGACCAGCTCGCGGGCCTCTTTCTGATTGATCTTGAAGCCCCATTTCACCGATTTTTGCACCAATTTCAGCCCGGTCGTGATCGCCAGCCGGCTGGCGACCTCGCCGGCGGCCATTCCTCCCATTCCATCGGCGACCACCATCAGGTATCCCTCGTCGCTGGCCAGATTCGGCAGATGCTTCTGGGGGACGTTGGTGACCAGGACGTGCTGTTCCCTACGTACCTGCGTGACCAGGAAATGGTCCTCGTTCGTCGGGCGGACCTTGCCTGGATGCGACAGCGCGGCAATCCGCGCTTGCACTGCCGACGAGGCCGGCTTGGGTGCCCCCCCATCGTGCGCCGAGGGTGAGATGAGAATCTCCAGCTCCGCCGTCTCGAGCTCGAAATCGCCGGCCATGATGGCGTATCCTCCAGTCGTGGAATCCAACGACCGTGGCAACCGATCTCTCGAGTGTACTCTCGCGGTCGCCGTCGGGAAGACCGTGGATCGCGAGGATCGCGCCATCGCCCGCTACGGTGCGCCTGTCTTGGCCGCCGATTTGCTCGTCTCAGGTTTCTTGGGCTCGGCCGGCTTCTCGAAGACGATGACGTGCTGCCAGGGGAGAAACTCGAGCGATTCCTTGAAGACGAATCCGATTGGCTCGACCTCGCGGCGCACCTGTTTGAGGCTCATCTTGTGCTCGGGCTTGATCGGGATCTCGGGATCTTCCGCGCGGAATTCCACCAGGACCAGCCGGCCTGAAGGCTTGAGCGCTTGCTTGATCGCCTTGAGCATCGTCTCGGGGTCGGTGCATTCGTGGTAGACGTCGACCATCAAGACCAAATCGAGCTTGTTGACCGGCAGCTTGGGGTCGTCCTGGGACGCCAGAATGGGCTTGATGTTGGTCGCGCGGGCGGTGCGGGCGTTTTCCCTGAGCATCCTGAGCATTTCGGGCTGGAGGTCGGTCGCCAGGACCATCCCCTTGGCCCCCACCCGCCGGGCGAGGCGGATGCTATGATAGCCCGCGCCCGCCCCGACGTCGGCCACGACGGCCCCGCGTGGGATCTTGAGCGCGTCGAGCATCGCCTCGGGCTGCTCTTCCTGGACCCGGGTCTCGCGAAACAGCCAGTCGGCGCCCTCCCACGACATCACGTCGGCGATCCGCCGCCCCATGTACGTGCCGTCGGGATTGGCCGCGGAGTGCTTGGTTCGCCCTCGATCAACCCCGGGCTTGCGCTTGCCAGCCGCCTTCTTCGCGGCCGCATTCGCGTCGGTGTTGACGCCGGCCTGGGTCGTCTGCGCCCAGGCGGGGGCCTCCAGGCCGGCCAGACACCCGACCAATCCCCAAACCAAGAGCAGCCGAGCCGGCGCGATCTTCCGCATGGGGCGAGTCCTAGTCGGTGAAAGCGTAGCGCACGATGCAATAAAGCGCCTGGAAACCGTCCTTGATTCCGATTTTTTTCCCCTCACGATACGTTCGGCCGTGGTAGGAGACCGGGATCTCGTAGATCCGGCACGACCGCGGCCCCTCGCCGTTCGCGCCCGGCATCTGAAAGCGCGCGACCTTGGCCGTCACCTCGGGCTCGAATCCAAACCGGTCGCTCTTGAGGGTGATCCCCTGGATGATCTCGCGGCGGAAGACCTTGTAACAGACCTCCATGTCTGTCAAGTTGAGATTCGTGAACATGTTCGAAAGAAGTGTCAAGAATTTGTTCGCCACCGAATGCCAGAAATAGAGGACGCGATGCGTCTCGCCCACGAATCGCGAGCCAAAGACCACGTCGGCCTTGCCCTCGATGATTGGCTGGATCAGCTCGGGGTATTGGTCGGGGTCGTATTCCAGGTCGGCGTCCTGGACGATCACCAGTTGCCCTGTGGCGTGTCGGAAGCCGGTCCGTAGCGCGGCCCCCTTGCCTTGATTGCGCTCGTGAAACACGACCACGAGGTCGCTTTCGCGGTCCTTGAGGTCGCGCAGGATCTCGCGGGTGCCGTCCTTCGAGTGATCGTCGACCACGATGATCTGGGTCGGCACGGGAACCTGACGGACGCGCCGCAGGATTTCGTGGATGGTCTTTCGTTCGTTATAGACGGGGATCACGACCGACAAGACGAAGTCGGCGGGGATCCGGTAGAGCCCGATGCGTCGGCAGAGTGGCTCGCCCAGGGTCTGGAGCAGCCACTCCTTGCGTTCGGCCTCGGTTGCGAACTCCGGCGCGGCTTCCATGGCGGCTCGCCCGAGGTCCGACCGATCCGCGCCGTGGTTTTGGAGTCCAGATTCCATCTCGAGCTCGCTCTCGGTCCTTCGGATGCCGGTTTCTGATCACGGCCCGGACGAGGGACGTCCTCGTCCGGTCACCCAAGATATGCCAGGCGGACCACGAAAGGAAGCCGGAACGCTGGGCAAGGGGTGCGATCTTGCACGCATCGACGCCGATGCCCAGCTTCCCGACCGTCGGTTCTCGATGGTCAGACGCCGTTCTGGGTGGTCGTCGGGTCGTCGAGCCGGGCTGCCGCGGTCGCGATTCGGTTTGCGGGGGCTACGGGGTTGGCGATGGCGCTCTCGCTGACGGCCTGTTTGATCGAGTCCATCGCGCCCTTGGTCACGAGCTCGGTGAAGGCCCGGAGCTCGGAAGCCTGGGGATGGTCAGCGAGATGGAAGCCCGATTTCTCGGCCACCAGCAAGGACACGAGCAGGCCGACCAGGCCGTTGCCGGCCGCCCCACCGGCCTGCGAATCGCCCGCACCCGAGCCGCCGGCCATGAAGACCCGTTCGGGCACGAGCGGCTGGGTGCACTGCGCCAGGTTCTCGGCGACCTTTGCCAGGGCGTACAGCCGCGGGTCCGAGTACGACTCGATCTTCTGGAGCTGGACCGAAGCCTCCGAAAGACCCTCCTGCAGAATCCGCGCGCCCTCGCCCCGGCCCGCCAGAATCCGCTGCCGGCTGTCGGCCTCGGCCATCACCACAACCTGTTCGGCCTGCTTGCGCGATTTTGCGAGCTGGGCCTCGGCTTCGTTCTCGGTGATCTTGATCCGCACCAGCGAGTTCGAGAGCTCCGTCTGCATCTGCGCCTGTGCCTGAGCCTCGTTGAGCTTGAGCAGCTTCTCGGCGGCCGCCACCTGCCTGCTATAGGTCTCGACCTGCTCCAGCGAAAGCTGCCGCAGCCGCAATTGCTCGAGCAAGGTCTCGATCTTCCCGCCCGACTGCTCGGTGTCTGGCTTCCCGATCAGCACGTCCACGCACTCGATGTCGAAATTGTGAAATTTGCGCCCCAGCTCGTTGGCGGCCTCTTGCTGGATCGAGTCGCGCTCGTGGAGCAATTCCAGCATCGTCCGCTTGTGAGCGACGTCGCGGAAATACGCGGAGAGCATGGGGTCCAGGGTCTGGGTGATCAGCTTCTTGACGTCCCCGAACCGCTGGATGACGTTGGGGGCCTTCTGATAGTCGATGTGGACGACCACCGAAAGCGGCAGCGTGGGTTCATAGGCATCGCGCGTGACCAGGTCGATCGAGCGCAGGCTCTCGTCGTAGCGGTGCGATTCCGATCGACCGGTGACCCAGTGCAAAACAAAGTTTGTCGTTGGCACGAGGACGATGCTTCCGGCGTAGGTGTTGAAGGCGTACTTGCCTGGCCCGAGCGGCTTTTCTTGAACGCCGCGCTCGCCCTCCGAGACCCGCTCACCGTGGCGGAACCCTTGGCCGGACAGATCGTTGCCGCTGCGACCGAAATAGCTCACGACCACGCCGACGTAGCCGATCGGGACCAACGTCTTGGGCTTGGTCTCGATGGTGGCGAACCAGCGATTGATGAAATAGGTGCCGTCGGTGAGCGGGACGTACTGCAGCCCCCTGCGCCCACCCGAGCGGAGGAACGCCTCGGTGTCCTGGAAGTTGTTGTGATAATCCTTGTCGGAACGGTCGACGCCGACGGCCGGCGCGATGATCTCGCCGGGGGGAAGCGACGGGCCGTCGTGGACGGTCACGATGCCAATGCTGTCGATGGAGAGTTTCCGCTCGGTGTTCAAAGGATCGGGGGTGTCCACCGGCCGACCGATCCGCACGGGATCAAAGCCCTCGACGTCGCCCAGCTCTTTTTGCCAGGCCGCCAGCGTGGCCAACTCTTGCCGGCCGCACGCCGCCAGACGATAGACCATGGCCTCGGTCATCACCGTGAAGAGCGCCAGGTTGATTGCGTACACACCCTCGCGCAGAATCGCCCGCTGGCGGCCGCGTTGGCCCAGCGCAGGCTCCTGGTCGGGGCTCGTCGCGTCGCCGATCAAGAACCGCCGCGCGTCCTGGAAATTGTTGCAAGGGATCACCTGGCCCAGCGTCTGGCTGGGAGCGAGTGCCTGCCCGTCTCGCGCATACACATATCCGATCTTGCCCTGTGGCACCGTCACGAGCGGAACCTTGTGGATCCGGTATTGCCAGCGCCATAGCCCAAAATGCAGACCGCCGCGCAACAGGTCGCACTGATAGCCCGCCTCGCCGTCCAGGGCGATGATCCGCCCTTCGCTCACCGAACCCTTCAGCGACCAGAGCTTTTCCACCACCCCGACCGAGCTGTTGGCGATGTAGCGCATCCCAAGAACCTCAGTCGTCAGCAAGAGCCCGATCGCCAGGCCGATGACCCAGCCCAGCCCGCTGGGGAACTCCCCAATTGCCAGCAGTACATCAAGTTGTGACCAGCCCGCAGCCTGACCTCCAAATGCCGACGGGCCTGTGAACAGCCAATCCACGACGATTCTCCTCGTTGAACGATCTGGTGTGGGTGGTTGAGAGTAACGGCCGCAAATCGCGCCGCCCGCCCCTCGCGCGTGCCGGTGAAAACCGACCTTGAAGGGTCGTTCAGCCCCCCGCGCTCAGGGGATATTCGTCCCCCGTCGTGATTATTTCAAACCACCGCCGGAGGCGCGATTCAGATGCACGCGATTGACCCAGACGAAACGATCCCTTTAATCTCATCAGATCATGGCCTACGAAATCGAAATGAAATTCCGCCTGGCCGGCCTGGACCAACTGGCCGCCGAGCTCCTGGCCCAAGGCGCGACCCCCTCGCCCGCCGTCGTCGAGCGCGACTTGTACTGGAACCACCCGGCCCGCGACTTCGCTCAAACCCACGAGGCCTTTCGCATCCGCCAGGTCGGCGGCTCGAACTGTGTCACCTATAAAGGGCCACGCCAGGCCGGGCCGACCAAGACCCGCGAAGAAATCGAAATCGCGATCGCTGAAGGGCCGGCGTCTTTTGGCGACTTTTCAGCCCTGCTCGCCAGGCTCGGCTTTCGGCCGGTCGGCCTGGTCGAAAAAACACGGACCACCTATCGCCTTGTCGCCGGGGCGATCCCGATCTTGATCACCCTCGACCAGGTCCTGGGGCTCGGTGCATTCGCCGAGATCGAGGCCCTGGCGGCGACTGACTCCGAAATCCCCGCGGCACAGGCCGCCGTGACCGCCCTCGCCGGGTCGCTCGGCCTGACCGATCTCGAACCCAGATCTTATCTTCGGATGATACTCGAGGCCCAGTCCCAAGCGCGGTCCACCTCCTGACGACGCCTCAGCGCGAATCTCGCCCGCCAGGGCTGCTCCAAACCGACTAGCCAGAGGTCGGATCTTGTGTTAAGAACTCGCTGCTCCCGGCGTCTGGGAGCAAGTGTCTCCCTCGGTTCGTTGTCTCATCTCGGCATCGTTCCGCGCCCGCTT
>DAIDHE010000165.1 GCA_027459775.1 Planctomycetales bacterium | reverse complement strand
GGCCAGCCGCTGCACGCCTACGACCTGGACAAGCTCGAGGGCAAGCGGCTGGTGGTCCGGCTGTCGCGGCCGGGCGAAACGCTCGTGGCGATCAACAATCGCGTGTACGAGCTCAAGCCCGGGATGCTGGTGATCGCCGATCAGAGTCGCCCGGTCGGCCTGGCCGGCGTGATGGGGGGCGCGGAGACCGAGATCGGCCCCGCGACCCGGAACATCCTGATCGAGGCTGCTCGGTTCGATCCCGGAAGCGTGCGGCGGACGTCGCGGGCGCTGGGGCTGCATAGCCCTTCCAGCTTCCGTTTCGAGCGCCCGATCGACCCCGAAGTCGTCGACTGGGCCAGCAGGCGATGCGCGGAGCTCGTTCTCAAGTTCGCTGGCGGAAAGCTCCATCCTGGCTCGATTGACGTCGGAGAATCCGTCCGCGAGCGGAAGCCGATCCGGCTCCGTGATGGGGCGATCGAGCGCATCCTGGGTGCTCCGGTGGATCTGGCGACGGCCGGGGGAATCCTCGAGAGGCTGGGGCTCGAGCGGTTGGGTTCGAGCCCGGCCGAGCTGGTGGTGACCGCGCCCTCGTGGCGCCCCGACCTCGAGCGCGAGATCGACCTGATCGAGGAAGTCGGCCGAATTCAGGGCTACGATCACATTCCCGGCGATCGGGCGGTGCCGCTCACGAGCGCGACGCGGTCGCGGCGCGAGCGGGTGGAATCCGCGGTTCGCGAGGCGATGATCGGTTGCGGATTCGACGAGGCGGCCACGTTTAGTTTGGTGGAGGAGCGGCTGGCAAAGCCGGTCAGTGTGGACTGGACGCCCGGCGATCCCTTGCGGGTCGACCACGCGAGCCGGAAGCGTGAGGCTTATCTGCGCATGGCGATCGCGCCCGGCCTGCTGGCCGCGCGGGCGTATAATGAGGCCCGCGGCCGGGGCGAGGCGTCGCTCTTCGAGATCGCCCAGGTTTACCTGCCGCGCGCGGGGCTCGAGCTTCCCGATCAGCCGACGCGGCTTGGGCTCGTGTCGGGGAGGGGATTTCGCGAGCTCAAGGGGGTGGTCGAATCCCTGCTCGAGCGCCTGCACGTGCACGGGCGGCTGAGCACGCGCCCCGTCTCGATTCCGCTCTTCGAGCCCGGTCGCGCGGCCGAACTGAGGCTGGGGGATCACATCCTTGGCTGCCTGGGCGAGGTCGCCGCGGCGGCATGCGGCGCCATGGATCTGCGCGGGCCGTGCTCGGCGGCGGAGCTGGCGTTTGATCTTCTGGAAGCGCGGTCGCGGCTCGTCCCGCCGTTCACGCCACCGCCGCAGTTTCCCGCCGTGGCCCGGGATCTGTCGCTCGTCGTCGCCCGCTCGCAGACCTGGGACAAGCTTGAATCCGCCGTGAGGAGCGCAGCCGGATCGATCCTGGAATCGGTCGAGTATCTCGACACCTTTCGCGGGGGCGGGCTGGCCGAGGACGAGCAAAGCGTCCACTTCAGCATGATTTTCCGCGGTCCCGAGCGAACACTTACTGGGGACGAGGTCGACCGCGCGATCGAGGCGGTGACGGCGGCTTGCCGGGACCGGCTGGGGGCCAGGCTCCGCGGCTAATTTGCGGACGGCCGGGCTAAAACACGGAGGCAAGGAGAGGGGAACCAAGAGACTGGGGGATGCAGGGCTTGGTGATTCATCACAGCCTGCTTTCAGGAGATTGAACCACAGAGACACAGAGAAGAAAAAACCGAGAAA
>DAIDHE010000155.1 GCA_027459775.1 Planctomycetales bacterium | reverse complement strand
GGCTCGGCAGGTCGCGACGCTTGAGCAAGGATTATGAGGGAACGACGTCATCGAGCGAGGCCTTTATCGAATTATCGATGATTTCTCTGATGGTCCGTAGACTCGTGACAAAACTGGCTTTCTAGACGACCTCTGAGAGATGATAGCCCAGGGCGCAGCCCTGGGATGGCCATG
The DNA here is from genome assembly GCA_027459775.1 of Planctomycetales bacterium. Taxonomy (GTDB): domain Bacteria; phylum Planctomycetota; class Planctomycetia; order Isosphaerales; family Isosphaeraceae; genus JAKBAP01. Next base: position 10,639 of record DAIDHE010000155.1, on the reverse strand, counting down.
TCGCGATGACCCCCAAATGCCATTCTCTCTTGGTATTGCAGCCTGTAAGGCCGCGACCCAGCGGCTCCGTACGGACGAGTTGCGGCTTCGCCGCGTCAAGTGCGATCAGAGCGATGATAAATATTATGTTCACGTGAAAGGATAGGCCATGACATCACGTGCTCAGCGGAGTGGTCAAAGGGGCGCCACGCTGACGGATTGGATCATGGCGATCTTCATCGTGGGGATCGCGGTGGGGCTCATGGTCCCCTGGCTCGACCACACCGGCGGTGTGAGTCGTCGCGAGCAGTGCCGGAGCCACCTGCGCAATGTCGAGCTGGCGATCCTGGGTTATGTCAACGCGCATAACGCTTTCCCCCCGTCGGGCGTCTTCGCCGAGGACGAGATCACACTCCAGAATCTGGCCCGGGGAAACACGGATCCCAGCGCGTCGGTCGTGCCGACCTATTTCCCCGGCGCGAAAGGCGAGCCGCGGGGCGTGCCGATGTCGAGCTGGGTCGTACTCGTCCTGCCCTGGCTCGATCATCAAGAACTGCTCGATCAATGGAGGATGGCGGCCGGGGGATCGGCCGTCTCGTACCTCGACTCCACGCACCATGGCGAAGGCCAGGCCAGCAACAATCCGATCGCCGAGACCGCGATCGGCGTTTTGCGATGCCCGGATGACGAGACGGTCCTCCTCAATCGCGGCAACCTGAGCTACGTCGTGAACGGCGGCTTCGCGCTCTGGCACGCCGATCCGGTGGGCTGGGTCGGCGGCGCGACCGACGGTACTCCCGCGCCAACCGCAAGGCCGCTCGCGTGGTCGACCACCCCTGTGGACTGGACCAAGACGGTCGACGTCACCCGGCGGCTGGGTGTGATGTTCATCGAGACGAAGCTCCCCGAGGGTATCGGGCAAAACGTGACGATCCCCTGGAACGTCCGGTCGACTCACGCGGATATCTCGGATGGGCAGTCCTGGACGCTGGTGCTGAGCGAAAACACCCTCGCCGGCGTGAGCGCAGAGCCCACGTTCTATTCCCGGGGCCTGCTCACGAACTGGGCCACGCCGCTGCCCAACTTCACCTCGTTTTTCGGCCCGTCAAACGTGTGCGGCGACGGGAGCTTCCCCGCGTCGCTCGACTGCACCACGGGGGGCCTTAACCCGAATGGCGGCGTCGACGGGCCTGGTTGGGCCTTCGCAAACAAGGAAGGAACATATACCAACATCAATTTCGGCCATAATCTGACGATCGAGGGCTCATTTCCGTTCCCGAACAGCCCCCACGAGGGGGGCTTTAGCGCCGGTTTTTGCGACGGGGCGGTCCGGTTCATTCGGAGCACGATCGACGGAACGGTCTATTCCAAGCTGATCACTTCGGCCGGCGAGAAGCTTCCGATCCATTGCCGCCAGCTTCCGCTCGACGCGATCGAGTTCAGCGACTGAGCCTACGATCGACCGCCGCGTCCCGGCGGGGATTGAGCCCAGGCCTTGAGCCGCTCGAGCATTCGGGCTTCGTCGTCGGTGGTGGCGCGACCGCCGGGCGGTGGGGCGACCGCCGCTTGATCGCGGGCGGCCCTTGCCCGTGACAGCACGCTCTGGGCTCGACCGGGGTCGATCTCGAGGGCCCTGGTCAGCGTGTCGAGAATTGCCTGTTCCTGGGGTGTGATCACGCCGTCGCGTAGGAACCGCGCGGCGAGGTCGGCCAAGATCTCTTCGCCGACCGTGTGGGCGTCGCTGCGTGAGGCGTTGCTGGCGGCGAGCAGGTCGGCGAGCCGCAGATCGTCGAGTGGCCCGCGTTTGATCTCGAGCGCGACCGCGGCCCGGAACCGCGCCTGGGCCGCGGCCGACGCGAGCGCCTTGCGCTCGCGGACGCGCCTGGTGTGGTCGATCGCGAGCCGGGCCACGCACGCCGCGGTGACGGCCAGGGCCGCGCCCAGGGCCAGGTCGCCGGCCAGCGATCCTCGGGCGAACCGCACGATGAGCGCGGCCGGCGCGAGCGCGGCCAGCACTCCCCAGACGGCGGGCGCGGACCATTCGGGAAGGCCGGTCAGCCAGCGAAACGAGAGGAACGCGAAGAGGCCCCGAACGGCCCCGCGAATTGGGGCGAGCAAGGGGGGAGGGTCGTGGTCCAGGCTCGGGAGCGCCTCCAGCCGCTCTGGCCCCGCGGGTCGGGCCTCGATCCGCCGGACCGCGTCCTGGACCTCGCGCAGAGACCGCGCCGCCGCCGCGGCCGAGCCCTCGGCCGAAAGATGGAGCCGCAATTGCAGGCCCGCGTCCGACCAGAGATTGAGCGTCCCATACCGCGCGATCGGAATCTGGCGGTTATTGTTAAACCGCAGGTCGGGTCCGCCGTCTTTCCGGGCGAACCGCCAGGTTGTGCCGACCACGTGGGCGTCGTGCGGAACGGACCCCTCCTCGAGGATGTCGATCGTGCCCGATTCGATCATCAGATCGGCATATCGTAGGCCGTGAACGTCGCGTCCGCGAAACAGGAGCACGCGATCGGGAAAGAACGAGAGGGCGGCGTCGTCGAGCTTGAGCACGCCCACCCGCGCGTTGGTCGCCAGGAACGAAGGCGTTCCCGTCCCCAGGTGAACCGGCCTGCGCCCCACGGCGACGAGCCCGCCGCCGCTCTTCAGATCGCCGACGAGCTGTTCGTTCTGGACGGTCCAGATCGCCCGCGCCTGGGCGAACTCGCCAAACAGGCGATCGAGGGCGTCTTGAACCCGGGTTCCGAGCGGGTCTAACTGATAATGAATCAACAACTGGCACCGTCGGCGATCGAGCCATGACACCCACGGAAGCGAGCCCAGACCCAGGACGCCGACCACGAGCGCGATCGATCGCGCGGGCTCGGCGTTGACCGCGCTCCACAAGCAGCCGTAGGCGATCAGGCCGACCACTCCGATGCCGATCGCCAGGGGCATGAGGGGCTGCGCTCGCGCCTTCCGGCGAATCTGGTCCAGGAGCGCATCGCTGGTGGAGTCTTCAAACTCGATCGCGGGCGCGTGCTCGACGGCGGGCGCCATGACAGGGGCCGGCACGGGCCTCGGTACCGCCGGTCTTGAACGGCCCTGGCGCGTGGCCGCGCCGATCCGCTGGGAATAGCGGACCCCCCCTGCCCCGACGTGCACATAGGCCCCGCGCGGCCCGACCGAGACCCCGGCCCCACGGACGCCCATCGAGACGCCTACGCCGGATCTCGAGAAATTGAGCCGGAACGGGCCGAACGACGCGCTTCGTCGCCACGACCATCCCACGCATCACCCCTGTTCGTCGCAACCGCGATCATCGGATGAGCGCCCACCCGTCGGACGCGTCGCCTCATCCGAGCGAATCATTCATACTTTTTATCGCAATCGATCGGTCGATGAAAGGGGATCCCGGACGCGACCGGCGCGGATCGGGAACGCGGGCGGTCAAGTGCGACGCTTTTCATGGCTCATTGATCCAATGCATCGCAAGAAAATGATCGCGATAAGCATCTCGGAGACGATCGATCGCACGAGACCAGTCGTCGGAGGCCGAACCCGCGCCGGCTTGTCGCTGCTTGAAGAACTCGAATGCGATCGGCCGAATCGCCCAATCCGGCAGCCGGATTGTGGAAAGCTCGCGGAGTGCCCGCTCTCGGTCGTGGGTCGGCCGCTCGCGACGCTTCAAGACTGTTTCGCAGAGCTCCGCGATCATCGTGGGCCGCTCCTCGACTCCCATGTCGAGAATCCTTTCGATCAAGGTTTGCAATTGTTACTTGTTGAATCTTCGGACTCGATCCTCCCCGTTGAGCGACCGCTTTCGTATCCACGAGGTGAGGCTTGCCATGGTGGTCTTGTCGCCGATCAGGTCGCGGTGGCTGTGATCGACGTTGGCCACGCCCGTCTGCCCGAGACGCCGTGGATCGACGGGGATTCCGAATTCCGTGAGGTCAGAAAAGCGGATTCGGAGAGCGCACTGGGTGTCAAGAGTTCGAGAGGGCTTGATCAGTTGGTGGGCGGCGACGGCCAGCGCCTCATCCACGTCCGATTCGACATGGTACGTCGAGTGCTCGGTGTCGGTGTTTCTGAAAAGGGCGGGAAGGGAATCCTTCTCGGAGAACCAATTCTCAAGGCCGCCCGAGCAGACACGAATCAGGTAGCCGCGATCGACCAACGCGGAAGTCCTCGCACGGGGATCATCCTAGGGGTGGGGGCTCTTTGGGCAGCGCGGTTTCATGATTCGGACGCGGGTTCGAGCCGTTCCTTGGCGGCCGAGCTCGCCGCGTCGTCGAGCCCACCATCCTGCGCCAGAGCTTCCAGAACTGGAGTCGCCTCATCCAGCGAGAACTCATTCAGGGCTTCGAGAATCCGCCATCGCAGCTCTGGGTCGTCGGATCGAGCCAGACACTTCAAGAGATCCAGTCGCTTTTGGACGTCGACGGTCCGGAGGACGGCGATGGCGGTGACGAAGTAGGCGCATTCCGGTCGGCGCGTCCTGGCGAACGCCTCCAGGACGGGCCAGGATTGTGCGCCGAGATCCAACAGCAACCCCGCCCCGACCGTCAAGGGCTCGGCGTCGCCGTACCGGAAGAAGAGCAAGAGGGAATTGACGAGAACGTCCTCAGGCGCCGCGAACCATCTCAGCGTCTCGTGGACAAGACGCCTCCTCGCTGGCGGACCCTTGAGGAGATGTGGGAAAAGCCTCCCGGTCAGGGAACTTCGTTGATCGGGATCGCGTACAACATCGAACAGACGACCTCGGAGAACGCTTCGAGGCGATCGTTCAAATTCAAGATCGTCCCAGGGGAAAAGATCGATCGCGGTCGCGGAGTCGTCAGTCGCTACTTCGAACCCGAACTGGAAACCCCAGGCCGAGGAACAGGCCGCGGAGTCGATCCGGGCGCGGTCCCCAATGGGGACGAAGAGTTGACGTTCCGAGGCCGAACCCCCGGTCGAAAGCCGCGGCGTTTGATCGAGGGTCCAAGTTGGGTTGGGGGGGAAAACAGCTTGGTCGATGATCCCAGAGCTCATGGACGATCTCCTTCCGCCGCCAACTCCGTGGCGAGCCCCGCGAGCTCCGCAACCAGGTCGTGAACTCGATCCGCGGGGAGTGGCTCGTGGAACTCAGCATCCGTGCTCACGTCGGGCTCTAGCGAGATCGAGAATCGCTTGGGGAGCTTGGGGAGCTGGAGGGTCTCGCCGGCTGGGACGACGTGGAGCCGGAACGAAGCCAGGCACCAAGTCTGTAGGCGATTGATCGGCAGACCTGGTTGGGCTCGCGATTCGCGAGGCCGGTTGATCTGATACCTCAGATCGCTCGAGCCCTCCGGGTTGGGAGCGAATGGCAGATACGCGCCGAGCAGGCGATATCCCTCTTCTCGATCCGTGACGGGAAGGAACAACTGGCCGCCAAACGCCACGCGGTGGCAGGCGGGGGCCGAGGGCAGCCAACGAAAGATTCTCTCCAGGAACGCGTCGCGAACGGCCGGGTACGATCCCAGCGCGGGAATGTCCTCCAAACCCCTCTCCGCATCAGTGACGGCGCCGAGAACCCAATCGATTCGATTCGCCACTACGCTGACGGTGAGAAGACCACCCAGGAACGGTCCTTCCTCAAGGTGACGGCCAACCTTCCGATTCGATTCGACGCGCTCGGGAGGCTCGCCGAGCACGGACTCCCACCACCCACGAGGTTCGAGCGGCAATGCGCCAGGCGTGGACAGAAAAGTCGCCCGCAATTGATATGCGCGCCATGCCTCGATACCCGGCCTGGACATGGAGCGATCCGGCATCCGCGTCTCCCAACCTCGCGAGCGTGGTCCACAACCACGGCTTCACACGAGGAGCAAGCACTCACTAATAACGAATCTAGCCTGGATCCCCAAGCCCGAACAGCACGAAGCCGAGCCTTGGGCCGCGCCGGGCCAAGGGGCCGCCCAGCGACGAGGAACCCGCTCCGCGAATCGTCCCCTCGTTCGCCGGCCCAAATGGATCGTCCAGCGGAATCGATCCGAAGGCACACCACGGTGAGGTCGATCAACCCGCGGGGTAGGCGACGTTCGCGCCCAATTATTGCCGCGGCATCACGAACGCCGCCCGGACGGGCGGGGGCATGGGCGAGTCCACGCCCTTGACGGCCTTCCAGACGATCTCGTTAAACAACAAATCGTCCGCGCGGTCCTCGCCGTCCAGGTCGAGTCGGCTCGATAGGTCGGCCAGAGGCTCTCGACGGGTGTTGAGGGCGTCGAGATCAACGGTTGCCGGCTTGTGCACGAACGGGGCGGCGTCGGCCTCGGCCGTGAACGACGCATACATCGGCCGCGCCGAGGCGTCGAACTGGCTCATCGGCTCGAGCCCCAGGATGAGCTCCATCGTGCGGAGCATCGAGCTCGTGCTGTAGAGCGTCGAGTCGACCCCCTTGCGCCTGGTGAAGGGGCTGATCGCGAGGGCGACCGTGCGATGGGCGTCGACATGGTCCGAGCCGTTCTGGGCGTCGTCCTCGACGACGAAGATCGCCATTTGCTTCCAGAATTGTGTCTTCGAGAGCCCCTCGACGATCCGGCCCAAGGCGAGATCGTTGTCGCCCACGCACGCGGTCACCGTATGCTTGCCGGGCGCCGTCCCGGCGGTGTGGTCGTTGGGCAGCTTGACGATCGCCAGCCGCGGCATCGCGCCGGCCTTCTCGAATTGAGCGAGCTCATGCAGGAACCGGTCCGCGCGCTTGACGTCGGGATAGTCCATGTCAAAGCTGCGATACATGGGGTCGAAATGACCCTCGAGCGCCTTCACCGCGGTCGTGCCGGGGTCGTTCGGGGTCTTGCCGTCGCGGATGAATTCGCCATAGCTGCGATACGAGACCCCCTTCTCGGCGGCCTTGTCCCAGAGATAGCCCCCCGCGGGCTGGGCGGGCTCGAGCATCGCCCCCTCCGAGGGATACGGCACGCGGCGGTCGCCGCGATAACCCAGGGGCCAGATCCGCTCGACGAAATCGCTGGCATAAGCCCCCATCGACCACTCGTGACCGTCCGCGCTCACCTCGCTGTCGACGTAGAAATTGTCCAGCAATACGAATTCACGTGCAAGTGCATGGTGATTCGGCGTGATGGACTCGGGGAACAGGCAGATGGCGGGCTCGCCGTTGCCCTGGGGCAGGTCGCCGAAGACCTGGTCGTAGGTGCGGTTTTCCTTGATGATGTAGACGACGTAGCGGATCGGCGAGGGGTCGCCGACCTTGGCGGGGATCGGGTTGTTGGCGGCCGGGGCCTTGCCGGCGACGGCGGCCGGGTCGCCCTTTTTGAGGGGGCTGCACTCGTAGACCGTCCGTGAATACGCGGCCATCGCGCGGGGGTCTGGACGTGGGATCAGCGAGAGCGTTCCCTGGAACAAGCCGCCGATATACTCGCGGATCGACCCCCGCTCCGCGAAGCCCGGCCGTGGGCCGTCGCGGTTGGCCCGCGAGCTCGTCCCCTTGCCATTGGTGGTGTAGATCGTCTTGCCGTCCTTCGCCAGCCGGACCGAGGTCGGATACCAGCCCACCGGGATGAAGCCCAACGGAGCGGCCGCGCCTGGAGTCTTGACATTGAAGACGGCCAGGTTGTTGGTGTTAGCGTTGGCGACGTAGAGCATCGATTCGTCGGGCGAGAGAGCCAGCGAATTGGGCGTGCTCCCCGCCGGCGCACGGGGGTCGATGGCCGTCGAAATCGTCTCGAGCGCCTTCCCCTCGAGCGGGTCGATGACGCTGACCGTGTTGCGATTGGCGTTGGCGACGTAGAGAACCTTGCCCCCGCGGGCCAGTAAGAGCTCGCACGGGTGCTCCTGGGTCGCCAGCCGGCCGGCGACTTTCCAGGTCGCGAGGTCGACCACGGCGACGCTCGATTTGCTCCAGAGGCTCACATAAAGACGTTTGTGAACGTCGTCGATGGCGACCGCGTAGGGGTAGCCGCCGGGCTCGAGGGTGAGCTCGTCCTGGAAGGTTCCTTGCTCGGCGTCGAATCGAGCCAGCGAGTGGCCGAAGGCGGCGGCGACGTAGAGGGTCTTGCCGTCGGCCGAGACGGCGAGCCCAGCCGGCACCCGCTGGCTCTTGCGAGCGCCCTCGCCAAAGCTCCGGTTGGCCTCGGTCAGGAACGACTTTCTGTCCGGGTAAGCGAAGCTCGTCTGGGCGGAAAGCAGACCATGGGCGTGATCGAATCGATAGATCAAGTCGTCGAATCCGCCGCCAGCGAAGAGCCGTTTGCCGTCGGGCGACCAGACGAGCCCGCTGAAGCTGGCCGGTACGATCGCCCGGCCGATGATCTTGCCGGATTCGGCGTCCACGGTGACGACCTCGTGATCGCCGTAGCCGGCGTGCAGGATCGCCAGGACGGGCTCGTGGGGATGGACGGCGATCTGGACCGGGAAGTCGCCGAGCCTGGTCTGGCGGCCGGCCGGCCTGAGCGACCAGCCGTTGGGCAGCATGACCGCGCCCGAGCGCATCATGCCGGGCCAGATGATGCGCTCGCGGGGCGCCGCGCCAGGGCTCACCAAGCCGTCGTCCTTGTCGCCCTCGGTCGCGTGGTCGGCGGCCTTGGGAGTGGGCCTGGTCGCGCCCGCGGGGGCTTGCCCGCGCGCCGGGGCGCAGCTCATCGCCAAAAGTCCCGTCGCAACCACCGCGATCATCCCGCTCGCCGCGCGATTCATCGTCCGTTCCTCCCCTCAGGCCTCGGTTGGTCCCGGTCGACCTCCTAGACTAATCGCCACGAGTCGGCCGGGCCATCGTCATCTGGACCCTTCGTCCAAACTTCTTTTTCGCCGCCGGGCGCTTTCGCGGCCGGCCGGTACGCGGTACGTTGCATTGCGCCTCTCGATCACGCCTTGATCGATCTTCCTCCCGGCAAGAGACCAAGTACATGCAAGACGGCAAACGCGACGAACAAGAAGACGGGCTGGGTCGGCGGCGATTCCTCGGGCTGGCGGCCGCGGGGCTGGCGCTCGAGACCGGCCGATCGCAAATCGCCCAGGCCGCCCAGGAGAGCGCCCAGCCCGCCCCCAGTCGCAACCCCATCGGCGTCTCGACATACTCCTTCTGGCAATTCCGCCCGAACGCCAAGCGCCTGACCATCGCCGAGTGCATCGACCGGGCGGCGGCCCTGGGCTTTGACGGCGTCGAGATCCTCCATATCCAGATGGAAGACGAGACCAACGCGACCTTGCAAAAGCTCAAGGCGCAAGCGCACTCACTGGGCCTGCCGCTCATGGGCTTTTCGACCCACCAGGGATTCGTCTCGCCGGACCGCGAGGAACGCAGGACCAACGTCCAGAAAACCCTCTATCAGATCGACGTCGCTTACCGGCTGGGCATCCCGACAATGCGGATCAACACCGGGCGCTGGGGGACCATCAAGTCGTTTGACGCCTTCATGGAGAAAAAGGGGATCGAGCCCCCCCTGGCCGGCCACGACGACGAGGAGGCTTTCAAATGGGTGGGCGACGCCCTCGAAAAGCTGCTCCCGCGCGCCCAGGACTGCGGCGTGGTGCTGGGGCTCGAGAACCACTGGGGCCTGGGCCGAACGGCCGAGGGGGTGCTGCGGCTGGTCGAGTCGATCAAGTCGCCGTGGCTCAAGATCACGCTCGACACCGGCAATTTCCTCGACAATTCGTACGAGCAGATGGAGAAGCTGGCGTCGAGCCCGGTCCCGATCGCGCTCGTGCAGGCCAAGACCTATTACGGCGGCGGGCGCTGGTACGCGCTCGACCTCGATTACGCGAAGATCGCCGCGATCTTGCGCAAGCATCATTATCGCGGCTGGATCTCGCTCGAGTTCGAGGGGAACGACGCCCCCGAGTCGGGGCTGCCCAAGAGCCTGGAGCTTTTGCGGAAGAGTTTTGGCTGAGCCGCCGCGTCTCCCGACGAGCCACTCATCACAAACCACTAATCACTTCTTGAAGCGATACCAGACGACGTTCCTGGTCGATCCGCCGGCCGCGACGACGTCGGGGGTTCCATCGCCGTCCAGGTCGCCTCCGCGGAGATCCTGGGCGGCGATCGCGCGGTCGAGGACGGTCTTGGTCCAGGAATCGGCGGCTCGGTTGTAGTCGTAGAGCGAGACGCAATGGTTTTTGCCGCGATGGCCGGCCAGGATCTCGTCGTCGCCGTCGCCATCGACGTCGGCGACCCAGAGGGCGTGGCCTTGGTCGAGCGTGTCGTCGAGGATCTTGCGTTCGCGAAGGGGGTCGAGCTGCTTGGCCTGTTCGGCCCCGATCTCGATCCGCGCCTGATAGGCGGCCACGACGTTGCCGTGCCAGGGCTCGATCGTCGCCAGCAAGCGACGGCCGTCGGACATGGTCCCGACGTGAACCTCGCTCGCGCCTCGCTTTGAGGGGATCGCACCGGTCGCGCCGGTCAAGAGCCGACCGGCGAGCCACTGCTCGTGGGTCGCGCCTGCCTGGTTTCTTCCCCAGCCGACCAGGGGCGTTCCCAGGTCGGTCGCCGCGATGATCCACGACCGCTGGCCGCCGAAGATCGGCTTGACCTCGATCGCGTGCATGATTGGCCACGAACCCACGGGCTCGGGCACGGGGCGGGCGCCTGGCTTCAATCCCCGGAAGACGACCAGTCGCGCGGGGTCGACATAGGCGGGCGGCTTGGCCTGGGGTCCAAAGATCGGCGCGACCACCAGGTCGAGCCGGCCGTCGCCGTCCAGAT
>DAIDHE010000153.1 GCA_027459775.1 Planctomycetales bacterium | reverse complement strand
GGAACTGGTCGAGCGGACGAATCTGACAATTCTTTCGGGCGACGACAGCCTCACGCTGCCGATGCTCGCGGTGGGGGCTGAGGGGGTGATCTCGGTGGTCGCCAACCTGGTCCCGCGCGAGGTCATGGGGATGGTGAGCGCATTCGAATCGGGCCAGGTCGAGCGCGCACGGGCGGCGCATCGCCGGCTGTTTCCACTGTGTCGCGACCTGCTCTCGCTCGCGCCCAACCCAGTCCCGCTCAAGGCCGCCATGGCCCTGCTGGGCCGCGGCTCGGGCGAGCTCCGCCTGCCGCTCGTGCCGCTCGACGAATCGGCCCGCGAATCGCTCAAGCGGCGGCTCTCGAGCCACGGGCTCTTGACGACGTCCTCATAATGGCTAAACAACTGATGGACCATAGACATCGTTGCCAGCAACGCGCGTTTGTGCATGGCCCATGGTAAATCCAGGAGCGCAACCTCGATGCCAGCGACAGGCGCTGGCGCGATTCGAGGCCGCCGCGATCGAACGCAACCCCCAGGGAAACCGGCTCATTCGTCGAACCGAAGAATCGCGAGGACCGTCCCTGGATTCTCGCTCGATCGTTCCCGACTCTCCCTGGCGGCGGAAGGATCCGACCAAGTCGGTCCGCCCGCTTGCCTGCCTGCTGTTTGCCGTCCCTCGTGAGTGAGAATTGAGAGGCCCGCGTGGCCGTTGTGTTTTCCATCTAGCATAAAGGATCTTGCACCATCATGGCACGAAAGCCTGCCAAGCAGTCGAACGAATCCAATGGCGAGGCCGCCGCGGCGATCTCGGAGGTTTCCGAACAATCCGTCCGCGACCTGTCCCGAGTGTTCAAGCTGCTCAGCGATGAGACGCGGCTGCGGATTCTGTTCTATCTGGCGCTCTCGCCCAACGGCGAGCTGCATGTGACCGACCTCTGCCAGCGGCTGGGCCAGAGCCAGCCCGCGGTCAGCCATCATCTGGCTCTCCTCCGGGTCTCGGGGCTCATCGAATCGCGGCGCGAGGGCAAGCACAATTTTTACTGCGTCCGGACCGAGCACTTCGGCGAGCTGGTGCTCAGCCTGTTCTCGGCCGCCGGCGAGATCCCTCGCAACAAGAAGTACAAATTCCACGACTTTGTCCTGACCTATACGGGCGAGTGACGCTCCCCGCGATCGTTGCGACACGAGCCGGCAGGGAGGCCGGCGAGTCGCCGGGATCCGGCGGGTCGGGCGCACGGACGGGCGTTTGCCGAGAGCGCGGCTTCGCGCGATTTTGCCCGCATGGGTGCGATCGCCGGGGAAAGGAAGGAAGGAACCCGGCTTGACCGTTTTTGGATCTCGGCGCAAGATTTCGCGGGATTTCCTGAAGTCGCGGAGAATTCGCGTTGCGAGGGCTCGCGCGAATGGGCGCGATGGGTACGCCGAGCTGTACGGCGACCTGGATGGATCATGACGTCGCGTTCCATCAAAGTTCCTGGGCGACGGTGAAAAGGAGTTTGCCGATGAGGATTTCGTCGCGAGGGATCGTGGCGGTTGGGCTGGGTCTTCTGGGGGTCGCGTTCGTGGTGGGCCCCTCGCTGGGTCAACAAGAGGGGGCTCCGCGCGCGGCTGCACCGACCGCGGCGAGTACGCTGCCCAAGCCGGTGGCGCCGGTGATCGGGACGGTCGATATTGAGCAGGTGTTCAAGGGCTACGAGAAGGTCAAGACCATCAATCAAGAGTTCAACACCGCGATGCTGGCGAAGAAGAACGAATTGATGAAGATCGCGGCCCAGGCCCAGCAAGAGGCCGAATCGATGTCAAAGCTGGACCCGAACTCGGACGATTACAAACAACGTGAGAACCATCTGAGCGAGCTCAAGGCCAAGACCGAGGCGAGCCGCGAGCAGGCCCAGCGCGAATTCGCGCTTCGGCAGGCGGAGTCGATGGCGACGTTGTACAAGGAAATCCAGTTGATGGTTGCCCAGATCGCCAAGTGGCGGGGAATGAACTACGTGGTGAAGGTGTCGAACCAGCCGATCACGGGGTCTGATCCGGACACGGTGATGGCGCTGCTTTCGAGTACGGTGGTCTATTCGGATCCCCAAAACGACATCACGAATAACGTGATTCACAATTTGAATCGCTTTTACAAGGCCGCCAGCGGTCCCACGGCGGCGGGCCGGCCCGCGGCTGGAACTGGGACTGGGGCTGGGGAAGTTCAGAAGCCGGCCGCGGCTCGGGGCGGCGCCAACTGAGCGTGCCGTGCCGGACGAACGGGATCGGCCGCCCTTGAGGGCGGCCGCGACCCGCGGTGGACCACTTGGCGGAGCGCCGGCGAACACGGCGTCCAGCTTTGAGGATCGAATGAAACAACATGGAATCGTGCGGGCGACCCGCGCTCAGCGGACCTTGGCTGGGCCGGCCGTGGTTTCCGGCGTCGGCTTCTTTCACGGGGCCCTTGTGTCGCTCCGGTTTCGCCCGGCCAAGCCCGACACGGGCGTGGTCTTCGAACGGATCGATCTTCCCGATCGACCCGTCGTGGCCGCCGTCATCGAAAACGTCGTCCCCACCGAGCGTCGAACGACGATCCGCCGCGGGGCGGCGTCGGTCGAAATGATCGAGCACGTGATGTCCGCGCTCGGCGGCCTGGGCGTCGACAACTGCGTGATCGAGATCGACGGCGGCGAATGCCCGGGCCGCGACGGCTCGAGCCGCGATTTCGTCGCGGCGATCGAGGCCGCCGGAATCGTCGACCAGGAGCGGCCCCGGAACACGTTCGTGGTCTCGAGCTCGCTCACCGTCCAACAAGACCAGGCGCTGCTGGCGATCCATCCGGGTCCGCCCAACCGGCTCACGGTCGCCTATCACCTCGACTACGGCAAGGGATCGCCGATACCGGCCCAGAGCTGCGCCTTCGACGTTCAGCCCGCGACCTTTCGCGACCAGATCGCACCCGCCCGGACCTTCGTGCTCGAGACCGAGGCCCACGCCCTGCGGGCCGCCGGGCTGGGGCTGAGGACCACCGCCGCCGATCTGCTAATCTTTGGACCCGGCGGCGTGATCGACAATTCCCTGCGTTTTCCCGACGAATGCGCCCGCCACAAGGTGCTCGACCTGGTCGGCGACCTGGCGCTTCTGGGGATGGACGTCCAGGGAAGCGTGGTCGCGCATCGCTCGGGCCATCAGACCACGGCCGCCCTGGTGCGCAAGATGCGCGAGTGCACGCTCGAGCCGGCGAGCGCATCGCCGCTCCGCGAGGACGGCACCCTCGACATCGACGGGATCATGAAGGTCTTGCCGCATCGCTATCCGTTCCTGCTCGTCGATCGGGTGATCGAGCTCGACCCGCCGTTCCGGGTGGCGGCGATCAAGAACGTGAGCGTGAACGAGCCGTTTTTCCAGGGGCACTGGCCGGGTCTGCCGATCATGCCCGGGGTACTGATCATCGAGGCGCTCGCGCAGGCGGCGGGGGTCTTGATCGCGACCGCGATGGGTCGGGCCGACCGGGTGGCCCTGATCGCGGCGATCGACGAGGTCAAGCTCCGCAAACCGGTCGTGCCCGGCGACCAGCTTCGCCTCGAGGTGGAGGCGCGGCGGATCAAGCTGAGCTCGGCGGCGGTGTCGGGCGTCGCGAAGGTCGGCGGCGTCGTGGCCGCCTCGGCCAAGCTCCGGTTCATCATGATCGACCCCGATCGAGCCGCCCGATCGCTCGACCCGGTCCTGGTCGATCGGCCCACGCGGGAACGACTTACCTGACCCGACGCGACGGGCGGTCGCGGACATTTCTCGATTCCATGGATGGGAGACGATCGGTCATGGCTGCCCTGGTAGCGGATACAGCGAGCATCGATCCCCGCGCGGAGATCGCCGACGACGTCGAGATCGGCCCCTACTGCGTGATCGGGCCCCACGTACAAATCGGCCGCGGCACCCGGCTCATCGCCCACGTGTGCGTGCTCGGCCACACCACGATCGGCCAGCGAAACGTGATCCACCCCTTCGCCTCGATCGGCGGCGAGCCCCAGGATCTTTCCTATAAGGGCTCGGACACTCGCGTCGAGATCGGCGACGACAACTCGATCCGCGAGGGGGTGACGATCCACCGCGCCAGCGAAAAGGAACAGGGTCTCACCAGGGTCGGTTCGCGAAACCTGCTCATGACCAACGTCCACGTCGCCCACGACTGCGTGATCCACGACCGCGTGGTGATCGTTGGAAACACGCTCCTGGGCGGTCACGTCCATATCGAATCGCACGTGATCATCTCGGGAAGCGTTGCCGTACACCCATTCGTCACGGTCGGCTCGTACAGCTATGTCGGGGGGCTCTCGCGGATCTATCACGACGTCCCCCGCTACATGATCGTCGACGGCAATCCGTCCAAGGTGCGCTGTATCAACGTCGTCGGGCTCAAGCGCCACGGCGTCACCCCGGAATCGATCGCCGGCCTGAGCGAAACCCACCGGCTCATCTACCGCGCTCGCATGGCGTCGACCCAGGCGGCCGGAATCCTGGAATCGCACGGCCATAATTCACCCGAGGTCAAGAGTCTTCTCGAATTCATCGAAAACCAGCATCAGGGCAAACACGGTCGCGCACGCGAGCGTTGGAGGGCGAAATGACGCGCTTACGCGCCGCCGTCGTCGGGGTCGGCCATCTGGGGCAGCATCACGCGCGAATCCTGGCCGCGATGCCCGAGATCGATCTGGCCGCGGTCGTCGACCCCCGGTTGGAACAGGCCCAGGCCGTCGCCGCCCGCTGTCAGACGATCCCCATGACCGACTATCGAACGGTCCTGGACGCGGTCGACCTGGTGGTGGTCGCCGTCCCGACGGTTCTCCATCGCGAAGTCGCCGGCGCGTTTCTCGAGCGTGGCGTCGCGACCCTGGTCGAAAAACCGATGGCCCCCACCGCGGCCGAGGCCGAGGATCTGGTCCGGCTGGCCCGCGCGTCGGGCGCTGTCTTGCAGGTGGGCCACATCGAGCGGTTCAACCCCGCCCTGGCCGCGCTCGACGAGTATCCCATTCGCCCGCGCTACGTGACGTCTGAGCGCATGTCGATGTATACATTCCGGTCGACCGACGTCGGGGTCGTGCTCGACCTGATGATTCACGACATCGATCTGGTGCTCTCGATGATCCCGGCGGCGGTGCGCTCGACGGCGTCGGTCGGCGTGAGCCTCTTTGGCGAACACGAGGACGTGGCCAACGCGCGGATCGAGTTCGAGGATGGCAGCGTGGCCAATCTCTCGGCCAGCCGGGCCAGTTACACCCCTCAGCGGAAGATGCGGATCTGGGGCGCCGAGGGTTATGCGTCGCTCGATCTGGCGGCGCGCGAGGCGACCATCGTGCGGCCTTCGGAGCAGCTCGCGCGGGGGCGGATTGACCTTGATGGGGTCGACCTGGGGAATCCCGCGGCGGTCAAGGAGCATCTTTTTGGCAAGGTGTTTCGGGTCGATCGCCAGAAGGCCGAGTCGAAGGAGTCGCTGGCGCTCGAGCTCGAGGATTTCGTGCGTGCGGCCCAGGGATTGTCGCGGCCGCGGGTCAGCGGCGAGGAGGCGCTCCGGGCGGTCCGCCTGGCGGAGCAGATCTTGAGCGGCCTGGAATCGCATCGCTGGCAAAGCGAACCGGTCGCGCCCGAGCCGGTCTCGGTGCTCCGCGGCCCGCACGCCTGGCGGAAGAAGGGGCTTCGTCCGGGGGCCTCGGTTGGCCAGGAACCCGGTGATCGGCTCGAGCGGCGCTCGTCTTGATCCGCCGTCCCGCTTGCTTGCCACGGAGCATGCTCATGGCCGGGCGCGCCATCTCATGGCAAGTCCGTTCCCTCCTCGATCCGTTCCCTCCGCGAACACGAGTGTTCTTGAGCACGAGGAGCTTCTTGATGGAAGGGGCTGGTAGAATGGGATACTCGACCGTCGACTCCGAAGCGCGGGCCGGTTCGAGAACAGGCGAGCTCAAGGGGGCGTGAGGATGTTGACCGTGACGATCCAGGAGGCCCAGGCCCAACTGTTGGACTTGATCCACGGCCTTCACGACGGCGACGAGGTGGTGATCACGGACAACGATCAACCCGTGGCGAGGCTGGCCCGGACGGAATCGCGAAACGAGTGGCCATGCCAGGCGGGAAGCGCCAAGGGACGGATCTGGATGTCCCCCGATTTTGACGCGCCACTGGACGACTTCAGGGAGTACATGGAGTGAACCTGCTGCTCGACACGCATGCGCTGCTCTGGTTCCTCAACGACGATCCACTCCTGACGCCGAGCGCCAAGGCGCTGATCGAGGACCGGACGAACCGGAAGCTCGTGAGCATCGCGTCGTGCTGGGAGATCGCCGTCAAGGTCGGGCTCAGGAAGCTGGACCTCGGTGAGTCGGCGACGACGTTCCTGCCGAGGGAACTGTCGACCAACCGGTTCGACCTGCTGGGAATCGAGCTCGCCCATGCGACGTTCGTCGAGACCCTGCCGCCACACCGCAAAGACCCATTCGACCGCTTATTGATCGCTCAAGCCTTGCTGGAAAGCATGAGCGTCGTGAGCGCGGACGTCGCCTTTGATCCGTATGGCGTGACCCGATTGTGGAAATAAGCGACCGACGAAAAACATGGGTGGGCGAATCACTGGCGAACATCCATTGTTCGATTTGCTTCGCGCAAATCAAAGGGGTTAAGACTCATTGATGCTGTGATTGTGATTTTGACCTCCCTGCCTGGCACACATCGGTTCTCCGGCATCAATGAATCCGCCGCTTTTCGTTTCCGCGCAGCCGGTATGCCAACTTCCACGCTTGCTTGCCGGGTGCGTTTTTGAGTAGGATCTCAGCTTCGATCGATCCCGTTTGAGGCGGGTTCTGGATCGCGCGGCGCCGTGGGTTCATTGGTTTGAACGTCCATCCCGGCGCGGCGTTGAAATCACGCAACTGCAAGGTGCAATCGATGGCAAAGCAAGAGGCCGACAAGGGCAAGGGCGACAAGGGCAAGGCCAAGAGTGACAAGGGCGGCAAGGGGGGTTCCCAAGAGAAGCCCAAGGCGCAGAAGGCCAAGCCCGGGACCGAGGCGCCGGTGAAGGCCAAGAGCAAGGAAAAAGACAAGGCCGCCGCCGCGGTCGCGGCCCCCGCGCCCGAGGCGCCCAAGCCCCCGCCGCCGCCTCGGCCGCCGGTCGACCCCCGGCTCAAGGTCTTGAAGAAGTTTTACGGCAAGTTCTTGCCCCGCGGCCCGCTCCGCGACCGGCATACGGCCTTGATGGCGCGGTGGAACTCCGACGAATCGCACGGCGGGGTCACGTTCGAGGAGCTCAAAGCGCTCCATCAGGACTGGAAAAAGTCCCGCGAAAAGCCCTCCAAGCCACTCCGGGCGGCACGCTGAGCGAGGGGGCTCGCCTCGGCACTGCCGGACGGACGGGGCTCGTCCGAGTCCGCGCGCTTCGATTGCAGGGAGGCACGTGGAATCGGACAATGGCCGAGGGTGGAGGGGAGAGCTGGACCGGAGTCGGTGATGTCATCCCAAGCCTACCTCCGGTGGAGCAGTACGCGGGCGGACGCTCTTGATCAGATGGAAAACGCACACTCCGCCGTCGGCGGCACGAGGCGCGGTCGAAGGCACGCAACCGAGCAGATCAATCATGCCTATGCCGTGCTCTTGGCCTCCCAGTTCCAAGGGTTCTGTCGAGATCTTCATACCGAGACGGCCGTCTTCCTGTCGGAGAGCCTCGATCCGCCGAGTCTACGGCCGATCGTCCGAATCGAGTTCACACGCGATCGCAAACTCGATCGGGGAAACGCGAATAGCGGCAATTTAGGGGAGGATTTTGGGCGGCTTGGAGTCTCTTTCTGGAGTGAGGTGAAGAAGCTAAGCCCCAGAAACGGAGCTCGGAGTGATGCCTTGGATCGGTTGAACGCTTGGCGCAATGCGATAGCCCATCAGAATTTCGACCCCAGGAAGTTGGCGAGCCATCCTGCAAACCAAAGGGGCCTGAGGCTTGGCTTGGTTCAAGTGAGAATCTGGCGGGTGGATTGTGGTAAGCTCGCATGGGCGTTTAACAGGGTCATGCGAGATCACATCCAGACGGTGACTGGGAAGAACCCATGGTGATCGGGGGCGACCGATGAGCTCCGTCAAGAAAGTGCGTCCCCTTTTTCGCGTCGGGGACTGGGTGAAATTCGACTACGGCCCGAAGAATCGAGTCCTCGTCAAGATCATTGAGGACCGTGGTCGGCTGGGCGTCCGGGGCGAGAACGTTTACCGCGTCAAGCTCGAGGAGGAATTGGGCCACGCGACCGAGTTTGAAGTGACGGAACATGATCTCCAGGCCGCGCCTACCCCCGCTCGACTCTTCCTCGACGTTCGTTATTTGAGACAGGGCGACTCCAACGTCTGGCGCGCGACCACGCGATCGAACGGCGTTTTCAAGGGCGTCAAGGCCAGGGGGGCGGTCGGGTACACGACCTCATTCTTCGAGGGCGAAGAGGCGCTGGGGGAAAAACATGCAACCGTCCAGGTTCTGATCGAGGTCGACCCCGGCGTCGACGAGGCCGCCCTGCTGGCGGATCAGAGCCTCATGAGCGCATTCATCAAACGCGCCCGGGCCGAGGCCGATGCGCTCTTTCGGTCGCGGCATCCCCGCTCCCGCGTCGAACATGTCGACGTAGCATAATGCAATTGTGATCACAAAAAACGTGTGAGCATGTCACTTTTCATTGCTTGATAGTCGCTGCGCGGGCGTAGCGGGCCACGCTCGAGGCCAGGGCCCGGGCGGCGGCTTTCGCGGTCGCGGTGGGGGCGGTTTCGATCGCCAGGAGCGCCTGCGCGTGCGAGGCCCGGGCGTCGCCCGCGTCTTGTTCCAGGACCGCGAGCGAATAATGGGCGTCGAAGAGCTTGGGGTCGGCTTTCAAGGCTTGCTCGAACAGGCGCCTGGCGGTGGTGAAATCGCCTTCGATCAAATAGGTCTCGGCGACGCGGGCGGTGCGCAGGGCGGGGCGCGGCGGCTCGGGCACGCGCTCCCAGAGAGCCCGCGCACGGCCGGGCTCGCCAAGGTGCAGCCACAAGACGGCCGCCGTGTCGGCCAGGGGCCATGAGCCGCCGGCCGCCGGCAGTGCGCTCTCCAGAAGCTCGGCGGCCGTGCGCGCTCGCCCGTTGGAAAGCAGCGCCGACACCGCCTGATCGAGCTCGCTCAAGTTCCGCCAGCTGGTCGCGGGAAGATCGCCCATCCGCCCGCGAAGCACCTCTCGCTGGTCCCGCGCCTGGGCGATCTGGGCCTGCTGCGCCAGGTTGATCGGTGGGATTTCGACCATGCGATCGAGGACGTCCCGGACGGCCTCGTTCATTTGCCGGGATTCCAACGCGATGCGCAACAGCACGAGCGTCATGAAGTCGTCGGGCGCGACGCGACGGGCCTGCTCGAGGGCGTAGGTCGAGCGGACCGCCGAAAGGTCAAAGACCGGGTCGTAGGGCGATCGAAAGCGCGGGCTGGGCGGGCCGGGCGTTTCGCGAAAGAGCTCGCACTCGCCGATGACTTTCCAGCCCAGGGGCGAGCTGGGCTCGAGCTCGACCACGCGGCGGGCCGCGTCCAGGCCAAGCCACACCAGGGGCCGGGCGAGGTCGGGCCGGTTTCCCGACAGTCCCATCACGTAGCCGCCGAGCGCCTTCGCGAGCGCCTGGATCGCGCGCGGATCCTGGGGGTGATCGCCGGTCGCCGGCGAAAAGTGCCGCCGACCGAAATCGACGGCGTGGCGACGAATCGCTTCCTGGTACGAATCGTGGATGAACACCGCCGCGATCGGGTCGAACCAGACGCACCGCCAGTGGTCGCTGCCCAGAAGCGCGGCCCCCAGGGCGGCGTTGTATTCGTGGTCGACCAGCACGGTCGGCCGGCCCGCCTGGTCGAGGTCGTGCTCCCAGCCCGGCTGGTTCTGGGTGATCCGCGACTCGAGGCGGATGTATTCCTCGAAAAGCTGTGCGCCGGCGACTTCGAGACGGGGATCGGTGAAGACCTTGCGCTCGGGTCCGTGATAATACTCGAAGAGCGAGGCGTGGGCGTTGTGGAACGAGAGGAACTTGTCGGGCATGTCGGCCGTGCCGGCGAATCGGGCGGCGGCGTGGGGGAACCAGAGCGGCTCCTCGCCCAGGGCCAGCGTTCGGCCCTCGCCGGTCATCCGGTAGAACGAGCCCAGTCCTACCCAGACGATCAGCCCCGTCACGAGCCCGGCCGTGAGCAGCCGGGGGCTCGCGGAGGGGATGCGTCCCTTGCCTGCGATTTGCCCGCGCCTGGCGATCGAGGCGGCCCATTCGCCCAGATTCCACGCCGTCACCGTCCCCACGACCGCCGCGAACTGATGCGTATTCCGGGTCGCCTGCATGCTCAAGATCGAGAACGCCACGAACAGGAGCAGCCGGAACGCACCCAGCGGCCAGGGAGGGCCCTGCTCGTCAGTCGCGGCCTTCGCGGGCTTTCGCTTTCCCGGGGCGGCTTTCTTGGTCCGTTTCCCCTTGCGGGCCGGCTCGCGATCGGTCGAGCCGCTCTTGCTCCAATCGACGATCAGGACGCCGATTGTCCAGACGGTGGGGATTGCGAAGCTCAGCGCTCCCAGGGCCAGCGTCGCCATGTGCAGCCGGAGGGGCAGGTTGTTCCAGCCGGCTCGGTGGACGAATTCGAGCACTGGCGTGAGCTCGGCGACCGAGCGGGAAAACACCGGGTTGCGCATCGTCTGGGCGAGCTCGAACGGATAGATCGCCCCGGCGAGTCCATAGGGATTGACCAGGCACGCGGCGAGCGTCATGAGCGAGGCCAGCCCGATCGTCCGCCGCCAGCTCTTCCGGGCCGGCGAAAACGTCTCCGGCCGGAATGCTTCGTCGATCAAGGCGAAGACGAGGATGATCGGCCCGAGCACGAAGAGTCCCTGCGAATTGACCCAGGCGACCTGGATGACGGGGAGGGCGAAGGCGAGCCAGGGGCGCTCGCGCCAGCGGGTGAGTATCGCCAGGAAAAGCGCGAGGTAGAGCAGCGAGAGGGTCTCGGGGCGGACGTACATGCGCCCCGAGAGAACCAGGAGCGCGGGCGTCCAGGCGAGGATCATGACCCACAGCGGCCAGTCGCGCTTGCGGCAGAGGATCAGGATGAGCATCGCGAGGGTCGTCACGATGCACTTCGCCAGATTGAGCGCGGGCGCGCCTCCGCGCTCGAAGAGCCAGCTCGTCCCGACCTGAAAGATCCAGTGGAGGTCGATCCAGGGTTCGCCCTGCCGGGTATAGGTGTAGATGTCGGTGTGCGGGACGGAACCGGTCTGGCGGATGATCTGGCCGGTGCGCAGGTGCCAGTAGATGTCGGCATCCTTGAGCGGGAAGACCCCGAGCAGGAAGGTCAGGCACAGGAAGAGAAACACCAGGCCGGCGTCGAACGCGGCCGGGGGACGGCCGGCGCCCGGGTCTGGCCCCGGCGCGGCGGCGGGCGCGGGCCGCGGCGATTCGGCCGCGGTCTTGGTTTCGACGCCTGTCATTCGTTCTTCACCCGATCGACGCAATGGCCCCTCCCGTGACGACTGGCTCGTGAGACGTCCATCTTCCCGCCTGATTCCACCGCCGGCCAGTCGGTTCCCAGGAGCGAACCCCGCGGGGATCAACGTGGAACGCGCGAACGCTTTGAGTTATGGTTCAGATCCCAAGCCTGGCTCGCGCGCCGGGCCGCGCCATCAGACATCGCACGGAGGGTTTGCTCATGTCGCTTTATTTTATCTACGACTTGCCCAATTGGTCGCTGGCCGCGCTGGTGGTTTCCGTTTTCCTGGCGTTTTCCCAGGCAGGGCTGTTCGCGACCCGCCCCCTGGCCCGGCGGCTTCTGGGAGGTTCGGGAAAGCACAACGACGTCGTGAGCGTCTTCTTCGGTGGCATCGGGGTGTTTTATGGGCTCGCGCTCGGGTTGATCGCGGTGGGCACGTGGGAGAATTACAGCGAGGTCGACGGCATCGTCTCGAACGAAGCGGCCGCCGTCGCCAGCCTGTACCGCGATTTCGACGGTTATCCGCCGGCCCTGCGCGCGACGACGGAGAAGTCGCTTCGCGACTATACCAAGCTTGTGATCGAGCAAGAATGGCCCGCGCATCGCAAGGGAGACGCGAGCGAGGTCGGCGACGCCACGCTCGAGACGCTGGAGAACGAGATCATGGCGTTCGAGCCCAAGGCCGAGCGGGAGAAGATCGCGCACGCCGAGGTGCTGCATTCGCTGGACACGGTGCTCGATCAGCGCAGGCTGCGGCTTCAGGCGGTTTCGACGGGTCTGCCGGCCGCGCTGTGGTCGGTGGTGCTGATCGGCGCGCTTTTGAACATCGCGATCACGTATTTGTTCTGGGTTGAGAACCAGGTGCTCCATGCGGTTTTGGTCGCGATATTGGCGGTGTTTATCGGGCTGTTGATCTTTTTGACGGCGGCGATGGACAATCCGTTTCGAGGTGAGTTCAGCGTATCGCCGGACGCTTTTGCGACGGTTCTGGAGAAGGTGATGGGGCCGGGGGCGTGAGCTTCGGCCGGCCGGGCCGCCTGCCTGGGGAGTTCGCGGTGGAGATGGGTGGATCGGGCGTGCTTGTGGCCGAGCTTGGGGGTCTTGTGGACGAGATGGCCGTGGCGGGGCTTCTTGACCACGACGTGGTGTTTCTTGTGTGTAGTGACGATCGGCGCGATCGGGGAGGGGGCGACGGTGGCCGTCGGTTCGACCGAGCCCGGGGGCGTGATCGCGGTGGTCGCGGCGAGGTCGGCGAACAGGGTCGCCCCCACGGGCGAGCCCAGTCCCGTGGCCGTGTTGACCGTTGAGCTCGACGTCACCGTCCCGCCGAAGGGGTTGAACAGCCCGTCCCATCCGCCCGAGGCGCCGTAGGGGTCGATGGCGCCGAGCGGGAAGCCTCCCAATCCGCCGAGCGTTTCCACGGAGTGGAATCCACTCGCGGGCGCGGAATAGAGCGCGGGCAAGGTCTGGGTGGGGCCGTCCAGGCTGCCCCGGCCCGCGGCCGCCCGAGCCTGATCGACGAGCGCAATGAACGCCGACCATGAGGGAGCCCCCACGCTCGTGCCGCCCACCGTCTGCCACTGGCCCTGGCCGTTCACCGTTTGATAGACCGCCACGCCGGTGGCCGGGTCGGCGTCAAAGGCGACGTCCGGCGTGCTCCGCCGGCCCGTCATCTGCACACCCGCCTGATACGTCGGCTCGGCCTCGTACAGGCTGAAACCGCCCCCCGAAGCGTACCACGCCGCCTCGCCGCCATAGCCGCCGCTCGGCGAAAGCGTCAGCGTCGTGCCACCCACGGCCACCACGTTGGGCGAGCTCGAGGGATACTCGATCGTCCCGCTGTCGCCCGACGCCGCGATGAAGGTGATCCCCTGATGCCCAGCCGGGGTCGTGAAAAACGAGTCGTAGTTCGTCTCGCTGGGCATTTCACTGAACCCCCAGCTCATCGAGATGACCGAGACCGCCGGAAGATTCCGGGCCGACAGCACGGCGTTCATCAGGTCGTTCAGGTTCTGCGAGGCCGCCTCGACGACGACGATGTTGGCCGCTGGGGCCAGGGCGTGGGCCCATTCGACGTCGAGCGCCTCCTCGCCCGACCACGCCGCGTTGTCTTTCGTTCCGGCCAGGTCGACCACTTGCAAGCTGGGGTCGGGCAGATGAAACGCGAGGTCGAACTGGTGCAGATCCGAGGCCACGGTGGGGTCGTGGTAGGCCTCGATGAGGGCGATGGTCTCGCCCGCGCCGGTGGCCGTGACCTTCTGGCCGCTCGACGAGAGAAACGCGAGCCCCGACAGCCCATAGGCGTTCGCGATCTGGCCCGGCGAAAGACCCGAGAGCAGTCTGCGCTCCTCGAGCGGGTCGAGTGCGGGCGTCAACCGTCGCGAACGAGGTTTTTTCATGGGTGCGGCTCGCGCGAGGTTTTCGTCGATCGTGGGTGCTTGGCCTGCTGGAATCGAGCGGGGCCGGCCGGGTGGGCCCGGGTTTGGCCATGGTCCAGGAACGCAATCGGGATCGCCCGATCGTGGCCGCCGCGGGCGGCCGCGGGGCGGGCCCTGCCGGCGGCCTGCGCTTGAACGAGGCTGGCCGGCGAGCCGACCGTGCCGGTGGTCGTGAACGAGACCAGGTCGGTGATCAGGGTGGGCCCATGGGGCGAGCCCCGGCCGGTCGAGGTCAAGGCCGAGGTCGTCGCCGAGCCCACCGTATGATACGTCAGAGGGGGGATCGGGTTAAAGTCGCTCGAGGGAAGCGCGTAAAGCGCGGGCAGCGTCTGGGTGGAGCCGTCGAGGCTGCCGTACCCCTGGAGCGCCCGGCCCTGGTCGACGATCGCGATGATGGCGGCCCAGGCGGGGGTGCCCAGACTTGTTCCGCCGACCACCTGCCAGGATCCCTGCCCGGTCGCGAGCGCGGTCTCATAGACCTGGACGCCGGTGTTGGGGTCGCCGTCAAAGGCCACGTCCGGCGTGCTGCGCCGCCCGCTCGCCTGGACCCCGTACTGAAAGGACGGCTCGGCCTGCCGCTTGCTGTAGCCGCCGCCGCTGTTCACCCACGTCGTCTCGGACGCGATGCCGCCGAACGCGTTGAGCCGAAGCGACGTCCCGCCCACCGAGACCACGTCGGGCGCGGACGAGGGCCATTGCACGCCTCCCTGCGTCCCGTTATCGCCGCTGGCCGCGAAGAACGTCACTCCCTGGTGGTTGGCCGGCGTCCGGAAATAGGTGTTGAAGGCCGCCTCGTTGCGGACCTCGGAAAACCCCCAGCTCATCGAGACGACCGACACCCCAGGCGCTTGCCGGGCCACGTTGACCGCGTTCAAAAGCGCCTGTCGCGTCTGCGATTTGGCCTCGATGACCAGGATGCTGGCGTAAGGGGCCAGCGCGTGGGCCCACTCGACATCCAGGGTTTCCTCGAGCGCCCAACCCGGGTTGGCGACGTTGCCGCCCAGATTCACCACCTGAAAATTGGGATTCGGAATGTTGTACGTCTGATCGAAGGCGACCAGGTCGTGGGCCAGGTAGGGGTCGTTGTATGCCTCGACGAGCGCGATCGTCTGCCCCGCGCCGTTGCCCACGACCGAGCCCCCGGGCAGGCTGAGGAGCACGTTATTCAGGCCATAGGCGGTCTTGAGCTCGACGGGCGTGATCCCCGACGAGAGCAGACGGCGATCCTCGAGCCGATCGAGGCCGGGGCGGAGCGGGCGGACCAAGCGAGGCTTCATCGGTGCGTCTCGGGCTGCGAATCGCGACGGAAAACATCGTTGCGGTTCTGTTGACGGGATCCAGCCAATTGTAATCGAAATCAGTTTACAACACGCGACGAATGGTCGATTGATTTCGGCGAACGATTCCCCAAAACGACGCCCCGAGCCGGCGGAGAGCCCCGGACGAAAGACCCGGCTGATTTCAGCCAGCCGCGAGCTCGAGGCGACGCGGCCGAACGCGGGCGACGGCGACGCTGTCGGTCCATGGCTGGGCCGCGCCACGATGATAGAATATCTTCGGGCGCGGGGCTGATCGGCCCGAAAGCAGGGATCGGCCTCGGTCGATCTGGCCTTTCTCGACCTGGACCCAGTCGGAGCGTTCGGCGCGGCCTTGCCGGCATCCCGGCCGAGGAATCGACGAGTGGGGGACTTGTCGGCGAGGTCCAAGTAGGCTGTCACCCGCGGGAAGGGCGACGAGGAATGACATACGAGATTGTGTTCAAGCCGCGCGCGATCTGGGATCTCCAGTCCCTCCCCAAGGCGACGGCTCAGCGGATCCTCGAGAAGATCGAGGCGCTCGGGACCGACCTGGCCGGCGACGTGAGGCGGTTCACGAATATCACGCCAGACTATCGCCTACCAGTCGGCGACTATCGAATCCTCTTTGAAACCGAGGCGGACAAGGTCATCATTGATCGAGTCAAGCATCGCTCGGACGCCTACAAGCCCTCAAGGAACCCAACGATGATCTCGCTCCATCCGGAGTTCCTCACCAAGGACGGCAAGAAAGAGTTCGCGGACTTGCCCTACGAAGAGTTCGTCGCCCTCCAGAAAGTCCTGGCCGACGCCGCCGACTTGATCGACCTGTGCGAGGCGAAGGCCGACGAGACGGACGCTGTGACCGTCCCGCTGGACGAGGTCAAGAACCGCCTCGGCCTCCGAACGAAGCGAGGACGAATGAACCACGGCCCATGCGGATCATGAAGAACGGCGGAACTTGGCCGTGAGCGGTCGCGTCCCCTGTCTGAACTGTGTGAACTGGCGAGGTACGAGGGAGAACGACGATGCAAACGACGATCGCGGTGGAAGATGTCAAGCTGACGTTGCCCGAGCTGATCGACAGCTTGACGCCGGGCGACGAAGTGATTCTGACCCGGAACCATAAGCCCGTGGCCAAGCTGGTGAGCGAGAAACCACCAGAGAGCAAACCTCGTGTTCCAGGGTTGGGTAAAGGGATGATTACG
Source organism: Planctomycetales bacterium (assembly GCA_027459775.1). Taxonomy (GTDB): domain Bacteria; phylum Planctomycetota; class Planctomycetia; order Isosphaerales; family Isosphaeraceae; genus JAKBAP01. Next base: position 2,183 of record DAIDHE010000153.1, on the reverse strand, counting down.
ATCATCTCGGACGACGACGACCATCTGAAGGACTTCGCGGAATACATGCCGTGAGAATCCTCTTGGATACGCACACGCTCTACTGGTTCATTGAGGGCGATCCGCGACTCAGCGTGACGGCGCTGACGACGATTAGCGAACCGAACAACGAAGTGCTGCTGAGCCCGTCGTCGTACTGGGAAATCGCCATCAAGGTGGGCATGGGTAAATGGTGGTTGAATCGCCCCTACCAGGACTTCATCGACGTCGCGCTGAATCAATACAGGATCCTGGTGCTGCCCATCCTGCCGACGCATACGGCCCGATTGATCGGGTTGCCCTTCCATCACAAAGACCCGTTCGACCGCCTGCTCGTAGCTCAGGCGATGACCGAACAAGTTCCCATCGTCAGCGCCGACATGCAACTCGACGCCTACAGAGTCACCCGGATCTGGTAACGTCCAGATGAGCGACCTGAGCAAATCAACAAGGCGTTGGTACGCCTCTTCCAAGAGGAAGGGCGGCCCTCGTGGTCCGGTGAGCCGCCGCTCGCGGCCGGCCCGACGGGGCCTGGTCAGCGAGTCGCGTTCATGGCCGTCATCATCGGCCGGCCGCGAACGCCGGCTCGGGCAGCGCCCGGCTGATTTCCGCCAGCCGATAGCCAAACCCCGGCCCCCGGATCGAGCTCAGATCGAGCCGGCCCCGCGTGCGCTGATAGAGACCAGGATGCACCACCGCCTCGGGGGCCGAGGCGGCCGGGTAATACTGCATGCCGTTCGATTCGACCCCCATGATCGTCCCCGCCCACGCCCCTAACTGAACATGCGGAATCTGGGCCAGCATCGGGTTCGACAGATCCTGGACCATCAGCGTCATCCCATGCGCCCGCGCCCACGCCTGTGACAGCAAGGCCCCCGTCTGCGTCTTGCACGTCTTGAGCGCGACCCCGGTCCAGCCCAGCGCGCGGCCCAGCCGCGCCAGCCGCCAGTCGTGGGCGCTCTCGTCCATGAACAACGGCTTGCGCGCGGATACCGCACGGACGTCGATCGGATTGGCCTCGAGGTCGTAGGGAAACGGCTGCTCCACATAGAGCAGCATCCCATACAGCCGCGGCTGGTCGATGAGCAGCCGGTCGAGGATCTCGGTGACGTAGGCCGGGTCGCCGACCGTGCAGTTAAAGTCAGCCGAGAGCCAGAGCGCCCCCTCCTCGACCGCGATCCGGCCGACGCCGATCAGGCGCTCATAATCCCAGGCGGGGTCGTCGCCCTTGAGCTTGACCTTGAGGCACGTGAGCCCGTCGCGGCGGACCCAGTCGCGGAGCAGGACCGGGATTCCGTCGTCGGGTTCCTGGCCCGTGAGCTCGTCGGGGGTGAGCGGATCCTTGCCCCCCACGAGATGCCAGGCGGGGATGGAATCGGCGCGGACAGGCGTCAGGAAATCGGCCGGATAGCGGCCCTCGAACCGAGCCCGCGTCGCGGCCGGCTCGAGATACGCGGCCAGGTCGCGGTTCATGAACGGGGCGCGGTAGCAGTCGTAACACGAGAGCCCGTGCCAGATTCCATAGGCGTCGTGGATGGCCAGATCAAAGGCCGACGCACACACGAGAGCCCCCAGCCAGGGAACGGGCTCGCGGCCCACGCGCTCGGCTCGGTTGTAGTCGCCCAGGATCAGGGGCAGGTCGTCTTCCAGGAACCGCCAGCCCAGCTCGATGGGATGGCCGGGCGCGCGCGCGGTCGCCAGCCAGCGCGCGGCGATCTGGTTTGAAAGCGCCAAAAGCGCCCGCAGTCGCTCGTCGTAACCCAGCGTGCTGGGCCAGACCCACTGCACCGAGAGCGGCGTTTCGCCCCAGCCGGTTGCCTTGCGGCCGCCCGCGCCCGCGACCGTCGCCCGCACCCGCGCGCAGACGACCTCGGTCGTGACCTCAGGGCCGAACTTGAGCGGCACGCGGGTCTTGATCGGGATCAAGTAGAGCTCGAGCCCCACGAGCTCGATGTCGGTCGGATTGGCCATTGTGGCGGGGTCTCCCATGCGGTTCCGCGGCGGTTCCCCCACAGCCTGGCGGGTTTCCGGCTTGTTCGCAAGGGGCCTCTGGGCGTAGGATCAGGCGTCGGGAGTGCTGTTTTTTCCACCGAGCCCGCGAGGCCGCGTTCCGAGCCATGAAACCGCCGCTGATTCTCGCCAGTGCGTCGCCCCGGCGGCGGCAG
>DAIDHE010000152.1 GCA_027459775.1 Planctomycetales bacterium | reverse complement strand
GCACCAGGATGCGCATGGGGGGCTTGGCGGTCGCGCCTGGGGGGGGTCCGAAGCGATCGGGGACGGGTGGGGGTGGGGGGGTGTCCTGGGGCTTGGCCATGAGGATCTTGTCGGGCAGGCGAGGGCCGTGCCACTGTTTCGCTCGCCAGACGGCCGCGCCGGCCTCGACCAATCCCAGCGAGACGATCGCGGCCAGGCTTGGCGCGGCCAGGCGGCCGAGCTGGCTCGGGCGCGTGCGTGATCTCCGTCCGCTCACCCGAGCGGCCGTGATCCAGCCCAGGACCACGATCCCGCACGCCGCCAGCGCGAGGAGCGCCAGGTGCAGAATCAGCAGCAGGTCGAGAGCCAGGACCGCGCTTTCGCGCGAGAGACCGCGAACGGCGTCGCCCGCCAGATACTCGAACCAGGGCGGCACGAGAATCCACAAAGAATAGAGCGCCGCCGCCAGGACTCCCCATCCGGAGAGCTTGAGATACCGCGACCACCGCCGCGAGAAACGGTTGACCGCCGCGAGCGGCATGTTGTCGTACTCCCATGGACGCCCGGGCGCGGTGGGCCAGCCTCGCCATGGGCTGGCGCGCCCCGCCTCGGAGTCTCCATCTTGCACGCCGGCGCCGCTTTGGGGAAGATCCCACCTGGGCCGGCCGTACCCATGAGCCGGCCGGCGATCCTCGGTTTCCTTCCCGCATGGCGATCCTTCCCCATGTCGTTCGTCCGCCGATTCGATGCCAGTCCCCAGGATCTCGAAGGCTCGATTCTCGAGACGGTCAGCGAGCTCACTGCGCGGATCAAGCAATCGCTTGAGCTGGGATTCGCGAGCGTGTTGCTCACCGCCGAGGTCTCCAATGTTTCCCGCCCGCGCTCCGGGCACATGTATTTTTCTCTTAAGGATGAAAGCGCCACGATCCGGGCGGTGATTTGGAGCTCGGACGCGGGCCGAGTCGGCTTTGATCTGGTCGACGGCGCGCGGGTGCGCTGTCAGGGCAAGCTCACGGTGTATTCGCCGCGCGGCGAGTATCAGGTGGTGGTCAAGCGGATCGAGCTCGATGGCGTGGGGCGGCTCGAGCGGATCTTGCGCGAGCGGCTCGAAAAGCTTGCGCGTGAAGGGCTTTTCGACCCCGATCGCAAGCGCCCGCTGCCGCGGTTTCCGCGCAGGGTGGTGGTCGTGAGCAGCCCCACGGGGGCGGCGATCCGCGACATCTTGCAGATCATGACCAGGCGCTGGCCGCTGGTCGAGATCCTGGTGGCGGCCGCGCGGGTTCAGGGCGTGGGGGCGGAGCTCGAGGTCGCGGCCGCGATCACGACGGCGGACCAGATCGCCGAGGTCGACCTGATCATCGTGGCGCGCGGGGGTGGGAGCCTGGAGGATCTCTGGGCGTTCAATGAAGAGATCGTGGTGCGTGCGATCGCGGCTGCGCGGACGCCGGTGATCACGGCGATCGGCCATGAGATCGACGTCACGCTGGCCGACATGGCGGCCGACAAGCGGGCGAACACCCCCAGCGAGGCCGCCGAGCTCGCCGTCCCCGATTTGAACGAGATCGTGCAGCGGATCGACGAGCTGGCCGAGCGGCTCGAGCGCACGCTTGCGGGGCGGATCCGCGAGGTGATGCAGCGGCTCGAGCTCGCTCGGCGGCGGATGCCGGCCGCGCTTGCGCTTCTGGTCGCCGGGCATCGCAATCGGCTCGACCGGCTCGGCGACCGGCTTTCGGCCGCGGTTCCCAATCTCCAGAGCGCGGCCCGGGCGCGGCTCGAACCGATCCGGCCGCGGATGATGACTGCGCTCGCCAGCTTGCTCGACAGGCGCCGGTTCGCCCTCGACCGGCAGGCGACGGCCCTGGCCGCTCTCGACCCCACCGGAGTCCTCAAACGTGGCTACAGCATGACCCTGCGCGCGATCGATCAAGCGATCGTACGCGCGCCCGGCGATGTCAAGCCTGGCGAGCTCATGGTCACCGTGCTGGCGAACGGCCGGCTCTCGAGCCGCGTCGTGGGCTCGGAGGCCGAGCCTGATGGGTCAGGGAGCGCAGGCTCGGGCGACAACCTCGGCCAGGTTGCGCCTGGTTAGATCCAGGTGGATCACCTTGCCGTCGCGGCCGATCAAGACATTGGCCGGGATGTCGGCGATCGCGAAGGCCTTGGCGACGTCGCCAGCCCCTGGGCCATTGATCAAGACTGGCCAGCGTACGTTATGGTCGAGGACGAACCTGCGTACGTTGGGGGTGATGGAATCGTGAGTGGCGCCTTCGGCGGCGGCGTCGAGGTTCACACCGATGATCTGGAACCCGCGCGCGGACTGATCGGCGTGGACTTGTCCGAGCCAGTCGAGTTCCTCAGCGCTTGGCAGGCACCAGCTCGCCCAGAAATCGATCAGGACGACCTTGCCCTTGAGATCGGCCAGCTTGACGCGCTTGCCGTCGAGATCGGTTCCTTCCAGGGGCGGAGCGGGTTTGCCGACTTGTTCGAGCCTGTGCAGGCGGTTGGTGCAATAGCCCTTCACGGCGGGGTTGGTCGTTTCCTTGGCGAGGAGCTCGAAGGCGTTCCGGGCCGCGCTCAACTGGCTGGCCTGGACGAGCCGCTGGTAATAGGCTTCGCAGAGGTCGAGCAGGAGCGCGGAATCGAGTGCGGGCGGCCCGGGCCGCGATGCTTTCTTGGCCTCGCCCAGGATGCCGCGGAGGGTGGCGAGCGATTCGTCGAACGCCCCGCGGTCGGCCGTGGCGACCAGATCGACCAGGTGCGCGAGGAAGCGGACGGTCGGGCTGCTGTCGGCCGAGCGTATCACCTGGTCGGCGACGGGCTCGGCCTCGCTGAACAGGTTGTTGGCGACGGCGAGGCGAAAGATCTGCTCGTACGTGGCCGAGGCGTCCTTCGCGGGCTGCCGCGAAGCCAGCTTGGCCAGCCGCTCGAGCCGTTGCCGCTCGAGACCGAGAAGCTGCCGGTTATAATCGTCGTCGATCGCGCGCGGGCTCATCACCTCGCCGTTAGGAGTGATCACCCTTGGATGGGGCGGGGCCGCCGGCTGGTCGTCTTGCGCCCGCGCCGACGCCGCGATCGAACCCCAAATCGCCAGGGGAAACAAAACCCACTGCACTGGCCTCATGATCGGCTCCAACGTTCGGACAAGGTCGTGGTCGATACGAGCGGCATTTGTCGCGCCCGTTCACCGAGGTTGGCCGCCGCCGCGGCCTTACGCGCCGCGGGCTGGGACGGCGGGATTGCACGTCGGGGGCCGCGGTGCGAGATTCGCCACAGCGCAGTCCCGAACAGGACGACCACGATGATACCAGCAGCCCAGAGTGCTGTCATCGCGCCCGCGCCGATCGGCTCGGCCGGAGTTTCACGG
>DAIDHE010000131.1 GCA_027459775.1 Planctomycetales bacterium | reverse complement strand
CTGCCGCCGGGCTTGGGTGCGGGAATCACCCGCACGAGCTGAGCCCACTCGGCATCGGAAACGTCCGTGTCGTACCTGTTTCTGGCGTCCATGACGCCGCCATAACATCTTTTGCCATGGCTTTCTAGACGACCTCTAAGCAGCGAGCAGGTCTCACGCAAGAGCGCGGACCGGCTCTCGATCGTGGAGACGCTCGCCTCGGGATCGATGCCGCCCCGATGCGCGACGCTCGCCACCAGGTCCAGGTCGCGCATCGCCTCGCTGAAAACTCGTGGAGGGACTTCGCTCAGAGGCGCCGGCTTCCAGTCGCCCCTACGAACGAAGTGAACCCGATCGATGGTCAAGCCCTCGACCTCGGCCGGCGTGAAGATTCCCTCGAGAAACTCCACGCTGGCCGTCAGGCCGGCCTCGTGAAAAGTGCGCCTAACCCCTTCCTCGGGGTGGTTGACCCAGCCCCGCGCGCTCAGAAGCGCGAGCGCCTGCCGCGGATGCACCTGCTGGCCGGCGTAACGCCTCGTGCCCGTTCCGTCGGATTGCTCGGTCTCGGTCAGCACGTAAAGCTCGCGAAACACTTGCTTGAACGGCTGAATGCGCTTTGATCGGAAGCACTCCGCCTGCCAGCGGCTCCAGTCGCCCAGGGCGAGCAGATCGTGGGGATGGGCGATCCGCAGGGATTCGTCGGGCTTGATCGGCTCGATGTGTCCGGCGTGGTCGCGGAGGCCCCTGCCCCCCTCGACGGAATAGCCGGCGATCCCCTCGCCAATCAAGATCAACCGGGCCAGCGAGGGCGCCAGCACGGGGTGAGCGGAGAGGTCGCGCAGCTCCGCGCCGCTGAAGCCGTCGCCGCGGCACATCGCTTGCTCGAGCGAGAGCCGGATCCGCGTCGCCTGCCGCTTCAATTCGTCGCGGCGGGCGAGCAGCTCGGCGATGCGCGGGTCTTTCTTGACGGCTGGCGGGATCGTTTTGAGCGGCTTGCCGCCGCGCGCGACGCCGAGCTCGGCATGGCCGTCGGCGTCGAGCGCCAGCGTCACGGCGACGCCTTCGGCCTCGACCACGACCGGACCCTCGGCCAGGTCGCCGACGGCCTGGGCTTCCATGGCCCATTCCAACCGCGTCGGGTCGGGATACCCGGCCGTCCGCGCCAGATTCACAAGCGCGATCGCGGCGGCGCGCTTTTCGCTGGCCTGACGCTGCGCGCCGAATTGCTTGCTTGTTCTGATGAATTCCTGAATAAACTTATACCGATTGAGCAGATCCTTGGACCGCGCCGCCCCCCGGCCCAAGGGGAGCAGGCCCAGGGCGCGGAGCGAGTCGGGGTGGCGCGATTTGTCGATGCGGCCGATCAGATCAGCCTTCTTGAGATTCCCCAGCATGGCGTCGGCGAAGATCTGGGCGCGCTTGTGGCCCGCGCCGCTGGAGGCGTATCGAGCGGCAAGGTCGACCGCGGCCCAGCGCTCGAGGCCCAGCGAAACGCGAACCCGCTGGAACCACGCGACGTCGACCGCGCCGTCGAGCAGGTCGGCGGCGCCCAGCGCGGTGCGCTGGGCGACTTCGGCGCCCCAGACCGCGCGTATCTGATGATCGACGCTCCAGGCCGAGTCCTTGGTGTGGGCGTGCAGCCACCAGACCGCTTCCGCGAGCATTTTCCAGCCCAACGCCTGCTCGACGAACCCCGACCACTGTGGTGCGTAAACCGCCAGCTCGACCAGGCGGGTCTGGGAAATCCCCGCGTTTTGGGCTTGATCGGCAAACGATTCCGGGGTGTCGGATTCGGCGGGGAAGCAGACGCGGACCAGGTGGCCAAATACGGAGGATCGAGCGACGCCCCTCATGAAATGACCGCGCTCAAAAGAATCGCGGCCGAGTGCGACCAGGATCTGGATCACGGTCTGGGCGCCGGTGAGCGACTGGATCGCGAGCGCGGGCCCGCTCGCGGCCGTGGGATGTTCGCCGCGCTCGAGCTCGACCTCCAGGATGCGTCGCTTGCAGCGATCGATCACGGGGACGAGAACGTGCCATCGCTCCAGTTCCTTGGCGGGCTTTTTTCTCGTCAGGTCGCTCAGGTCGTGGAAGCGATCGAATCCAGGAGCGGGGCGGAGAAGGTGGTCGATCAGATCGGCCTCGGTCGCTAGGCCCAACCGCAGGGCCCGTGCCACGTCTTGCAACTTCGGGCGCGCCCGCTCGACGCCGGGGACGGGCTCGTCCACCCAGCGGAGCAGGCCCCAGAACCGCGCCTCTTGATCGAGGGTCCACGATTCGTGTTCGATCAAGTGATACCAGCGGATCTGGTTCAGAAGGCCGCTGAACGGCCCTGACGTTTCGGTTTGCTGTCGAGTGGGCGTCAGGGTTTCCATCGGCATCCGCGCGCACAAGGTCTCGAGTGCGTCGATCAGGTAGTCGACGCCCCCTGGCGGCGGATGAAGGCGGACCAGCCAGAACGCGATTGCGCTGACGGCCGACAGATAGCGTAAAGGCTGCTCGGGCGGGGATCCCACGATCTCGAGGAAGCGGGGCGCGGACTTGTCCTTGACCCAAGCGGCGGCGCAATCGATGCGAGGCAGAATCATGGCGCGAAGCATCTCGAGCCCGTCGTCATCGCGGAGCTGGGGGGGTCGGTCGCGCAACCAGGTTTCCCAGAGCTCGCAAAGCGGGAGTCGAGCGCGGTCGACGGCGGGATCGAGATGGGGAATGGGATGGGGGAATCGATAACCGACGTTGCCGAGGAGTTCCTCTTGCGTTGTATCCCAAGGAGTGATCGTAATAATCCGTTCTCGGTTCACATGGATCAACTCATCCAAAGACTGGAGAATGGCGATGGCGGTCGGCGTGGCGTAGACGCGTTCTCGGGGCTGGGGTTGCCAGGGTTGGGAACGCGTCAAGCCTTGGAGCAGGCCCAGAGCGTCGTCGAGAGTGGGGGTTTTTCGCCCAGTGGCGAGGATCGTGTCGATGACTCGTTCTTCCTCGGAGCCGATCTTTTGGTGGCGGCGCGCCCGGGCGAGGGCGTGGCAATCCGCGACCCGGCGGTCGGTCTGGGCCAGGACGCGAAGGAGTTCCAGGCCACCCAGCCCCGGTTCACGCTTGGCCGCTTTCAGGAGTCGATCGGCGCTTGCCAGGGCTGCGTCGTCGTCCTGGCTTGCCAACAGGCCGAGCACCCCCAGGCGCAGGTGGCCCGACTTGCGCGTCAAGAGGCTCTCCAGATGCTCCGCCTCGGCCGGCGTCAGGTGTGAGCGAGCCGTCACGTTCGCGGTGTCCTTGCCATCCGGGGGGCTCACGGCGCCGGCCAAGGCCGGCGATCGATCGATGTCCGCCAAGAACTCTTCGTCTTTCAGATCCTCCAGCCGCTCGAGCAGGGCCAGTCCCCAGTTCCCCGCCGTGTGAGTCAGGAGCCCCTCCAGACGTTTCGCCTCGCCAGGCGTCGCATGAAAGCGACCAAACGCGTTCACGGCTTCCTTGGATACCCCGGGACTTTTGTCACCGACCAGCTCCAGCAGCGTCGCGCGTGTCGCCGCATCCCACTGGCGCTGGGCTCCGAGCATTCGCGCTGCTCTCCGGCGACAGCCGGGATCCATGCGCTCGAGGTGTGGAATCAAGGCCGTGGGAGGTCGAGCGCCGAGGAATCTGGGGAGGTCGCCGCTAATCAGGTCCGGGACGACCGTGAGGATTTGCCAGGGCCAGACGATCGCCGGGAGCACCTTGGCTTTCGCGGGGGCGCGCTCGAGCAACCGCTCGAGAGCCTCGAACGCACCCTCGGGCGGCGGAGTCTTGACGACCCCCAATTGCGCACTGATCGCCGTCCGCGCCCTCTCGGCGACTCGGAGGTCGGGATCGTCGATCCCGCGCGCCAAATGTGCCCGGGCGGAACTGGCGCCGACCTGGGCGAGCAAGTGGACGGCGACGAACCGCCGCTCCACGTCGGGGTCGGCCAGCAGACCCGCGGCCGCCTCCGCCGCCGCGACGGCGTCCTCGAAGCCAAGAGTCCAAAGAGCCAGGTACGCCGACTCGGCTGGGCCGCTCTGGATGGCTTGAGCTCGAGCCTTCTCGTCGTCGAGAAAAAGCAACACCTGCTCGATCGCGGCGTTCACCGGCTTGACGGCCGCCGAGTCCCACGCGAAGTCAAACCATTCATTGACTGCCAGAACCGTCGAGCTGAAGCGGGCCAGGTCATGCTCGCGGATCAGGCGTAGCATCCGCCGAAACGCCTCGGGATGCGCTTCATTGATCGTTTGCAGGATGGAATGCCTCAGCCCCTCTTCGCGCTGGGCGGCCAGCAACATCTTTTCAATAAATGCCCAACCCTCCGGACGTGACGCGACCAGGAGAGCGCTTATGACATGGCGGCCCATGGCGCCGATCTCGTGCGTACCTCGAGCGGAGTCGACCAGGATCCGAAAGACCTCATCTCCGGTTTCGCCCCCTGAATCGATCGCGGCGGCCAGCACGATTCCGAGCTTGTTCTGGTGATAGAACTCCAGGTGGGCGGCCCAAGCCGCGATCCATTCCACGTCGGGATCGTAGCCCTTGATCTCGTCGACGACCGATTTCACCCACTCAAATCGGCTCGCGCTCGTGAGCTCGGGATGGCGCGGGGCGCGGAACGACTTACGCTGATATCCCCATTGGTAAGGAAGGCGACCCTGAAGCCGCCAGGCCTGGTCGAGCGTGTCGGCCAGCCCTGGAAAAAGGGTCTTCCAGAGCGAACGGCGCTCATCGTCGGAAATCTGATCGAGAAGGGCTGTGTCACTGGCCTGCAGCGCAAGCCAGGCCGAAACCGAATCGGGAGCAGCCTCGCCTTCGCGGTTGCTTCCGACCAGGATCCGGCCCAGCTCGCGAACCGGGGGCTCGAGTTTCGCCAGCGCCGCCAGCCGCTGGGTCGTCCACCCTTCCACGTCGCGGAGCTTGGCGAGGGCGGCTCGGGCTTGCTCATCGGTCAACATTCTGGCTCAACCCCCCGCAAGCATGGTCAGGCGAATGAACGTGATTCGGCTGCCAGGTCTCACGAAGACCTCGCGGTCGAGGTCGCGCTGTTCCTCGCCGTCGACGACGACGAGGTAGATCCCGTCTTCAAACGACTGAAGGGCCGAGGCGACGGCCGTTTCGGCGTCGACCTCTTGCACGAGGGCGCGGCCGCCCATGTCGACCTTGCCCTTGGCCGCCGCTCGTTCGATGGCGGCGGCCGAGAGGACGCGGACGAGCCTGCGCTCTTCCTGACGCTGGCGAAACGCCTCGACCTCGGCGCACACGACCCGCGTGATCAAGTCGCGGAGGGAGACGTTGTCTCCCTCGCCGCGAAGTTCGGGCGGGAATGGGATCGACCAATCGGCGAAGAGCGCCGGGCGGCGGCCCAGCGTTTTGCCCTCGATCGTGATCATGGGCGGCCTCGAACGATGGGAACACGACGGTCCGGATGCGAACGCGCACGACCAGGGCTTGCTGGGGCCTTGTCGCCTCGGGCGATTATCGTCCTGTTCGCGAGGCGCCGCAAGAATGCACTGAGGCGTCGGCGATTCCGTCGTGGTTCAGCCCTCTTCGGTCTCGACGCCGCGAACGCGCCCGTCCTTCACGACCAGGGAATAGAGCGCCGGCACGACGAAGAGCGTCGTGAGCAAGCCCGCCACGATTCCCCCGACGACGGCGCGACCCAACGGGGCGTTGGCCTCGCTTCCCTTACCGAGCGCGAGCGCCATCGGAAGCAGCGCGAAAAATGCCGCCAAGGCCGTCATCACCACGGGACGAACCCGAAGCGCCGCCGCCTTGCGAATCGCCTGGTCGGGCGTCAGACCCTCGTCAACCCGCAGATTCTGGGCGAAATCGACCAGGAGCACCGTGTTCGACACCACGATGCCCACCATGAAGATCACGCCCAAGAGCGACTGCACGTTGATCGCGGTGCCGGTCGTGTACAGCATCACGATCACCCCGATCAAACCCAGGGGAACCGCGAACAGAATCACCAGCGGGGTCAGGTAAGACTTGAACAACGCGGCCATCAAGAAATAAATCAGCATGGTGGCCAGGATCAGGCCGAATGAGAGGCCGCGAAACGTCTCTTGCATTCGCGAGTACTCGCCGCTCAATTCGACGATCGCGCCCTTCAAGGTCTTGGGATGGGGCGAGGGATCGGCGGGGTCGTAAGGGATCCACGAATCGTTGCCCTGAGAGACGCCGAATTCGCCCACGACCCGGGCGACGTCGACCGCGACGTGGCCCAGATCGCGGCGGTGCACGCCCATTGTCAGGTCGACCGTCGTTTGCAGATTGCCGTGGGTGATCTCGGTCGGTACCAGGCTGGGCCTGAGCGACGCAATGTTGCGGAGCGGGATCGCCTCGCCCCGCGCCGGGCCGGTGACCGGCACGTCGAGCAGCGTCTCGACCGAATCGATGTCTTCCTCGAAATACTGCACGCCCACGAAGTATTGATTCTTACTGACGGGGTCGATCCAGAAATTCTTCTTGTGGTACTGGATGCTGGAATTGAGCGCGGCCACGACGTTTTTCATGATCTCGGCCTGATTGAGCCCGAGATCGGCGGCCTTGGCGCGGTCGACGTCGATGATGAACTCGGGATAGTCGAGCCGCTGGATGATCCGGGCGTCGACCACGCCGTCGATCCGCGAAACCCGGGCATGGATCCGCTCGGCGATCCGCCGCGACTGGATCAGGTTCTTGCCCGCGATGCGAATGTTGATCGGCGACGACTTGCCCTCGTTCATCGCTGCGCGAATCATGCCGCCGGCGTCGAACGCGAACTCGAGATCCGAAAACGCGGCGTCGGCCGCGAATCGTGTTCTCAACAAGTGTACATATTCTTGTGCTGAGCGGCGACGATGCTCGACGAGCTGGACCTTGACGACGGCGTCCATGGGGCCGGCGTTGGGGGTGTAGGCGGCGGAGAGGTCGGCGACGACGCCGATTTCGGAGATCACGATCTCGAGGTCGCTTGCGATGGCGGCGCGGACGAATTGCTCGACGGCCTCGACTCGTTTTTCGGTTTTCTCGATGCGGGTGCCGCTGGCGGCGCGGACGTAGATTTCGAAGGCGCCCGAATCGACTTCGGGGAAGAACTCGCGGCGCAGCCGGGTTCCCAGCAGGCCGATGACGGCGCAGAGGGCGAGCACCGCGGTGGCAACGATCAGGAGCCGCCGTTTCAGGGCGCGGTCGAGCTGGCGGGTGTACCAGGCGATGGCGGCGTCGATCAGCCGCTGCCAGAGTAAGAAGGCGTTTGAGAAGAGAGCGAGCCCGCCCCGGGATCGATGGTCGTCGTTACGGTGGGAGTGGGGTCGAAGCCAGAGGGCGGCGCGCGAGGGGACGAGGCTTCTGGACAAGAGATAGGCCGCGGCCATGGCGAACGCGACGGCGGCGGCCATGGGCCGGTAGAGGAATTCGCCCAGCCCCGGCAAGAGGGCCAGGGGGGCGAGCACGAGCAAGGTGCAGAGGCTGGCCACGAGCTCGGGCATGGCGACCTCGCTCGCGCCCCGGAACGCCGCGTCCGCCGGCGACGCGCCCAGGCCCAGATGACGATGGATGTTTTCCAGGCAGATGATCGCGCTGTCGACCAGCGGGCCGATCGCCAGCGACAGGCCCGCGAGAGTCATCACGTTGATCGTGTTGCCCGTGGCGTGGAGGCCGGCCACGGCGGCCATGACGGCGATCGGGATCGTGAGCACGGCGATCACGGTCATCCGCCACTCGCCCAGGAAGATCAAGATCACCAGCGAACACAGGACCGCCCCCAGGAGACCCTCCTCGATCAGGCTTTCAATCGAGCGCCTGACGTAGACCGATTGGTCCATCACGAGCTTGAGGTCGACCCCGTCGCGGGTGAGCCGGGCCTTCATCGTTTCCAGAGCGGCCCGGAGGGTCGAGACGACCTGTAAGGTGCTCGCGCCGAGCTGGCGAAACACGGGAATGTAGACCTGGCGGCGGCCGTTGACCCGGACGACGTTGGTCTGGATGAAGCTGGCGTCCTTGGGAGTCGCGACGTCGGAAAGGTAGGCGGCGTTGCCGTGTTCGTTGCGCAGGGGAATCCAGCCCATGTCGCCGACCACGTCGAACATCGAGTTGGAATCGATGGCGTAGTCAGTGTCGCCGAATTTCGCGCTTCCGGTGGGCAGGAAGACGTTGTAATCGTCGACGGCGCGCATGACATCCTGGGGCGAGAGGCCGCGGGCCTGGAGTCGGACTCGGTCGAGGTAAATCATGACCGCCCGGATCTTGCCGCCGTAGACGAGCGGGGCCATCGCGCCGGGTTGGGACATGATCTGGGGTCGGACCTCGTAGCGGCCGACGTCGAAGAGGGTGGCCTCGCCCTGGGTCGAGCTGTCGAGGGCCAGCAGGCAGACCGGGGTGGTGCTGGTGGGGTCGTAGGGCAAGATCACCGGCGGGAGCGTGCCCGGCGGCATGGTGGGATACTCCCAGCCAGCGAGCGAGCTGACCTCGGTGAGAGCGCCCGAGCGGTCGACGCCGGAATGGAAGTAATTCCGCACGATGCTCGCGCCCACGATCGAGCGTGATTCGATCCGTCGCCCGCCCGAGGCCTGGACCACCCCGCGCTCGAGTCGGGCGGTGATGTCTTTTTCGATGCTGGCGGCGGGCATGCCGCTGTAAAAGGCAAGCGCCTGCACGGCCGGATTGCGGAAGACGGGGAGGATGTCGATTGGGATCGCCGTCGCGGCCAGCGTTCCCAGCACCACGACGGCGAGCGCCAGCACGGTCACCGCGATGGGGTTTTTGAGCGAAGCCCGGATCAAACCATTCATCGCGCGGCGGCTCCTGGGTTTCCCCTCGCGGGCGTGGTCTGGGTCGGTGCGCGGCGGGGGCTCATTCGACCGTCCTGGGGTTCACGGCCAGGCCTTCCTCGAGCGGGACGCTGGAATGGAGAATCACCACGTCGTTGGCGTGCAAGCCCGCCGCGATCTCGACCCGGGCGCCATCGTCCGCGCCCACCCGCACCGGCGCGCGGTGGACTTTTCCGCCGCGAACGATGGGAACCACGGCCAGGCCTTTATCGGAGCGGTCAAGAAGGCAAGAGGCGGGAATGGTGAGCCGCCTGGCGATGGGCTCGAGGCGGATGCTGGCGCGGCCGTACATCCCCTCGCGGAGCCGGCCGTCGGGATTGGGAAGGTCGATCTCGACCCGCATGGTGCGCGTGGTCGATTCCTCGGCACTGGCGATCCGGGCGATCTTGCCGTGAAACGTTCGGCCTTCGAGGCCGTCGATCGCGAGCTCCACGGGGTCGCCGGGGTTGACGAGCACCACGTCGCGGTCGGGCACGCGGACCACGACTCGCATGAGATCGACCCGCGCGACGGTGAGAAGCGGCGGCTGTGCGCCGTCGACCGCCGATCGGATGAAGGCCCCGGGATGGAAGCCGCGATGAGTGATCACGCCGTCAAAGGGAGCGACGATCCGGGCGTAATCGACGTCGACCCGGGCCTTGGCGAGGCGGGATTCGGCGACGTGGACCGCCGATCGAGCCTCGGCCACGTCGACCTGGGCCTGCTCGATCCGCGCGGCCGTCGCCGCGAGCTGGGAACGAGCCGTCTTGACCGCCAGACGCGCCGTCTCCTCCGCCGCCGCCGCCGATTCGAGATCCCGCGACTGCTCGTCAAGCAGTCGCTTATCCACCGCCTGCTGGTCGACGAGCGACAAGATACGATTATATTTGGCTTTGGCATATTTGTGATTGGCGACCAGCCGGCCCAGATCGGACTCGGTCTGGGCGAGGGCGGCCGCGGAGGCGTCGCGATCGGCGGTCATGGATTTGACCTTGGCCTGGGCGAGCTGGGCGTGGATCTGGGCCTGATCGAGCAATGCGGCCGCTTCCTGGGCCGCGCTCGCCTCGCGCGGGACGTCGAGCACGGCCAGGGGCTGCCCCTTTTTCACCCGCGACCCGATGTCGACGTCCTGGGTCTTCAGGTATCCCGAGACCATGGCCTGGAGCTCGACCGATTCAAACGCGAGCAGCGAGCCCGGCTGGACGCTGAACCGCTCGATGCCGCCCATGGCGGGCACGATGACGTCGACCCGAGGGGGAACGGCGGTGGCCTGGGGGGGCTCGACGACCGCGTGGGCCGCGATCGCCCCATGCCCCGCGAATCGATACACGATCACCAAGACGGCCGAGAGCCCGATCGTCGCCATGAGACCGAGCCTCACCCCCCTGCGACGGCCGATCCCGCGGGCCCCGGCTCGACCCGAGCTCTCGGCTGACGACGACATGGCCTTGGATCTCCAGAAGAAACCGGGGGGCTCGAAATCGCGGCGTGGGCAACGTCCAACGGGCACGCCTCTATCTTCACATTTTCTACACAAATCAACAAACCGCGGGTCAAGTCAAGGTGAGATCCGCTTGCCCCAGGTGCACGGTGACAATCACCCGCGGGGAAACCGAGGACGCAACAGAATAGGAGGTTTAGAGAAGCCTTGGCGGCAGAATGCGGAGGTGTCGGGATCAAGGGGTCATCAGAACGCGAGGTTTGTGCCGAAATCAACGAGAGCGACGGTGGGATAACGGTCCGTCGTGGAGCTTGGACTGAGACGCGCGGCGGGTGAATCGCGTCCGCCTCTGAGAAGGAACCCATTTGATGGGGCGAAGCGCGAAGCGATCTCGGGCGGGGCCGCTGGTGGTCTTGCTAATGCTCGCGAGGGGGGCTGGCATGGAGGCCACGGCCGACGACGCGACCGCGCGCTCGCCGTGGCCGATCCCCGCGCCCATGCCGTTTCACTTGCGTGAGACCGCGGCGAGCCCGCTGGCGGCGGCGGCGGATCCGGCGGGGCCGCCCCCCGCGATCAAGCCTCTGGCTCACCCCGACCCGCCGCCGCCGCCGGCCCGCGCGGCGGTCGACGCCGCGCTCATTCGCGGGCGAACGATCGAGCCCATCGACCTGATCAGCGTGCTGCGGCTGGCTGGCGAGCGCGACCTCGACATCGCGATCGCCAGGCAAAAGGTCAACCAGGCCCTCGCGGACCTCGACCGAGCCCGCGTGCTCTGGTTGCCCAGTCTCTTTCTGGGTCCAACGTATTATCGCGCCGATGGTCAGGTTCAGACGATCACCGGACAGGTCCAGAATGTGAACCGGGGCTCGTTGTTTCTCGGGGGGACGGCGGCGTTGCCCAACGGATTCCCCGGTCCCTCGCCGGGCACGGGTTACCCGCAGCTCAACAGCATGACATCGATCTTGCGGATCTCGGACACGATTTTCGAGCCGATGGCGGCGCGCAGGGTTGCCCAGGCGAATCGAGCGGCGGTCGTCGCCCAGACGAACGACGCCCTGCTCGCGGCGGCCGAGGCGTATCTGGATCTTCAGGAGGCCAGCGGCCGGCTCGCCATCGCGCGCGAGGCCGCCGCCAACGCCGAGTTTCTCTCGAGGATCACCCTGGCCTATGCCAAGGCGGGCCAAGGGGTCGAGGCCGATCATCGCCGGGCGCTGGCCGAGCTCAAGCATCAGCGCAAGAACATCCAGGCGTATTCAGGGCGGTTGCTCGTGGCGTCGACGAACCTGACGCGGCTGCTCGTGCTCGATTCCCGGCTCGTGGTCGCCCCCTTGGAGCCGGCCGAGGCGGTCTTGCGCCTGATCGCCGACGACGCCGTGCTTGACGATCTCCTCGTGGAGGCGCTCTTGCATCGCCCCGAGCTGGCTCAATCGCGGGAGCTCTTGCAAGCCGCGATCGTGCGGCTCAAGCAAGCGCGGCTCAGGCCCTTCATCCCCAGCGTGGCCGCCACGTACGTGGGGGGCGGTCAAGGGGGCGGCCAGGGGGCGTTCTTCGGGAATTTTGGCGCGCGGGGCGACTTCATGGCCAGCTTGTTCTGGGAGCTTCAGCATCTCGGGTTCGGCGACCTTGCGATCATGAAGCGGAGCGCCGCCGAGAAGCAGGTCGCCGATCTGCAATTGATCAAGACCCAGACCCAGGTCGCGGCCGACGTGACCGCGGCCTTCGAGCAGCGGCTGGCGGCGGCCCGTCAGATCGCCGAATCGCGACAGACCGTGTCCGAGGCCGTGGAATCGCTCAGGCTCAACATGCTCAACATGCAAGAGGCGGCGGGCTTGCCCCGATCCACCCTTCCGATCGAGGTCTTACAGCCCATCCAGGCGCTGGCGCAGGCCCGGCTCGACTATCTGGACTCGGTGATCCTTTACAATCGCACCCAGTTCCGGCTCAAGTGGGCGATCGGTCAGCAGCCTTGACTCGCCGAATTCATGATTCGTACAGATCTTTATCGAGCGGGCGCGATGTCCCGTTTGACGATCCAGACGCAGGCCGCGATCACCAGGGCGTTGACCAGGAAAAACGTGAGGAACACGGCCATGCCGCCGACCCGCGCGGCCTGGCGATGGCTTTCTTCCAGGGCGCTCAGGTCGAGAGCGACGAGCCGCCGGACCTCGCGCGCGACGACCGCGCCCAGCATCGTTCCGACCGCGCCCGCGGTGGCGATCACGAGTCTTCGAGGCGTGAGGCGGGCGCCGCCGTTGACCGGCAGCCAGCACGCCGTCTGCACGGCGATTCCCAGAAAGACCAGCACGCCATAAGGCATGGCCAGGATCGAGCGCAGGGCGGCCTGGGCGGGCGTTTCCAGCCAGAGATACCAGAGAATGGCTTCAAACGCCGATGCGAAGAGCCCCAGCAACGCCAGGAGCCGAAGCTGCCGGGCCGCCAGGTCGAGCGAACCCGGATCGTGGCCGCGCCGGCCCCACGCGAGCTGCCAGCCGACGACGAGGGCAAAGGTCGCGAACGCCGCCGTGATGGTATATCCCAGCCGCGGCCAGAGCTCGGAATCGGGGAAGAACCAGCGCCCGCTACCATAGAACTCGCCCCAGTCCTCGCGATGCAGGCTGAGCAAGTGGTTTTCGGCCCAGGCCCAGGCGGTGTAGCCGAAACAGAGAGCCACCACGATCACGGCCGCCGCCCGCGGCCATGGGCCCCAGGCGTGCAGCTTCTTGCTCCTCTGAAGATAGAGCATGTAATACGCCACGATCAGCGCTGGCAACAATAGCATGAAGCGGTGGAAAAGGAGCAAATTGGCGGTATAGAACGATTGCTTATACAGGATTTGCAAGAACAACAGCGGCGCGACTCCGGCGGTGATCGCCATGCCCAGCATGACGGGAAGCCAGTCCTCGACGACGTGCTCGAGCAGGCCCAGGCTGACGGTCTCGGCCTCTGGGCCACGGCTCGCCCGGCGATGGGCGAGCACGCGCAGCCGGCCGATCGCCAGCACGAGCGCCCCCGCCAGGGTGTAATGCATGAAGACAGCGTAGATCGCGGCGGTGACCACGTAAAAGGTCAGATACATCGCCGTCGGCCAGGGAAAGCCGAATGGGAACAAGGCGTCCATCAACGGGCCTCCGAACGCGACGTCGCAAGAGCGTGTAGCAGGCCGGCGGCGGTGCGATCGCGAGCACCCGTCCGCATGAGCTCGATCCCAGGGGTGACGCCGACCAAGTCGAGCCAGCCCTGGATGCGGGCGAGAGCGGCGGGGTCGCTGGTCTCGGGCCACGACGCCGGCTCGCCCGCGCTCATCCAGCCCAAAAGCTGCACCAGGGCCTCGACCTCCCGCGGCGGACCCGCGAACGGCGGCATGAACGGCTTGGTGCGCTGAAGCTGCGCGATGTTCATCCGCTTTTGATCGATGGTCCAGCTCGACGTCAACTCCACGAGCCCGTTCGCCCCGCGCTTGGTGTGGCAGACCGAGCACTGGACCCGATAAACCTTGGCCCCCAGACGAAGCTGGTCGTTCGCATACGATGCACTGTCGCGGAGCGGGTAAGGATCGTCGATCGTCGAACCGGTCACGCGCATGCGCTCGAGATCGTCTTGTTTGATCGAGTTTGAATACATGACCTGGCGGATGGAATACGGCTTGCGAACGCCCTCGCGGACGAACTCGCCGCCGGCCGACGCCATGAAGGCCAGCGCGAGCAAGAGCGAGGCGGTGTAGCCGCTGATATAAAAGCCTGGGCGGAGGATCGCGGCGAGGGCGTAAAGCCCGATCAAGAGCGAAGCCCCCACGCCCATGCCCAGGAACATGGTCATGGTCACGTTTCCCCCCATCGCCCACGACCGGCTGTCGGCCGGCATGGCGGCCAGGAACCAGGCCCCGAACACCGGCATGAGCGCCATCGGCGCCAGGAAGAGGACCGCCCGCTTGATGAGCTCTTGCCGCTCGTCACGTTCGTGCGGCCCGGCGATATTGATCACCACGCACGCCGCCAGGGCCGCGATCGCCATCGACGCCACCGTGCGATAGAAGAGCGACGGCCAAAAGGTGGGATTGAAGAAACCCGCCCACATCGAATGACCCGCCAGCCAATTGCCGGGCGTGAGCTGAAACGACAGAATCCCGTTGATCCAGAACAGGCTGAACCACGACGCCATCGCATAAAAAAACAGCACCATCGCCCGGCTTCGATCGCTCAACCGGTCGTGATATCTGAGAAACGCATACCCCGCCACGACCTCGACACAGAAAAACGTCCACTCGGTCGCCCAGATCCAATGAAACTCGTCGACCAGCACGCCGATCGTCCGCGGGCTCACCTGGATCGACGTGAACCACATCGCGACCCCCGTGACCGCCCCCAGCACGAAGCTCACCAGCACGAGCGCCTGAAAATAGCCGCCGATGAACCGCCCGGCACCCGGGCTGCGCCTCGTGCGCCTGAGCCACTCGAAATAACAGAGGATCATCCCCCCGCCGATCGCCATCTGGGCCAGGAACACATGAAAGATCCCCAACCCCCCGATGACCATCCCTTTCATCACCGGACCATAGTCCTGGATCGGATAAAATGTCATGATCAGTCTTGGATACCTGATGCCGGACCCGAGCAAGGCCCAAATCGCGGAGAGCCGCGCCACGTGAATGAAGAACGATTCTACGACATTCGCCGTCGCGATTCCACGAACCGGAATCACGCGCCATTACGCGGGCGTGATTCTCTTGATTGTCTATATGCCGCTTCAGGAATAATATCAACGGCTGAGCCGGATGTTTCCCTTGATTCTCTTTTCCGAAAGGTTTTTCATGAATCGCGCCGGTGTTCTTGGGAAGGGATGGTCGATTTCCACGGCGATGGCGGGGATTCTGGGGGCCATGGCCGGCGGCTATGCGACCTGGGCCGTTCAGCCGGCTCGGGGGCAGGGCGACGGCCACACCGCTCGGGCGGCCGGAGTGAAGGCGCCCCTTGAGGAGGCGATCCACTGCCCGCTGGCGTTCGCCGGGATCCATTTGCAGAAGGACGACCCCCGCGAATCGCGCATCGCCTACCATTTCTGCAAGCCGGTAAACGACCATCTGAACCAGTGCATGCTCTACGACGGAACGGGGCCGGACGCGCGGCTGATCGGGATCGAGTACCTGGTCGACGACGCCACGTACCAGGCGATGCCCGACGAGGAAAAGGAATACTGGCACGACCACAAGCACGAGGTCGACGCCGGACTGCTCAAGAGTCTCACCCAGAAAGGGGACGAGGAAAAGCAGACGCTGGCCAAGGTCCGCACGTTGTGGGGCAAGGTCTATCACACGTGGGTCAAGGGCGACGCGTATCCCAGCGGCCCGGCCAAGCTGTTCTGGTCGGTGACCGGGGAACCGCCCCTGATTTTGCCGGCTGGCACCAAGCTGCCGCCGGAATTGTCTAGGCATTGATCGATGCGAAAGACATGCTTACGTCAATAGAGCCGCCTCGATGGCGAGCCCTGGCCCGAACCCGATCGCCACGCAGGGGCGCGGCGCGTGGGCGCGGCGCAGGCGGTCGAGAATGAACAGGATCGTGGGCGACGACATGTTGCCCAGCTCGGCGAGCACCTGGTGAGAGACCTCGAGCGCCGACCGGGGCAGCGCGAGCGCCTCGCTCACGGCCGACAACACCCGCGGTCCGCCGGGATGGACGGCCCACGAGCCGATGTCGTCCGGGCCCAGCCCGCGGCGCTCGAGCCACGATTCCAGCCAGCCTCGCAGGTGCCCGCCGATCAAGTCGGGAACCCGCGCGGCAAGGGTCATCGCGAACCCCTGATCGCCAATCCGCCAGGACATCGCGTCTTCCGAGTCGTCGACCAGGAACGAGCCGCACATCACGACTCGCAAGGGATCGTGGGCCGGCCCCGACCCCGCGGCGACGCCGACGACCGCGGCTGCCCCGTCGGCGAAGAGTGCGTTGGCGACGACCTGGCCCGCGTCCCAGCCGTAGTGATGGTGCAGGCTGCAGAGCTCGACAGCGCAAATCAAGGCCCGCGCCGCCGGGTCGGCCTCAATGTATGCCTTTGCTGCCCGCAGCCCGTTGAGCGCCCCGTGGCAGCCCATGAACCCGACATGGGTCCGCGCGACGTCGCGCCTGAGATTCAATTGCTTGATCAATTGGATATCAAAGCCGGGCGCGGAAAAGCCGGTGCACGAGACGGTGATCAGGTGCGTGATTCGGCCGGAGGCGAGGCCCGCGTCCTCGAGTGCCCTTTGGCTGGCGGAGACGGCCAGGCGGGGGGCTTCGAGCTCGTATCTTCGCATCCGCTCGAGGGTCGTGGGGGCGGCCGTATCGTAAAACGACTGCCGCTCGGAAAGATCCCCTTCCGACTTCTCGAGCACCACGCAATGGCGGGTCTGGACGCCCGCGCGGCGATAAAACGTGTGAAACAGTCGTTCCTGATCGGCGGTCGCGCAAGAAAATCGCTGGGTGATCGCCGATGCGTCCGACTGTGCGATCGTGTGCGGCGGCAGGGCCGTGCCGATTCCCGCGATGATCATGGGCATGAGGCGCTCGTTTCCACGAAAATGTGCGGCTTATTGACGTGATGGATCATCATTCGAGAAACCGTCGGAGTCCAGGCGGCGCAGGCGAACAGAGAGCGCGCGATGATGGGTCTGCGCAGCGCCGCCGCCAGGGCGAGACACAGCCAGTACCGCCGGCCAAGGAGCGCATCGTGCTGGGTCGACCATGCGCGCTCGAGCGCGGCCGACCATGAGTCAAGGCCGCGGAGGATGATCGGCGCGGCGGCCTGGGCCGACGCGAGGGCGCAGGCCATCCCCTGGCCGGTGAACGGCTCGACGTAGCCCGCGGCGTCGCCGATCAGGATCAGGCGCCGCCCCGCCACGGGACGCGCTCGCCGCGTGAGCCCCGGCGTGCCCTGCCATTCGGCCGCATCGAGCCCGGCGATCCGGGGAAAACCCGCCTCCTCGAGCACCCGCGCGGCCGCGCGGCCCGGCTCGCCCATTCGACGCACAAGCGCGCGATCAAACGCCGCGCCCACGTTCAGCCGACCGTCCTCGAGCCGAACCAGACCCACGTAGCCCTGGCGCCCGACCGCCATGTGGATCGCGCCGGACCCATAATCGGCGGGGAAATCGTCGATCGTGCAGCCCGCGCCGATGCGCGACCCAGGGGCGACGCGCATCCCGATCGCCGGGTCGCGCTCGAGCGCGTGATGGCCGATCCCCGCCGCGACGACGACGACCTTGGCCCAGGCCGTCGCCGCGGCCCCGCGCTGATCGAGACGAACCGCCCGGCCGCCCGCGAGGCCCGCGTCGGCGTCCACGCTGGCAAGCGTCTCGGGGAGAAAGTCGACGCCCGATCGAATCGCCTCCTCGACCAGCGCGAGATCGAACCGCGCGCGCGACAAGGCCCGTCCCGCGGGGAGGGGCAGCCGAACGGATCGGCCCCCCAGCCCCAGGTGAAACTCCCGGATCACGACCCCGCCCTGATCGTCGACCAGCGTACCCAGGCCCTCCGAGGCGAGGACGCCAAGCGCATCCGCGTTGAGACACGCCCCGCAGACCTTGCGCCTCGGGAACTCCTTTTTCTCGACCAGCAAGACCCGAGCACCCGCCATCGCCAGCCGCCGCGCCCCGAGAGCGCCCGCCGGACCCGCGCCGAGCACGATCACATCCCAGTCGATCCTTGCCGCCTCCTCGATTGCAAGGCGCGATAGGGTCACGGCGGGCTCCAGCTCAAGAGAAATCGACACGGCCAGTGCCGCGCGACGGTCGCCCCGTCCAGCCCCGCGCAGCGCGCGAGCGCGATCGCTTCATCGACATTGTATGCGGCCGCGACCGACGCCGCTCCGTCCGAGTGAACGACCGGCGATCGCGAGAGCGCGCGGCACCCCAGCCAGGCGAGCAGGTATCCCGCGCGGTTGCGAATCAGGTCGTCGACCAGCACCAGCCGTTTCGCCGCGGCGGCCATCCGCCCGAGCAGCTTTTCCGCATCGGCGGCGTCGAGATGGTGCAGAAAAAGTGAGCATGTGACGACGTCATAGAGACCAGGGAACGGATCGGCCAGGGCGTCGCACGCGAAGAACCGGGCCTGGCGGCCGGTTTCGCGGGCGCGGCGGGCGGCGAATTCCACGGCACGTGGGCTCTTGTCGCAACCTTCGACGTCAATCCGCCGGCCTTCGCGCGCGGCCCGGCCGACCAGCTCGAGCGCCAGTACGCCGCCTCCACAGGCGACGTCGAGGACGCGGAGGGGCTGGTCGGGATTCCCCAGCTCGTCGTACAACCGCGCGATTCTTGGCCAGATGGCGACGTCCGGGCGACTGAACCGGTGGATTCGCTCGAGCCCGCGGAGGGCGTCGTCGTGGGCTCGCGGTTCGAGCGCTGGGTCGTCCATGATCTCGGGCGTCCGATGGCGGATGGCAAGGCTGGTTGTTCGAGATGTATTCATGATTCGATCCCGATTATTTCACCAGGACGGGGACGAGCGCCTCAGCGCCGCGCGGCCAGGCTGGCGCGGATCCGGTCCATGCCCGCGGCCGCGCCGCCGGGCGCTCCAAAGACCGCCGAGCCCGCCACCAAGACCCCTGCCCCGGCCGCGACGACCGCCGGGGCCGTTTCGGGATCGACCCCGCCGTCGACCTCGAGCTCGCACTCGGGCCGCGCCTGATCGATCATCCGCCGAACCCGGCCGATCTTGGCGAGCGTGCCGGGGATGAATTCCTGGCCGCCGAACCCGGGATTGACCGTCATGACCAGGATCAGCTCGAGGTCGGGGACGACCTCTTCAAGAACACTTGCCGGCGTGGCGGGGTTGATGGCGACGCCGGCTTTCTTGCCCAGCGCGTGGATCGCCTGGATGGTCCGATTCAAATGGACCGCCCCTTCTTGATGGACGATCAGGGAATCGGCCCCGGCCAGGGCGAACGCCTCGAGATAGCGCTCGGGGCGGTCGATCATGAGGTGCACCTCGAACGGCAGCCTGGTCGTCGAACGCAGCCATTTGACGACGATCGGGCCGAAGGTGATGTTGGGGACGAAATGGCCGTCCATCACGTCGATGTGAATCCGGTCCGCGCCGGCGGCGTCGACCTGTTCGACGGCCTCCGCCAGCCGGCCCATGTCGGCTGCCAGGATCGACGGCGCCAGCTTGATCGAAGCTTGGACGGGGGTCATGAATCAGGCCGCTCCTTCCCGAAAAGGGCCGCGGTCGAGCGGCGACGATCGCGAGTCGCCGGGCCGACCGCGCGGTTGGTCTCACGAAATCTGGATCACGAGCAAGGTCCGATCGTCCTCGGGGGGGCGACTGTCGGTGAAGCGGTCGACGCCGGCCACGACGGCGTCGATCATCCCCTGGGCGTCGAGCTCGCATCGGCCCAGGATTTCGTCGAGCCGGCCGACCCCGAATTGAGCATTGGTCTCGTCCATGGCCTCGGTGATGCCGTCGGTGTAGAGCGCCAGCACGTCGTCGGGCTCGAGCTCGATAGTCGCCTGGTCGTATTCGAGCTCTTCGAAAAGCCCCAGCGGCGGCCCGCCGATCTCGTCGAGGGCGATCACGTCGTCCTTGCGACAGCGCTTGAGGCGCGGGGGATTGTGGCCCGCGCATGAGTACGTGAGCGTGCGGCGGGCGGGGTCGAGCACGCCGTAAAACGCGGTCACGAAGACGTCGTTGCTGGTGGTATAGCCCAGCGCCAGCCGGCGGTTGACGTGGCCCAGAAGCACGCCCGGCGGATCGGGCGGGCCAGGAAGGCCGTGCGCCAGGCTGTGCGTGATCGCCATCAGCACGGCCGCGGGCGCTCCATGGCCGCTGACGTCGGCGATCAAGACCCCCAGCCTCCCCTCGGGCAACGGAAAGAAATCGTAATAATCGCCCCCAGCCCACCGCGACGTCCGATAGTACGCCGCCAGCTCGAGCCCCGGAACCCGGGGCAGATCGCGCGGTAATAACGAGCGCTGAATGTCGGCGATGACCTTGAGCTCGCGCTCGACGATCTCATACGCGCGCTTGAGCTCGTCGCTCAAAACGAGGCTCTGGGTCGCCCGCCCGAACAGCCCGCTCATCCACACCCACTCGGGAAACTTTTCATGATCAAATGATTTTGAATCGTGCTGGAGCGAGATCGTCATGTTGAGCGATTCGCCCCGGTCGAAATGGGGAATCGCCATCATCGAGCGAAAGCCCGCCAGATACTCATAGGCGGGGTCGTCAGGCGAAACGAACGATTCCAGATCGTCGATCAGCCGCGGTTTGCCGCCGTGAATCAGCTCGCTCAGAAACCCCCCTTTGAGCAGCGGCAGGCGGTCCTTTTGCTTCCAGGGGTTGATCTCCTCGGTCCAGGCGCTCGAGCGGGTGATGCGAAAGTACGGGCTGTCGAGCCCGCGGCGGCTGAGCGCCATCCAGCCGTCGACGGGCATGACCTCGCGCATCCGGGCGCCATAGGCGCGGACCATGGCCTGGGGGTCGTCGTGCAGGCTCATCTCGCGCAGCAGTTTGACGATAAACGCCAGCCGCTCCTGGGGTTCGCCCCAGAGCAGCCCTGGTCCAGCCTGATTGTTCTGCGTCTCGGATTCGCTGGCGAGCTTGGTCATCGGGATCGGGTCCTGGGGTGCTCGGGAATCGCGGCCCTCCGCATATTGTACCGAGTTGATCCAGCCCTGGACCCGAATTACGCTCGTCAGAGCCCCTCGACCTCCCATCCGTGGCGATAATGGCGGCGGACGAAGGCGTTGGCCTCGGGGACGTTGGTGACCTTGTGAGCGTGGGCGTCCCACTCGAGCTTCATCTTGGGGAATCGGGTCGCGAGGCAGCCGAGCAGGACGGTTCCGGTGAGCGGCCCCGAATAGTCAAAGGGCGCCCAGGTTTTCCCCTTGCCCACGCAGGCGTCGACGAACTGGGTGTAGTGATTGGCGCTCGGGGCGTCGGGAAGTTTCACCCCCTGGAACTGGCTCTCGGGGAGCAGGATCGGGTCGTCGATATAGGGCGTGTAGAGCACGCCCTTCGTACCCAGATAGATCGAGCCCTGATCCGAGAACCGCCGGGGGCTGATCTTGGCGGCGATCGATTCGGGGGGCCGGGCGTCGCCGTCGTACCAGGTGAGAGTGAGCTCGCCGTCGGTGTGGCTGGTGGCGGGGAAGACGTACTTGACCTGGGAATCGAGCCCCCAGTTGTCGGCCCCGGCGGACCCGCCGACCGAGGTGATCGACCTGGGGGCGGTCAAGGCCAGCGACATGTAGACGGGATCGAGGATGTGGCAGCCCATGTCGCCGAACGTGCCGGTGCCAAAATCAAGCCGTTTGCGCCATTCGCCGGGATGATAATAGCCCGCCAGGAACGGCCGCTTGGCCGCCACGCCGAGCCACAGATCCCAGGCGAATTCCTTGGGCGGCACGTCGTGCCGCTTGGGGACGGGGCTCGTGTCGCCCCAGTGCTTGCCGCTCCAGCTATGGACTTCCTTGACCTTGCCGATCGTCCCAGCCTGGATCACCGCCTTGATCGTCTGATGGACCTTGTGCGAATGAATCTGAATGCCCATCTGGGTCACGAGCCCCTTTTCGCGGGCCACGATCGTGAGCTGGCGGGCCTCGTGAATCGTCTGGGCCAGGGGCTTCTGGGTATAGACGTTCAGACCCTGTTTCATCGCCCGCATCGTGATCGGGCCGTGCATGTGGTCGGGGGTCGAGATGTTGGCGGAATCGAGCTTCTTCTCCTTGTCGAGCAGCACCCGCCAATCTTGATAGACCCGCACGCCCTTGTGTTGTTCCTTGATCCGGGCGAGGTTTCGGGCATCGACGTCGGCGACGGCGACGAGCTGGAAGTGGGGGCTCTCGGAGAGCGAGCCGATGTCGGCCCCGGCCATGCCGGACGCGCCAAAGCTCGCGTGCTGGACCGTCTCGCTGGGCGCGGCCCGGCCGCCCCGGCACCACACAAACGGCATGGCGAAGCCGGCGCCCATGCCCGCGAGCGCGGTCCGCCGGCTGATTCGATCGGTGGCGTTCTTCATCTGGGCTCTCGCTTTTCGATGAGGGTGCTGGTTCGAGGCGGCCTGGCCAATCCCGTCAGGGAAGCGGCTTGATCTGGACCGCCCGGAATTCGACCGCGTCGCCGTGCCCGGCGAATCCAAAATAGCCCGAGGTCCGATCCTTTCCAGGATGCGCGGAGTTCGCCATGAATTCCTTGACCTTGCTCAGGTCGGCGTCCAGGATCTGGGTTCCGTTGAGCTCGACCTTGATCGTCGAACCCTTGACCGTGACCTCCTCGAAATTCCACTGGCCCACCGGCCGCAAGTAGCCCCGATGGGCCGCGACCATCCCATAGGCCGATCCATGCGCCTGGCGGGGATCGATGTGTCCACGATAGGTCTTGTCGCCGTCGTCCAGCACCTGCAGCTCGCACATTCCGACATAGGCGGTGTCGCCCTCGCCGGGATAGCGGATCGCCAGGCCGTTGTTGCCGGCCGGGGGAAGTTTGAATTCGACCCGCGCGGCGAAGTCCGAGAGCTCTTTTTCGTGATAGAGCACGCCGCCGGTGTGGGGCCTGCAGCGGATGGCGCCGTCCTTGACCTCATAGTTCGCGACGGCCCCCTTCCAGCCGGCGAGCTCCTTGCCGTCAAAGATCGACTCATAACCGGCATTCCCATGCGATGCCAGGATCTTGTTGGCCTCGTCCGCCGCGATCTCACGGACCGCGATCCCACGCCACTGGACCTCGTGATCGTGGGTCTGAAGCTGGATCCGGCCGTGCGGGGGCAAGGGCAGCTTGCGGTTCCAGTAATTCGCCAGCCGCGCGTGGTTCACAACCAGTTTGTCGTTCAGGTACACCGTCACCCGCTCGCCGACCATGATGATCCGGAACGTGTTCCATTCGCCGATCGGACGATCGGCCACGACCAGCGGATCTTTGCCGGGATCGCCGGCGGCGTTGTTCCACAATCCGCCCGAGCCCTTGTCCGCGCCGTTGCGAGCGTAGCTGGGCTCGGTGAAGTCCCAGATCTGAATCTGCGGGGTTCCCTTCATGTAGACGCCGCTGTCCCCCTTGGGGCCGATCTTGAAATCGACCAGCAGCTCGACGTCGCCATAGGCCTTGTCGGTCGTCAGATAGGCCCCCTGGCCGTCGTTGATGATGATTCCATCGGCGACCCGCCAGTGCTTTTTAAGATCCTCGGCGCCGTCCTTGAGGAACTTTTCCTTGGCCTCGCCCTTGAGGGCGTGAACCTTGCGCGGGTCCATGGTCTGTTCGCCGTGCCAGCCGGTGAAATCCGAGCCGTTGAAAAGGACGGTGAAACCCTCGGGGGCGGATTTCGCCTTCGAGGCCTTCCCGGGGGCGGCCGCGTGGGTCATGGTCGCGACCGACAGAAGAGCCGCAAGCGCGAGGACGGTTCGTTGAAACATGGTGGCAATCTCTCAGGGGCGTGAGTCGGAAGGCCGCGTGGCGACAAGCAAGGCGGGGGTGGGCGCCCGGACGCGCTCCACGGCCATCCATCATGAACCGCGCGCCGGCCGGGATCAACTCCCTTGATCGGGAAAATGGTCCAAGCCGCTCCGGCCGGCCCCGAGACCGTGGCCAAGCTCGATATCAAGGAGTATCCTCCAGACTGGGCTGGCCACACGGCCCGGGAGGTTTCCGGACGCGCGGCCCCGAAGGCCAGGCCCCAAAGACAAACACGCTCGCCTACACGACAGGAGCAGGTCCATGACCACCGTCGCCAGGTTCTTGCGTCGCGACCCCGCCCTGATCGAGCCCTGGCCCGAGACCTGCGGCCAGATTCGCACGATCATCGAAGAGCAAGACGAGGCGGCCGCCGAGATCCACCACGTCGAGATCGAGGACGCCAAGCTCCACTATCACGAACGGACCGACGAGTTTTACTACGTGATCGACGGCGAGGGCGTGATGATCCTCGACGAAACGGAGATCGAATTGCACAAGGGGGTGGTGGTCTACGTCCCCCGGGGCGTGAAGCACAAGGCCGTGGGCAAGCTGACCGTCCTCACCATCTGCATCCCCAGGGGCGTGCTGCACGACGTCCATGAAGTGGAGTGAACACGCCGATGCGACCGACCCGCACCCTGTTTCTCGCCGTGACGGCGTCGCTGGCCCTGGGCCAGGGAGTCCGCGACGTACCCGCCGTCGGCGATGAAGGCCCAAGCCGCCCCGAGATCCGCAAGCTCGGCACCCTCGACCTCGACATGGTCGAGGCGACCCCCGTCGTCTTCAAGGACCGGCTCTATCGCTTCGAATACGTCCGCAAGGACTACAAATCCAACGCCAGCGGCGATTCGTATTTCCGTTTCATCGACGTGAAGACGGGCGCTGCCACCCCGGCCTTCGCCCACGGCCGCGACCTGGGATGCGCCTATGCCGAGGGCGAGTCGATGTGGGCCTTCGGCGTCGACAACTGGGACGGCACCAAGATCATCGCGTTCCGCTCGACCGACCTGAAGACATGGGAAGAGCACCCAGCCCTGGAACTTCCCGGTTGGGGGCTGTTTAACACCTCGGTCTGCAAGGCGGGCGACCGCTACATCATGGCGATCGAGGTCGGCAAACCCCCCGAGGTCGTCGGCGTCCCCTTTACCTCGCGGTTCGCCGAGTCGCGGGATCTGAAAACCTGGAAGCTTTTGCCCGAGGATCGGGTCTTCTCCAAGGAGCGATACTCCGCCTGTCCCTCGATCCGCTTCCTGGACGGCTGGTTTTACATGACCTACCTGGAGGCCCGCCCGGGCCCGAAGTACGAGACGTACATCGTCCGATCGAGGGATCTGATCCGCTGGGATTCGAGCCCCTTCAATCCCGTGCTCGCCGCCTCCGAGCAAGACAAGGCGATCGCCAACCCCAAGCTCACCATCGAACAACGGGCGAAAATCGCCGCGGCCGTGGACCGGAACAACTCGGACGTGGACTTCTGCGAGTTCCAGGGCCGGACGGTGATCTACTACAGTTGGGGCAACCAGCAGGGAACCGAGTTCCTGGCCGAGGCCGAGTACGCCGGGCCGCTCGCCAGCTTCTTGCGGGGATTCTTCCCGTGAGCACTCTGAGCCGACGACGAGAAAAACGGGTGCGCCGCGCACCGGTCAGCGGCGCGAAGGGCTCGATGAACGCTCAAGGCAGCGTCTTGATCGCGATACCACGGAACTCGACCGGGTCGTAGTGGCCGGCGAAGCCAAAGAAGCCCGACTTCCGATCCTTGCCGTGATGCTGGGTGCCCTTCTTGTAGTCCGTGATCTTGCTCAGGTCGGCGTCCAGGATCCGGGTTCCGTTGAGCTCGACCGTGATCGTCGAGCCCTTGACGGTCGTTTCCTGGAAATTCCACTCGCCCACGGGCCTCAGATAGCCGCGATGGGCCGCCGCCAGGCCATAGGCCGAGCCGTGCGCCTGCCGGGGGTCGAGAGCCCCCGCGTACCTGGGATGGCCGTCGTCCAGGATCTGGAGCTCGCACATGCCGAGCGCTCCCGCGTTGCCATGGCCGGGATAGCGAATCGCCAGGCCGTTGTTGCCACCCGGCGGTAGCTTGAACTCGAGCCGGGCTGAAAAATCGGCGTACTCCTTGTCATAATAGACCACCCCTTTGACGCCGGTTTTCGCCCGCAGAACGCCGTCCTGGACGTCGTAGGTCTCGACGGCCCCCTTCCAGCCGGAGAGGCCCTTGCCGTCGAAGATCGGCTCATAACCCCCATTCCCATGCGACGCCAGGATCTTGTTCGCCTCGTCCGCCGGGATCTCGCGAACCGCGATCCCACGCCATTGGATTTCATGATCATGCGTTTGGAGCTGAATCGGGCCCCGCGCGGGCAAGGGCAGCTTGTGATTCCAGTAATTCGCCAGCCGCGCATGGTCCACCACCCGCTTGTCGTTCAGGTACACCGTCACCCGCTCGCCGACCTGGATGATCCGCAACGTGTTCCATTCGCCGATCGGGCGATCGGCCACGACCAGCGGCTCCTTGCCAGGATCTCCGGCGGGGTTGTTCCACAAGCCGCCCGAGCCCTTGTTCGCCCCCAGGCGGGCGTAGCTGGGCTCCGTGAAGTCCCAGATCTGAATTTGCGGCGTCCCCTTCATGTAAATGCCGCTGTCCCCCTTGGGGCCGATCTTGAAATCCACCACCAGCTCGACGTCGCCATACGATTTGTCGGTCGTCAGATACGCACCCTGGCCATCGTTCACGATCACCCCGTCCGCGACCCGCCAGTGTTTCTTGAGATCCTCGGCCCCGTCCTTGAGGAACTTTTCCTTGGCCTCGCCCTTGAGCGCCTGGACCTGGCGCGGGTCCATGGTCCGTTCGCCGTGCCAGCCGGTGAAGTCCGACCCGTTGAAGAGCGCCGTGAATCCCTCGGGGGGCGCCGCGGGCGCCAGGGGCGCGATTGACAAGAACGCCGTGAGAGCAAGGGCGATTCGCGGGGGCATGTCGACAATCTCCAACGGGCGGGGCGCGGGGTTCGCGGGCGGGGCCGTCACGCTCATCATGAGCGCGGGCCGGGGCAAGATCAACTCTCTCGAGACCACGTTCTCGATCGCCGCCAGATCGTCAGCCCTGGTTTCGCCTCTCCTGGTCGCGGGCGCGGCGCCTTGATTTCGCGAACAACAGGCTGTCAACCACACTCCATGCGCCCCCCAAAACCGCCCCCGCCACGATGAAGGTCAAGGTTCCGACCTCGTTCAAGACCTTGAACACGCCGCAGCCGATCGCCGCCAGCAGGCCGAGGGCCGAGCCGAGAAACGCCATCGTGACCCTGCTCGTGAACCTGTCGGGGGTCCCATCCCAGGCGAACGGCGCGGCCATCGCGCTGAGCTCGTCAAGATCCATTTTCTCCAGCAGCGTCGCGGGGATGGCAACCGGGCGCGCGGGGTACGCGGCCCCGGTCAGCAAGCGCTTGAGGAGCGCCTTCAGGGTTTCCTCGTCGCTCGTCCCTTTTTTCGCGATCCAACAACGCTCGCCATCGGTCTCGATCTCGTAGAGATTGAGCTCGGCGTCGATGACGCACTTGTACACGTTGTCGCGTACGTCGGGGGGCTCGATCCCGACTTCCAGATCCTTTGGATCGAGATAGAGATACGGATAGTCGCCTTCATCGGCGACGACCAGGACATAGAAGTTCCGTTGTTTTTCGTTCGGCATGGTGATTTCTCCTCACGCGGCAAGGCCGCAAGCAGAAGGTCGTGCACAACCAAGAAGGTTCTCTTGAGCACAAAAAGCGTACAAGTCGGTCGTGGCTTCGGCGTTTGTCGAGGGCCTGGACGCGTCCTCGACCCCCAGGTTGTTTTGGCCATGATTTGCGTCCCCGCGAAGCCGCCAAGTCGCAGCCTTACAGGCTGCAATACCAAGGCGAAGTGGCGTTCAGGGGTCGTCGCGCCCGGTCAACCCAGGGCGGCGCTCTGGGCTAGACTCTCTCAGTCCTACGGACTGAATACGGGTTGATCGCAAGCGCACTGGCGCGGCCGATCCGTTTTCGCTCGAATAAGGTGAAGAATTGTAGCCCAGGTCGCGGCTCTGGGATGATGCACTCAATCTCACGACGGTTCGCGTTTTGTGATCGGCCTTGCGAGCGGCGGGATTCTCGGGTAGAAAACGCGGCCTAGTCACGTCACTCAGGCGACGGCGCATGGGGCTTTTCGCGCGGTTTCCGACCAGGGATGGCAGGGAATCGCCCGACGACTTTTCGCCCGTGTACCGTAGCCGTCGTTGGAAATCACGAGGGGATGTCGCGCTTGGACAACGGCATGGGCCGATCGCCGGTCCGCCCCAAGCGAGGCAAAGTTTCCCCTGACGGTCTTGGAACGATTCGGCCCAGGAACGAGCGCTCATGACACGTAAGGTACGCCCGACCTCGGTCGCGCCTGGAATGGTCAGGGCGGGACGCGACTCTTCGATCGCCGAAGAGCCGCGCCCGGGCGCTCGGGGAACGCGCGGCCGCCCGATCGACGGCGAGTTCTCTCGCTCGATCGCCTTCGCGACGGTGGTCGTCATGGCGATGGCGGCGTGGACCTCGGCACGCGCCCAGGTTGAACATTTCCCCAAGGGAGCGACGATCGGCGCGATCCAGTTTGAGGGCAACATCTCGATCACTCCCGAGAAGATGAAGGCCAAGCTGCTGTCGCACGTCGGCCAACCGCTCGAGGAAGACAAGGTCGAGGCCGATCTCAAGAGCCTGATGGCGAGCAAGTGGTTTTCGGACGTCACCTATTATTATGAGGAATCGCCGCCCAAGAGCGGCAAATACAACCTCATCTTCCGGGTCCGGGAGATGCCGACGATCAAGAAGGTCGAATTCAAGGGCCGGCGGGCGGTCAAGCTCAAGGATCTCGAGGAAACGACGGGCCTCAAGGCCGGCAATCGGGCCGATCCCAATCACACCCGCGTGGCGATCGGCCAGATCATGCGGCTCTATCAAGAAAAGGGCTACGAGCAGGCGTCGGTGACCCTGATCAAGGGGGGCAAGGCGGGCGACGTCGAGATCGTCATCGAGATCTTCGAGGGGCCCAAGGAAGAGCTCGGAAACATCGACTTCAAGGGCAACGTCTTCGCCACCGACGCCACCCTGCGCACCAAGATCATGAGCCGCACGCCGATCCTGGGATTCTTCGGCCGCTACCACCGCGAAATGCTCGACGAGGATCGCCAGAAGCTGATCGATTATTACTATTCGCATGGATTCTTCGAAGTGAAGGTCACCCCGGTGACGCGACCCGGCGACACGACCGGCAAGATCGGATTGACCTTCGTGATCTCCGAGGGCGTCCAGTACAAGGTTCGCAACATCGTCCTCGAGGGAAACACCAAGATCCCCTCCAAGAAGCTCATGGACAACCTCGAGCTGCACTCCGGCAAGCCGTTCATGATGGGCGTCCGCGACGCCGACAAGGAGCGGATGCTGATCAAATACAACGAACTTGGATATATCAAGGCCTCGATCATGAGCGAGCCGCGATTCACCAACCAGCTCGGGGTCGTCGACCTGGTGTACCAGATCGAGGAGCACGAGCCCTATGTGCTCGGCGAGCTGCGGATCGAGGGGAATAATCGCACCCGCGACAAGGTGATTCGCCGCGAGGCCGTTCAGGCGGGCCTGCTGCCGGGCGAGATCCTGGACAAGAACCGGATCGAGATCTACCGCCGCCGCCTGGCCGCGCTCGGCTATTTCATGAACGACCCCCAGCAAGGCAAGCAGATCAACATCACGATCGCGAACGAGCGGCCGACGAACAAGCCGTTCGGCGATTTGATGATGCCGCTTCTGGGCGAGTCGATGCAGGCGCGAATGCAGGATCCGGGCGGGGTCGATCTGACCCCCGCGCCCCCTCCCGCCAATCAGGGCCCGCCTGGCACGACGGCCGAACCCAACGGCGGAGCGTTCGGGCCCTTCAACTCGAATCCGTTCTCGCCGCCGGCCAATGCGCCGCCAACCGTGAACGTGCCGCCGCCGACCGTGCCCGCGCTCCCGCCCGCCGCGGGCGCGCCAGGCGCGGGCGGCTCGCCGCCGATCGGAGCGGGCGAACCGCCCGGAAGCAACCCCAGCATCCCCGGCATGAACATGACCGACGTCTCGCCCGACCGCAACGACCCCTTCACCAACCGCTCGTGGGCCGACGTCATCACCTCGGTCGAAGAAGCGCCCACCGGACGCTTCATGATCGGCGTCGGCGCCAACAGCTTCCAGGGACTCACCGCCAACGTCGGGATCACCGAAAAGAATTTCAATATCTTCAATATTCCGCGGTCATTCAGCGACATCACCAACGGCATGGCGTTTCGCGGCGGCGGCCAGGAGTTTCGGATCAACGCCATGGTCGGCAACTGGATGAATTTCCTGCAGGTCAGCCTGCGCGAGCCGTATCTCTTCGACCTGCCGATCGGGGCGGGGGCGACGGGCTACCTGATGTCGCGTATCTATCCCAACTGGGACGAACGCAGAGGGGGCGGGCGGTTCTCGCTGGGGAAACAGCTCGGCACCAGCATGTACGCCGATTTCGCGGTGCGAGCCGAGGAAGTCGACTTCTTCGGCTACCAATCGCCGGCCCCCGCGGATTATCTCGCCGCCAGCGGTTATACGTCGTTGTTCTCGATGCGGCCCAGCCTGCGCTGGGACAACCGCAACAACCCCTTCATGGCCACCAAGGGACAATACGTCGAGGTCTCCGCCGAGCAGGGCTTCGGCAGCTTCACCTGGAGCAAGTTCGACGCCGAGGGCCGGCTTTACATCCCCACCGGCGCACGACCCGACGGCAGCGGCAAACGCTTCTTCACGATCCGCGGTCATTACGGCGTCACCACCGAGAGCACCCCGGTCTACGAGCGCTACTTCGCGGGCAACTTTGGCAGCATGCGCGGCTTCGAGTATCGCACCGTCAGCCCCCACGAGTTCGGCATCCCCACCGGCGGCGTGATGATGGCCGTGGGCTCGATTGAATACCAGGTTCCCTGGAACGCGCGCGACACCTTTCATCAGATCTTCTTCACCGACTTCGGCACCGTCACCCCCAATTATGAGCTCAGCCAGATGCGTATGTCGATCGGGACCGGCCTCAAGGTCGTGATGCCCTCGTTCAGCCCCATGCCCTTTGAATTCGACCTGGCGTTTCCGGTGCTGAAGGCGCCCGGAGACCGCGTGCAATACTTCAACTTCAGCATCGGCGGCGCATGGTGAGCCGCCCCCGAATTCAGCGGCTCGTCACGAACTCGTCGTGGCTGTAAAGAGCCTGCGCCAGCACGGTCATCGCCGCGAGCCGAGCCGGGTCGGGGGTTCGATCGGAAGGGGCGTCGCCGACCGCGAGCAGTTTGCGCGCGTCCTCGCGGCCAGCCTGGAACGCGGCGAGCTGATCGTGATGAAGCCCAACCAGAATCTCGAGCTCGCGCGGGCTGGGCGATCGGCCCAGAACGGCCCGGCAGGCGTAGCTGATCTGATCGGCGAGGGTCGACCCGCCACCCTTGATGGCGCGCTGGGCCAGCGCGCGGGCGGCCTCGACGAACTGAGGGTCGTTCATGAGCACCAGGGCCTGGAGCGGAGTCGACGTGGTCTGCCGGCGGACCACGCAGACCTCGCGACTGACCGCGTCAAAGGCCAGCATCGCCGGCGGCGGCGACGTCCGTTTCCAGAACGTGTAAAGGCTGCGCCTGTGGCTCCCTACGCCAGGGTCGCGAACATACGGCGTGCCCGACTTTTCCTCCCACAAGCCCGGCGGCTCATAGGGCTTCACCGCCGGCCCACCCAGCCGCTCGACCAGCAGCCCGCTCGAAAAGAGCGCACTGTCGCGGATCATCTCGGCCGAAAGCCGAAACCGGGGCCCACGCGCCAGGAGCGCATTGTCGGGATCGTGAGCCAAAAGCTCGGCCGATGCGCGTGAATCCTGACGATACGTCGACGAACATACGATGATCCGAATCAAGCGTTTGAGATCCCACCCCGAATCCATGAGCGAACGCGCCAGGTGATCGAGCAGCTCGGGATGCGTGGGGAGCTGGCCCTGCGAGCCGAAATCCTCGGGCGTGGCGACGATTCCCCGGCCGAAAAAGTCTTGCCACACGCGGTTGACGACGACCCGCGCGGGCAAGGGATGGTCCGGCGCCAGCAGCCATTTCGCCAGCCCCAGCCGATTCCGCGGCCAGTCCGTTTGGAAGGTTCCGAGACTCGCCGGGACTCCAGGCTCGACCCGCTCCCCGGGCGCGTCGTACGCGCCCCGACGCAAAACGTACGTCGGCCGCCGTACCGGGAGCTCCTTCATCACCATGATTTCGGGGATCGAATCCACAAGCGCCGCCAACCGCTCGCGCGCGGCGCGCAAGCGGTCGCGCAGCCGCTTTGCCTCGGCGTCGATCGCCAGCATGTAATACCGGAAGCGCTGGTCTTGATCCGCGCTCGCCGCCGCGGGATCGACCAGCCGCTCGACCTCGAGCGCGGCCAGCTCGCGATCGTAAACCTTGACCTCGTCGACCGTGCCCCCCTTGAACCCGCGATCGCGGAACCGCTGTCCGATCGTCAGATGATCATTTCCACCGCCTTTGATCGTCCTGGTCAGACCGTCGCGCACGACCTCGCACGGGGCCGGCTTGCCGTCAAGATAAAGCGTGAGGCCCCTGGCCCGGCTCGATCCGTCATAAGTGAACGCGACGTGCACCCAGCGGTCGAGCGGCAAGGGCTTGACGCCGCGAATCGCCAGCGCGTTTCCCGGCCAGAAATGGACCAGGGCCACACTCGGCCGGCCGTCCTCGATCAAAAGCTCATAGCCCCGGCTGCCGGCGTCGGTCCAGGCCATCGAGCGGTGGATGACGACGGCGCGGTCCTTGCGATCGGGCGTCTTGATCCAGAGCGCCAGCGAAAACGGCTGCGTGCGATCGAAATTCCCCACCGGCAACGTCACGCTGTTTTCGCCGCTGAACCGAATCGCACGATCAATCTTTCCCGCGACGATCTCGGGCGCCTCCGCCACTTGACCGGGCGCGGCCGCGCTGGCGCGGTTCGCGACCTTGCCCCCGACGATCGCGTCCAGCGGAAAATCGCCGACCAGTCCCAGATTGGGCGATGGCTCGGCCGCCGCGCGCCGCCATTGCTCGAACGCCGGCCGTCGCGATTCGCCCAGCGATCCCAGAGCGCGCTCGTCTTCCACGACGCGACGGCCGAGCTCGGCGATCGCCCGGTCCTGGCTGCTCGAGGAAAGAAGCAGCGCGGGAGTCGGGACGGCGCTCGTGAAGTGAGAATAAAGTCCTGATTCGTCGATATTATTAAAGAACGCGGCGAGTTGATAATAATCTTTTTGAGTGACGGGGTCGTACTTGTGGTCGTGGCAGCGGGCGCATTCGAGGGTCATTCCCAGGAACGTCGCGGCGAAGGTGTTGACCCGGTCGGCGACGTATTCCGCGCGAAATTCCTCTTCGATCGAGCCCCCTTCGTTGGTCTGGCGATGACAACGATTGAAGGCCGTCGCCAGGATCCGGTCGCGCGGGCCGTCCGGCAGCAGATCGCCGGCGAGCTGCCAGGTGAGGAACTGGTCAAAGGGCATCCCGGAATTCCAGGCCCCGACGACCCAATCGCGATAGGGCCACATCGGCCGATACACGTCGGCCTGGTAACCGTGGGTGTCGGCGTAACGGGCGAGGTCGAGCCAGTCGGCGGCCATGCGCTCGCCGTACCGGGGCGACGCGAGCAGGCGCTCGACCAGCCGTTCATACGCGTCGGGCGCACGGTCGGCCGCGAAGGCGTCGATCTCGGCGACCGCGGGCGGCAGGCCGGTGAGGTCGAGCGTGAGCCTGCGAATGAGCTGGCGACGATCGGCCTCGGGGGCGGGCGCAAGCCCCTCGGCCTCGAGCCGGGCAAGCACAAAGGCGTCGACGACGGTCCGCGCCCAGCCGGGATGCCTGGTCGCGGGCGGGGTCCGGGC
The DNA here is from genome assembly GCA_027459775.1 of Planctomycetales bacterium. Taxonomy (GTDB): domain Bacteria; phylum Planctomycetota; class Planctomycetia; order Isosphaerales; family Isosphaeraceae; genus JAKBAP01. The sequence goes on along the minus strand of DAIDHE010000131.1, from coordinate 11,548 downwards.
CTCGGGCGGCGTGAACGCCCAGTGCGGCCGCCACTCGGCTCCCTGCGCGATCCAGCGCTTGATTTTCTCGATCTCGGCCGGCTCGAGCATCCGGCTAAACGTGGGCGGGGGCATGTGCTCGGTCGGGTCGGCGCTCGTGATCCGCCAGGCCATCGCGCTCGAATCAAGATCGCCAGGCACGACCGCCCGCTCCCCCGAGGGCCGCTCGCCAAACAAACCCTCACGCGTGTCCAACCGCAGCTTCGCCTTGCGATTCCGGGGGTCCGGACCGTGGCACGAATAGCACTTGTCAGACAAGATCGGCCGGATGTCAAAGTTGAAATCAAGCTTGGCCGCCCCGGCCCCCGTCCCGCGAGGCGCATCTCCCGCCATGAGACCGGCGCCGTCCGTGGATATGAAGAGCGCAACGATCGCGACAGCGCGTGTTAATCTCAACCTGACCGACCGCGCGCCCCATCGCGACATGACACCCGCCTCCACCTTTTCCGCCAACGTGTTGAACCAAGGTTTAATATCGAGGATTCGGATGCGCCGCGTCAACGTGAAGCGGGCGCGAGGTCATGCTCGCTTCGTCCGCCACGGGAATTCGCGGAACGGCGATTGGTGTGTATGATGGCCTTCTTTCGATCGTGACTCTTGGTGGAGGCGACATGGCGGCTCGAACCCTGGCGATTGGCGATATCCATGGCTGTGCGCGGGCCCTGGAGCGATTGCTCGACGCGGTCGCACCGACGGCCGACGACGTGGTCGTGACTCTGGGTGATTACGTGAATCGCGGGCCTGACACTCGGGGCGTGATCGACCGTTTGATCACGCTCGAGGGCCAGTGCACATTGATTCCACTTCTGGGAAATCACGACCAGATGCTCCTGGACGCCAAGGAAAACCGGGCGCAGGCGCTGGCGATCTGGATCAAGATGGGGGGCGACGCGACCCTGGCGTCCTACCGCGGCGACAGGCCGGCGTCCCCGCGCGATCTGGCGCTCGTTCCCGAGGCGCATCTGGCGTTTCTGGAACGCTGTCGTCCCTATTACGAGACAGATACTCATATCTTTGTTCATGCCAAATACAAGCCCGATCTTCCCATGGCCAAGCAGCCCGATTGGCTGTTGCGCTGGGAGACCCTCCGCGACGGAGCGCCCGGCCCACACAGCTCGGGCAAGACGGTGATCACCGGCCATTCGTCGCAAAAAAGCGGCGAGATCCTCGACCTCGGCCATCTGATCTGCATCGATACTTATTGTTACGGCGGCGGCTGGCTCACGGCCCTGGACGTCGACGCCCGCCACGTCTGGCAGGCCAACGAGCAAGGCGATTTACGCACCTTCACGCTCGAGCCCATGCCCACCACCACGGGTTCTGATTGACCGACGACGACATCGAAAGGATCAGACATGCGAATCTCGCGGCGGATCATCGTGACGGCCGTTCTGGGAATCATGGGGCTGGGCGCGGCGCTGGCCCAGGCGGGCCCGAGCGATGCGCGGCTCGCGGCCGCGCCGGCGATCGCCAAGGGCAAGATCGCGTTTCTGTACGCGGGGGACGTCTGGATCGCTCAAGCCGACGGCTCCAATCCACACAGGCTCACGTCGCACCCCGGCGACGAAACGGACCCCTCGTTCTCGCCCGACGGCACGCTCGTCGCGTTCTCCGCCAGCTATGACGGCAACGTCGATGTTTATGTGATCCCGGTCGAGGGGGGCGAGCCCAGGCGCTTGACCTGGCATCCCGGAGACGACGTCGCCCGCGGCTTCACGCCCGACGGCAAGGTGCTCTTCTCATCGCAACGGGCCGTCTTCTCGCGGCGACACTCCCAGCTTTACACCGTCGACCCCAAGGGAGGCGTTCCCGAGGTTCTGCCGGCGCCCAGCGCCGACTCGGGCGCGATCTCCCCCGACGGCCGGTTCCTGGCGTATAACCCCCTCCGCGACGTCTTCCGCCAGTGGAAAAACTACCGCGGCGGGACCGCCTCGCGGATCTGGATCCTCAAGCTCGCCGACCTGTCGCGGGTCGAGATCCCCAAGCCCGCCCCAGGCTGCAACGACACGGACCCCATGTGGGCCGGCGGCCTGCTCTATTTTCTTTCCGATCGCAACGGCGAATTCAATCTGTTTTCGTATGATCCTTCAACAAACAAAGTGGTTCAGCGCACGCATCACGCGGGATTTCCGATCGCGAACGCATCAGCGGGCGACGGGCGAGTGATTTACGAACAGGCCGGTTGGATTCACGTTTACGACCCCGTCGCGGGTCAATCGAAGCGGCTCGTGATCCCGGCGGCCGCCGATTTCGCGGAAACCCGGCCACGGCTGGCGTCGGGGGTGAAATACCTTCGCGGGGCGAGCGTTTCGCCCTCGGGCAAGCGGGTCGCGCTTGGCTTTCGCGGCGAGATCGTCACCGTCCCCGCCAAGAAGGGCGACCCGCGCAACCTGAGCGAAACGCCAGGAGCTCACGAGCGCGACCCAGCCTGGTCGCCCGACGGCAAGAACGTGGCCTTTTTCTCGGACGCAAGGGGCGAATACGAGCTCGTCGTCCGCCCCCAGGACGGTAAGGGAGACGGCAAGCGGTTCGCGCTCAACGGGGCCGGCTTTTATGAAAACCCGCGCTGGGCGCCCGATAGCGGCAGGATCGCCTTTGTCGATAACGCGCGAACACTTTTTTATCTCGACGTCGCCTCGGGCGCGGTTAAACGGATCGCGGCCGAGGCGATCTACGGTCCCTTGAAGACGCTGGCCTACGCCTGGTCGCCCGATTCGAAATGGCTCGCCTACACGCTCACCAACAAGGTCGGGTTCCAGACCCTCTGGCTGCACGACCTCGAGAGCGGCAAGTCCCATCCCGTCACCGACGGCCTGGTCGAGGCCGGCCGCCCAGCGTTCGATGAGAGTGGCAAATACCTCTATTTTCTCGCGTCGACCGACGCCGGGCCGGTCAAGAACTGGTTCGATCAGTCGTTCAGCGACATCCGCGCGAGCTCGACGATCTATCTGGTGACGCTCGTCAAGAAAACGGCCAATCCGCTGCTCAAGGATAACGACGAGGAAGCGCCCGAAGAGACGAAGAAAGTTGCCGCCAAATCGCCGAAGGAAAGCGCGGGCGAACCGAGCAAGAAAGCCGATTCCACACCCAAGAAGACGGCCGTCGACCTCGAGGGTCTGAGCGACCGGATCGTCGCCCTGCCGATCGACTCGGGAGTGATCGAGGATCTTCAGGCGGGCGCGGAGGGGCAGATCTATTACGTGCGCAAGGCCGACGGCGGCGGCCGTCGCGGGACAAACCCCAGCAAGGGGACGCTCAAGCGCTATGACCTCAAGAAACACGAGGAAGAAACGCTCGCCGAGGGGGTCGACGGCTTCGAGATCACGGCCGACAAGAAGAAATTGCTCTATCAAACGGGCGACCCCGCGAGCGAGCCGGGCCGGGCACACTTCATCTTGGGCCTGGTCGACGCCGGTAAGTTCAACCCTGGCGACGGCGCGATCAAGCTCGACGACGTGGCGGTGAAGGTCGACCCCCGCCTGGAATGGACCCAGATCCTCCGTGAGGCGTGGCGGATCAATCGTGATTACTTCTATGCGCCGAATATGCATGGCGCCGACTGGGACGCGGTATGGAAGAAATACCAGGCGTTCCTCCCCGATCTTACCGATCGCGCCGACCTCTCCCGGGTGATCCAGATGATGCTCAGCGAGCTCGCCGTGGGGCATAGTTATCAGTCTGGCGGCGAGCGGCTTTACGACCCCAAGCCGATCCCCATCGGGCTCCTGGGGGCGGATTACGAAGTCGACGGCGGGCGCTTCCGCTTCAAGACGATTTACGGCGGAGCCTTCTGGGATCCGAGCCTGCGCGCCCCGCTGGTCGCGCCCGGCGTGGACGTTCACCCCGGCGATTATCTGCTCGCCGTCCAGGGCCGCGACGTCAAGGCCGACGGCGAGGTTTATCGCTCTTTCGAGGCCGCGGCCGGCAAGCGGATCGAGCTCAAGGTCGGCCCCAAAGCCGACGGCTCGAACGCACGGACCATCCTGGTCGAGCCCATTGCCGACGAGAGCGGCCTGCGCAATCGGGCCTGGGTCGAGAGCAACGTCCGCAAGGTCCACGAGCGCACGAACGGGAGGGCGGCCTATGTCTACGTGCCCAACACAGCCGAGGCGGGCTACAGCTCTTTCAAGCGCTATTTCTTTCCCCAGGGCGACAAGGAAGCGATCATCATCGACGAGCGCTTCAATGGCGGCGGCCAGGTCGCCGATTATTACATCGAGCTCTTGCGCAGGCCGCTCGTCAGCTTTTGGGCCACGCGCCATGGCGCGGCCTTGCGCACCCCCAACGCGGCGATCATGGGCCCCAAGGTCATGATCATCGACGAGAACGCCGGCTCGGGCGGCGACCTCCTCCCCTGGATGTTTCGCAAGTTCGGCCTGGGAACCCTGGTCGGCAAACGCACCTGGGGCGGGCTAGTGGGAATCCTGGGATTTCCCGAGCTCATGGACGGCGGCCGCGTGACCGCGCCTGACCTGGCGATCTTCACCGAGGACGGCTGGGTCGTCGAGAATCAAGGGGTTGCGCCCGACATCGAGGTCGAGCAAGAGCCCGCGGCCGTGGCGGCCGGCCATGACCCCCAGCTCGAGCGAGCGATCGCGATCGTGCTCGAGCAGCTCGCGAAGGCACCCCCCGCGAAGGCGCCCGCCAGGCCCCCCTATCCCGTCAAGGTCCGTGCGGAATCGGGAGTGGCGGCCTCGCCAGCCAAGGGCGGCGGCGAGGCGCGCGCTCAATCCTCACAAGACCGCTGACGGGGCCCGGCGGCGACGCGCCCCCGGGCGGCTCGGTCACTCGGCGGCCGGCTTGGTCGCGGCCTCCTGGCCAATCGTCGAAAGATACGAATCGAAAACCCGAACCTTGGCCCAGCCGTCCTTGTTTTCATCGATGAACTTCAGATGCCGCGGGTGTTCCTGGTATTTGTCATGCGCCTGCTTGCTCTCGAAGACCAGGTGCAGCGAGACGTCGAAATCACGGTCGTTGACGTCGCGCGTCATATCAGCGGCGAGCGAGCCGACCGCGAACGAAACCGTCCCCGGGTGCCCCGACAGATACGCCTTGCAGGCCGCCATGAGCTTGGCCCGATTCACTCCCGAGGCGTCCTTGAGCTTGAAGTAGACCATGTGAGCCAGTGGACGCTCGGGAGCCGAGCTTCCGGTCGCCGAAACGGCCAGCGCCAGCGCCCCCCCGAAAAAGAGCGCCGCCGCCAGGGCATGGGTCAGCGTGAAGCCATGAAGTGAGAACATCTGGATTCCTTGAATTAAAGGTGTGTGAAACCGCCGCTTGGGCCAAGGGGCGAGGAACTCATCGAGACGCCCATGATGTCCGCTGGGCGCGGGCTTGACAAGAGCCAGGGCGCCTGGCGGAGCGGCCATTGGGGCCGACCGATCACGACGCCCCGTTTTCCTTGCGCAGCAGCGCCAGTGGAACGTAATAGGGAATGCAATGCTTGCCGTTCGAGTAGAGCCGGCCCCGGTGGTCCTCGACCAGCACGGTGGCGCGGCGGGTGATGCGATTGACCACGCCCCGCCTGCGCACGCCCTCGACCTCGAAGCTGACCAAGTCGCCGAGCTGGATGTCATAGGCGGCCTTGGCCTGCTCGCGCGGGGTGATCAGGTCGTGGTGAGGCGCCTCGTGGGCGAACAGCCGGCGCGAGAGCGCGCGAAAATTGCTCGCCTTGCAATTCGAGCAACCCCAGCCGAGGAATTCGGCCAGGTGCAAGAGCTCGTGCTCGAAGATGCGCTGAAGGGCCTCGAGGCGGTCCGAGCACACCAGCCCTCCAACCGTGACGGTGCGCTCGTGGCCCGCGAAGGTGTTGTAGAGCAAGGTCGTCGAGACCGTGATTTCATAGTCGACGCGAATTGCCGAGCGGCCCCCTTGATTGACCCTGCGCACGCGGCGGAGGGTCTGGCCGGCGGCGCTTGTGAGCCGCCGCGACAGGCGAAACGCGGCCGGGTGCGAGCCGTCCTCGATGAGCATCTCGCCCAGCCGGCCCTGGAAGAACTCCCGGTCGTAGTGGGCGAACAGACGCTCGAGGTCGTCGGTGCCGATCACCGTGAAATCGGCCGCGCGGATCTGCGGCGATTGATCGAGCATCGCCTCGTGGATCCGCCGGAAGCGGCGATCGACTTCATGACTGGAATAAAGCAGCGCGAACAGCTTCGCCTTGCGCTCGAGGCTGGGGCCCGGCTGATCGAGGGACTCGCGGCCGGGCTCTCCACGGATCGAGACGCCGTCGTGATCGGGCTGGGATTCGCAGGCATGGGCGTCATTGCTCATGGTCTAACGCGCGGGCTCCCGGGGCTTGTCGATCATCTTGATGCAGACGGGCCGAGGGACGGAGGCTTTTTGGCCGGTCGCTTGCAGTCGGCCGGTCTCCGGGTCAACGCGGAAGACGACGATTGTGTTTGAGTTCTGGTTCTCGGCCAGCAGGTAGGTTCCCGTGGGGTCGACGGCGAAATTACGCGGCTCCTTCCCCAACGTGGGCTCGATCGCCACGGCCGCAAGCTTGCCCGTCGCGGGCTCGATCGAAAACACGGCGATGCTGTCGTGACCGCGGTTCGAGCCGTAGAGGAATTTGCCCGAGGGATGGATCTCGATGTGGGCGGTGTGGCTCCTTCCCTGAAAGCCGGCCGGAAGCGTGGAGACGGATTGGAGCGGCGAAAGCTCGCCCGTTTCAGGGTCGTGCGCGAAAGCGACGATCGTATTCGCCAGCTCGTCAATGACGTATCCAAAACGGCCATTGGATGAGAAGGCGAAATGGCGCGGACCCGAGGCGGGCGGCAGCTTGACGAAAGGAGGCGTCGCGGGCTTGAGCGAGCCGGCCGCGGAGTCGAAGGCGTAGATCAGGATCTTGTCGAGCCCCAGGTCGGCGGCCACGGCGAAATGGCCCGCGGGGTCGATATTGATCGAATGCGCGTGGGGGCCTTGTTGGCGGGCCTGGTCGACGCTCGAACCTTCATGCTGGATCGCGGCCGACGCCGGCCGCAAACGCCCGTTGGCATCGATCGGCAGGCAGGCGACACTCCCCGAGCCATAGTTGGCGACCAGGACATTCTTGCCCGCTCGATCGACGGTCAAATGACATGGCGACGAGCCGCGCGACGATTGTTGATTGATCGGCCTGAGCAAGCCCCCGGCCGGATCGATCCTGAAGCCGCTCACCCCGCCGCCCGATCGGCCCTGAAACTGACCGACCTCGTTGACAGCGTAGAGAAATCGCTTGCTGGGATGAATCGCCAGGAACGACGGGTCGATGCTCTCGGCCGCGAGCTGGGGCTTGGACAAAGCCCCCGTGGCCAGGTCGAGCTCCATCACATAAATGCCGCGACTGGGTTTTTCGCCCTTGTCGCTCGTGTAGGTTCCAACGTACACCCAGAGCGCGCCGGCCGGCGCGGCTTGATCGAGCCCCGCCGCGAGCGCGCTCGGCGCACCGGCCGCATACAAGGCGGCCCCGAGCAACAGGGCCCGGCGATTGACCCTTTGCAAGCCTGGTCGACTGCCATTCATCGGCGGATTCCTGGAAACATTCACAATCGAGCACAACCACCAACGGCACACGAGCTCGCGACCATAACACAGCACGCACCACGCGGCAAGAACCCCAGGTCGCGCGGGGCCATGACCCTCGCCGCCGTCGTTCCCAGGCGGATTCTCCAAGGTCGCCGAATTGCTCGGCGCCGGCTTTGGTTCAAGGCGCATATGACCAGGGTCACACCTTTTCCGGTGGCAAGGCGGTGGGCCTCCGCGAGCCAATTCCCGCCAACGACGCGATGCGGGGCCTACCCGTCGCAGGATGATTCGTGGATAATTCCTGCTGGATGGTTCGGGCGGGTTGGAGTTCACACCATGCGCGCGCCCTGGTCTCTCTTGCCCCGGCTGAGAACGTCAGCAATCCGCATGACGCGCCGATTCGGCGGCGAGCTGAACGCGCCGTTGCGTTGGCCCAGGATCACGACGCGACGTCTGATGGTGCTGATCGCCATGGTGGCTCTGCTGCTTTGGGCCGCGGAGGAGATGCCCCGCATGATCGATCAAACCATCACCCGCCAGCTCTTGGCGGAGTTCGAGAACGCCCGTGAGCAGGAATTCCGCGACCAGGAGCGCGAATGGTTGGCGAGCGCGGCGTTCGTCGTGACCGAATTCGATCAGGCGAGGCTGGGCTCGGGCGCACACGACGAACCGACCGAGCGCTACCTCGCGTCGCGCCGAGACTTTGAGATCGCCAGCGCGCGATACTTCGGGGAGATGGCCGCCTATCACGAAGCGTGCAAGCGTTCGTACCGCCGGGCGTGGTGGTTTCCATGGCTGGCGACGCCGTCCCTCCCCCGAGCGCCAACCGATCCGTTTTCGCAATTGCCGCCAAAGCCCGAACCCGCCGGCGTTCACGGGTTCATCACGATGGGTGTTTCGGTCGCTTTTTCACCGCGCGCGACCACCTTGGCCGTGGGATGCCATGAGCATGAGAATTGCATTCGACTGCTGGAACCACCCTCATGGAGGGAACAGGCGCGTTTTCCGTTGACAAACGGCGTGGAGGCCAACTGCATCCAGTTCTCACCCGACGGTCAAACACTGATCGCCAGCGGAGAACACCACCTCCGGCGATGGGATCTGGCGACGGGACGGCCGTTACCGGCGCTCCCTTGGTCCGACCCATCGCCCGATCGGACCGGCTCGATGTCTTACGCAAGCGCGATCGATTGTTCTCCGGACGGCGAAACGATCGCCGTCGCCGGAAGTGGGTTCGTGGGGAAATCTTCCACGGAAATCCCCGTCGTGAGACTTCTCGACGCGCAAACGGGCGAGCTGAAGTGGGAGCACAAAGGGCCGGGCCATTCGGCGAGTTCGGTGGCCTTTTCGCCCAACGGCGAGACCGTGGCCTACGGGAGCGGGGCGGCGGTGTTGTTGGACGCCCGGACGGGGGCGGTGACGAAAACGTTGAAACCAGTGATGGGCTATGTGCTCGACGTGGCCTATGCGCCCGACGGCCGCACGCTGGCCGGGGCGGGTTCGAATAACGTGGGCACGGGCGGATTCGGTGGGCTCGGCCGGGTGACGTTATGGGACGTTTCGACCGGAACGATTCGACGGACATTGGAGGGCCCGACCGGCCGCGCCCAGAAGGTGGCCTTTTCGCCCGACGGCCGAACCGTGGCGGCTGGAGGAACGGGCCGAAAGAATCACGGGAGGGACAAGTCCACCGGCGCCCGCATGGCAAAAACGTCCAGCGAGGTGCGACTCTGGGATGTGGCGACCGGGAGCATGATCTGGACCGCCGAAGGCGAATCCGACGCGGCGTTTTCGCTGGCCTTTTCAGCAGACGGCCGATCGCTCGCGTATTGCGATCAAGATTATGTATATCTTCTCGATGCGAAAACTGGCGAGTTAAAGCAGATTGTCATGGAAACGATCGTTGGGGCGGAGAGCGACGCGCGGCCCACCGCGGCCAGGCGAATCATACCGTAAGCTCACCACGCCGAAGACTGGCGCGGCTGGCGTGTCGCAGGATGGGCCTGCGACAAGCGAACGGCCTCGGCTCACCTGCTCGCCTTGTGTCGAGATCCCGCGACCGCGAATGTCGACAAGAACGCCTCCAGCGGGTCGATGATCCGCGCGGCGCTGACGGCGAATGACTCGAGAGCGACGTCGAGGGTCGCGATCGGCATGGGACGCCCTCCGGATGCGGAGGCGAGCTTCAGTGACCCGGCGACCTTTCGTGTGGCATCCGTCGTGGCGCCGGGAGAAGAGGTAGGACACGCACAGGTTAGAAGAAGTAGGACACGCACATGTAGGTAGAAGAGGCAGGAGGGTAGAAGAGGTAGGACATCTCGGTCAGAGGTTGGTAGCTTGCGTGGACATCTTGAGGAGACCCGTCCATGTCAGCGATTGGGATGATCGCAAGCCCTCGTGCCGGTCGTCCTACGGCAGTGGCGATAGATCAGCGAGCCAGCCGCCAACAGCGAGAAGATCGCGATCGTGCTCGGTTCGGGTGTCGCGACCTCGGGCTCGAGCTTGGTGAGAGAGCCCGTCGCTGTCTCCTGTGACCCGTTTGGCAGGGCGACCTGAAGATCAAACTGATTGATGTTGAAATCGGGAAGCTTGAGCAGGGGAAGACTGGTCGCGTTGGGATTCATCGCCCAGATATTGCCCGCCGTGTTGAGCAGATTGATGGTCATTGAGGCCGTTTGGCCGGAAGCCGACACCCCGTTCTGGCTCGTCGTCAAAAGGAAGTCCTGGGAGCCCTTGTTCGGGATCGTGACGTTGGCGTCTGTCCAAAGCTGCTGGCTCGAACCAATCGAGGCCGGGTAGCTTAGAAGTCCCTGCCCCTGGAATGTAAACCACACCCAGGGGTTGGGGTTAGGCTGGATCCACACTCCTGGCTCTCCGCTAGAGACGAGAGCAGTCGGGGTCGTGAAAACGAAGGTTTGACCGCCGATCTCCATGGAAACCGTCGGGTTGCCGACGGCCGCCATTTTGGCGAAGCCCAGCCCGATGGCCCCTGCAGTGGTGCCTCCCGCACCGGGAGGAAGCCCATTATCGAATGTAAACGAGCCTCTGAACGAGGTAGATCCGTCGATCGGCTGATTCAGCGTGCCACTGAAATCGTACGTGATCGGGCTGTACGGGCCTGGGTGGTAGGGGATCCCGGAGGCGAGGGATGTTGTCTGCCCGACTGACACCGCCAACAGGGCCAGGGCGAAACACGAGCGATGAAACACGGAGAGCCCTTTCTCGTCGGGCCGTGGAGTGCTTGAATGAGCCAGCGTGCCAGAATTAAGCCGACTTGTACGGAATCATCAAGGCCAGATCCCAGAAATGAGAAGAGGTGGGACACGAGAAATGAGAAGAGGTGGTATTCTTTCTGTACATACATTCTCTATGTACACGGACGTGCATGTAAACGTGTGCGTGTCCTACATTCCGCATTCCGGACGCGCCCCAGGACGCGCCCCAGAATGAGTGGATGGTATCAGCCGGAATGCACTCGCTCGCGCTTCGTGCTTGTCTTTCAAGCCGGCGCGGTCGCCGGGATGACGAGACCGCTCCCGCAAGCCGTGCTGGGAGAGTATAGGACATGCGTGGTGATTTTGCATGCATGGGAGAGTATAGGACATGCGTGGTGATTTTGCATGCATGCTCGAGGATCCAGAAACCCGGCTGGATCTTCGTTGGGATCGGACTGACGGCTCAGCGGCATGAGCCAAAGGCGGCGATGCGGGGCATGGTGGGTCGGAATTCCCCGATTCCTCGCCGAAATCGGCTCCAGACACGACCGCACGGCCCGATCGGCGCGCGGAATCACCCGGTCAGGCTCTGATTTCGACCGCGAGCGACCCCTCGTGGCGGCCTTTACGGTGCGGGGCACCCGCAGTAATTCGGCACCCGGCGCAGGCCCAGACGTTGGGCGACCTCGACCAGCCGCTGGCGGGTGGCCGCGAGGAAGCGACCGAAGAAATGCTTCTTTCGCAGCATCTCCAGCCGTGACCGCCAGGTCTCGGCGTTGCTGCCCAGT
>DAIDHE010000129.1 GCA_027459775.1 Planctomycetales bacterium | reverse complement strand
CTGAATCGCTGCACTTTGTCGCTTTTGAAGCAGCATCCCGGTCGCGACAGCATCGCCATGAAACGCCGGAGTTGTGGTTGGAACGAGAGCTTCATGCTGAAAGTCCTTACTGGCGCAACGCTTTAGTGGGCGCTGGCCCTGTCCGCCGGCCCCAACTCGCGCTACCCGTACAGCGACCCGCCAGGCGGCACTTATCCGACCGCCCTTACCAGCTACGGCTTGATGTACGGCACGGTTGAGTTCCCATGGCAATCTCGTGGGAACACCTCTTACGATCCCTTGAATAATATCAATGGATGTTTTAATGACATGCCCTCCATTCGTCTCGCCGCCGTCACGGACGGCCTGTCAAACACGGCTTTCGCTGGCGAGCGCGCGGTCGGATTCATGAACCGCGGCCGAGTCGCCCCGATCGGCACGTGGACCATGGACCTGGGACCGGGCACCTTGTTTTTCGCGACGTACCCACCGAACGACGTGTTCAAGAATCCGTTTCCGCCCAATGTCGTGGGCCTCAACGCGACGTCTCTTTCCTCGTTCCACCCTGGCGGGATCAACCTCTTGATCGGTGATGGGAGCGTCCGGTTCGTCAAGGAAACCGTGAATTCCTGGCCGATCGACCCCTTGAGTGGCCGGCCGGCCGGATCCATTCAAACGCCCAATGGGTTGGCCAATCTGCCGCCCAACGGTGTTTGGCAAGCGCTCACGACCCGTGCCGGCGGCGAGGTCATCCCGGCGAATTACTGAGGCGCGTCCCAGGAATCGTTCCGGCGGCGCAGCGCTCGGTCGCGAGAAACGCGTCGCATTCGCCGCCGAACCGCGGCTCAGCGATAGTCTTCGCGGACCGGGCTAAACACATCAAGGGCGACGGCGGGGCCGTCGAGGGCCTTGACGTGGTGGAGCACGCCGCCGGGGATCCGCCATTTGTCGCCGGGACCGACGATCCGGGTGACCGCCCCGATCGTGAACTCCAGCTTGCCCTCGAGCAATAAACCCATCTGTTCATGCGGATGCATGTGCGGCTCGACGACCGAGCCCGGCTCGAAATGGACCACCGACAACAGCATCCGCTCGCCCGCCGTCGTGCGGATCTCGACGCCGGGGAAAATCACGTGGCGCGAGCCCTCGCCGGCGGCGACGAAATAGGGGTCGGGGGCTGGCTCGCCGGCGGAGCGCGAATCGCCCAGGCTCATCGGATCCTCCCGTAGCTCGTGGCGACCCAGTTGCCCGTCTGCTCCAGGAACGCGTCGCGGGTCGCCTGATAGGCCGAGCTCAGCGCATCGTCGAGCTTGTCTGGACCCTTGAGCAACCCATTCACGAACCGGGAAAAACCGCGCTGGTACTCGGCTGTCGCTAGCATCTCGACGATCGCGAAGCCCACGGCCTGGATGTCGTCCACGGTCGCCTGATCGGTCTCGCCGAGGGCCGCCTGCGCCTTGGTCCGCCAGCCCTGTTCCTGATTGGTGAACGCCGTCTGGCGAAGCTGGCGATAATAGGGGCTCCGCGGCTCGACCCGCGAGCCCAGGTACGCGCCCAGACCCTTCGACAACCAGCGCGGGGGCTTGCCCGACGCCTCGACCAGGCCCGCGCCAAACGACTCGACCACCAGCCCGGGGAGCGTCCGTTCCGGCCCGGAATCCTCACCGCGCTTGGATTTCGACCGGCCCTTCTTCGCGGCCGGCTCTTCCTTGCGACCCCCGCTCGGGTCGAGCGCCGCCACGTAGGGATGCTCGATCCCCATCCGCGCCGTCGACGCCTCGTCGGGACCAAGATCGCGGCTCTCAACCGTGCGCACGAACTCGACAAAGTCAGACTTGGTCGTGAAAATATACACACCTACCTTCTCGACCGGGTCGACGGCCGACGAGCCCAACACCCGGTGGAGCTGGCCGTACTGGGTCTCGAGGGTCTTGAGCAGGTTCTTCACGCGGTCGTCGGGCAGGTTTGAAAACGCCATGAAATGGTCGCCGGGCACGATCGTGGGCGTGAGCTTGGGGTTGGCTTGCTTGTAGCGCGCGCGGCCGGCGGCCTCGACCTTGTCGTCGCGTTCCTTGGGCGACATCTTGGCCAGTTGGCGGCGGCGGACCTGCTCGGGGCTCGAGGCGTACGACTCGAGGGTCGCCTTGGGATCGACGCCCGAGTCGAGCCGAGCGCCCTCGTTGACCCACTGGGCGATCCGGCCGATCGCCTCGTCCGAGAGCTCGCGATTGGCCCCTTGCGGCATTCGCGGCGTCTCCTCGCCCTTGACGCGCAAGACAAGGTGGCTCTCGTCGGCCTTTCCGGGCTGGATGATCTTGTGGCTGGCCGTCCCCTTTTGCAGCTTTTCAAAGGTGGTCAGATCGAGCTTGCCGCGTCTGAGCCCGACGCCGTTGCCGCTGTGGCAGCCGACGCAATTGGCCACCAGGATCGGCGCGACGTCTTGCGAGAATTTGAGCCCGCCCCCGGCCGGCGCGGCCGCCGGCGGCGTGTCGCTCTCGGCGTTTTTTTCCACCGCCCGGCCTTTCTTGCGCGCCGGCTTCGCGCGCTGCGCTTTTTTCTTGGCCGGAGTGCTCGATTTGGCCTCGGGCGCGGCGGGCTTGGCCGCGTCTTGCGCGGGCGCGTCTTGCCGAGGCATCGCCGCCGCGCCCGACGGGGCGATCGCGAGGGCAAGCCCCGCCAGACCCAGAAAAACAAGACCCGGAAGTCTGCAAAACAGAGGCGTGGTCGGCATGTGTCTGATCCCCGGGGCGGGTCGAGATCGCATCTCTTGATGATACCATTGTCGCTCGCGGCGCGCGGGTTGGCAAGTCGCCCAGGCGCTGAATCCGCGCGCAAGCGCCCCGCCGCGTCCTCGAAAAGCCGGTTTAGTCGGCGACCGCGAGCGGCAAATCGGCCGAGGCGGTCTGGTTCGTCAGCAGGTCGGTCTGGGCCAGTTGAAGCACATACGAACCGGGCGTGATCGAACTTGGGATCCAGACGCGATAGGTGACGTAGTAATCGCGTCGTTCCTTGCGGCAGACGTCCTCGGCGACGCCCATGTCGCGCTCCCAGACGACGTGCTGGTCCTGGCTCGCGCGGATCGAGAGCCGCGACCTGACCCGCGAGACGAACGAGCCGCCCTGGGCCTCGTAACCGAGCCCGGCCATCTCGCAATAGACCAGCACGAGCGAGCCTGTCTTGAGAGATCCCTCGATGGGCGAGATCGCCCCGTAACCATCGACGCGGCGGCAGAGCTTGAGATCCGCGATCCTGAGGGCGGGCCTGGACTCGGCCGGGGGTTGCGCCGCCGTCTTCGCCGGAGGCCCGGCGGGCTCGCTCGGGGGCTCGATCACAGGCCTGGCGACGGGCGGCTCGGGATCAGGATCACGCTTTTCTGACTTGGGCTTCTCGACCGGTTTCTCGAGATCAGGGGCTGGTTTCTCGTCATGGGGTTTGATCTCCGAGACAGGGTCGGCCGGCAGCGAGGGCTTGATCTCCGAAAGATCGGGCAAGGGGGCGGGAGCGGACAATGGCAAGGATTCGGCCACGGGGGACGGCTCGGCCACGGGAGGGAGCGCGGCCACGGGCGCGGTCGGCGCGGGTGTTTCCCGCGGCTTGACCGGCTTCGGCTGGCTCTCGGCCGCCAGCGTTTGGCGGCGTTCGCGGTCGATGGCCTCGACGCGCTCGAGGGCCTCGTCGAGCATCGGGGTTGCCGAAGGCGCGGGCTTGACCGGCGCGGTCGTGGCGTTCGATGGCAGAGGGAGCTCGACCAGGGGAGACCCCTGATCCGTCGACGCCGAGGACATCAGCGATGGCGCCAGATTCGCCGCGGCGGCGGGAACGGGCGCGGCGGCCGCGCTGGGCGCTGGCTGCGTCCTGGCCTGGGCGGGCGCGTCCGACCCTTGCGACGGCGCGGGACTGCCCGCGCCCTCGAGGTTGGCCGGCGAGACCTCGGGAGCGGTTTTCGAGCGCAGACCGGTCGACCGCAGGCAGCCGGTCGCGGCCAGCGCGACCGCCAGACAGCCCGAGACCATGAGCGACCGCCGGTATGGGCGACCACGAAACATCGTTCCACCCCCGATATGGGCGCGAAGGAACCCGCGCAGGCGTCTTTCGCCGCGCGAGCCGTCCACGTTTTCTCGCCTTGAGAGATGCGTGAGCGAGGTCTTACACAAAGCACCCCGATCGGGCAAGGCCAGCTGAAGAAAGTCGCGGAGCCTCACGAGGCGGGCCTCTCCATCGATCTTTACGTATCATAGCCTGGAGGCTATATTGGAAGCATGTGGAAGGTCCAGACGACGGATGTTTTCGACGACTGGTTCGCCGGCCTCGACGAGGGCGCGCAGGTTGAGGTCATCGCCAAGGTCGAGCTCCTCAAGCGACTGGGACCAATGTTGAGCC
Source organism: Planctomycetales bacterium (assembly GCA_027459775.1). GTDB lineage: Bacteria > Planctomycetota > Planctomycetia > Isosphaerales > Isosphaeraceae > JAKBAP01. The sequence continues at coordinate 12,135 of DAIDHE010000129.1, read as the reverse complement.
GGCCCCACGCCGACACTCTCAAGGGGTCCAAGCACGCCAATATGAAGGAACTCCGCGCGAACACCAGAGACCAGGTTCTACGAGTCGCTTTCGCGTTCGACCGGGCTCGCTCGGCGATCCTTTTGATCGGGGGCGACAAATCGGGCGTCGGTCAGAAACGCTTCTACAAGGGGCTCATCTCGAGAGCCGACCTGCTCTACGACCGACACCTCGAAAGGGCCTCTCAAGGAACAAACGGCAAGGAATCATCGCATGGCGAAATCGTTTGACGAGTTGGTGAAACGAACGACCAGCAAGAAGACCCAAAAACGCGCCGTCGAGCGGACCCGAGAACTGCTGGGCGAGCTCTTGCTGGGCGAGATCCGCGCCCTCGCCGGCAAGAGCCAGCGCGAGATCGCCGAGAGGGCCGGCATCAAACAGCCCAGCCTGTCCAAGCTCGAAAAACAGACCGACATGCGGATCTCGACCCTGAGCCGCATCGTCGCCGCGCTGGGCGGCACGCTCGAGGTCTCCGCGCGATTCCCCGAGGGCCTGGTCCAGATCGAGCCGTTCAACCAAACGAGCCGCGATCGCGGCTCCGCGTAGGCGGCGAGCGCCTTTTTCCGCTTCGAAGGCGCTCTCAAGGTGGAAACACACCCGGATCCTCACCCCACCCGCGTTGCCATCGCGATCCGGGAAAAGATCGCGCGCCTGCGTTCGCGCGATTCCCGGTCGATGCGGCGGGCTTCGTCGAGCGTGATCCACGCGAATCTCAGGACGTCGCCCGGGGCGAGCTGGCCCAGCCGATCGAGATCGGCCGTGACGACCTGGGCGATGTGCGGATAACCCCCCATCGTCCCGCTCGCGACCCCGAGCACGATCAACTCTCGGCCGGCGAGCTGGATCGCGCCCGGGGCGACCGGCGTCGACAGCCGCGACGGATCGCTGGCGAGCTCGATCGGCTCGCCTTCCAGCCGCAAACCCATGCGATTCGAGCTCGAGCCGACGTGAAACAGCCGGCTCGAAAGGGCCTCCAGCACATGCGACGCCAGCGCGGCGTCAGGACCGGGAAGGACGCGAAACGGCCGATCGCTCGAGATCTCCCACGCCGGTTCCCGCGGGCGATGGACTGGGATCGAGCCGGGCTCGGCCGGCAGCAGATCACGAGGTCTGAGGTACGTCTCGAACGAGCGGCTGCCCAGGACGAGCGGCGTTTGCCAGCCGCCCCGGACCGCCAGATACGTCCGCGCTCCCTGGGTCGCCACGCCCAATCGCAGCCGTTCGCCGGGCTTGAGCACGAAACTGGTCGGCGGCTCGAGCAGGCGGATCGAGGAATCGGCCTCGATCACGCGCGCCGGCATGGGCGCGCCGGCAAGCGCAAGCGCCAGCGGACCCTCGGCCTGGTACTCGCCCCCGCGAAGCGTGAACTCGACGACCGCGGACCCCGACGGATTGCCCACCAGAGCATTGGCGAGACCGGCCGAAAACGTGTCGAAAACGCCCCCGCGGGGCACGCCCCAATGCCGGTATCCCGCCCGACCCCCATCCTGGACCGTCGCGGCCTGACCAGGATCGATCACGATCAGACCCATCCCCGCCCCGCCTCGAGGAAACTCCGGGCCGCCACCCCGCGCTCGGCCATCACTCGCCGGACCAGGCCCGCGTTCTCGACCGCCCGCGGGTCGTCGCCATGAACGCACAACGTCGCGAATCGACCCTGCTCGAGTAACAATATCACATGCTCATATATGTCATTAACGTCGGTAAAAACGGCCCCGGGCCGATCGCGGGGGACGAGCGAGCCGTCGGCGTTGGAGCGGCGATCGGGAAAGCCCTCGGCGAAAAAGGGGACGCCCGCCTGGCGCGCCTGGCGCTCGACCATCGACCCCGGCTGCCCCAGAAGCGGAAGGCCGAGCTCCGCGCACGCCTCGACCACGCCGCGCGCGACCGCGCCGTCGCGCTGCGCCTGGTTGTAAAGAGCGCCGTGGGGCTTGAGATAACGAATCGACGCCGAGACCTCAGCGGCCATCCGGATCAGCCAGCCAGCCTGCTCGAGTACCAGCCTCACCGTCTCGGCCGCCGAGATCGGGCGCTCGCGGCGGCCAAAGTGCTCGCGGTCGGGAAAGCCGGGATGAGCCCCCAGCACCACGCCGAGCTCCGCACCACGAGCAAGCGCGCGGCGGATCACATCGGAATCGCCCGCGTGGGCGCCGCAACTGATGCTCGCCGAAGTGACCCGTTCGAGAATCGCGAAATCGTTCGCGAATCCCTCGCCCAGGTCGGCGTTCAGGTCGATCGAGCGCGGCATGCCTGGGATCGCCGGCGATTCAGAGGCGTTCATGGAGTCGGGCCTCGTATTCGTCGGCGGTGATCGCGGTGAACTGGATCTGGTCGCCGGCGCGGATGGGAAAATAGCCCTGGGCCATGTCGATCAGTCGCAGAGGAGTTCGGCCCAGGATGTGCCAGCCCCCCGGCGATTCGCCGGGGTAGACGCCCGTCTGCCGCCCGGCGACGGCCACCGAGCCGGCCGGCACCCGGGTGCGCGGGCTCCGCCGTCGCGGCAGGCCGGCGAGCGGCGGCCGCAGCCAGCCGGCGTAGGGAAAACCCGGCAGAAAGCCGATCGCGAAGACGTCGTACACCGGCCCCGTGTGGCAGGCGACGACTTCATCGAGCGTCACGTTCAGCTGCCCGGCGATCACTTCCAGATCCGGCCCGTCGTAAACCACGGGGATCACCAACCGGCGGCCGATGGCCGCTTGCCCGACGGACGGAACGAGGGCTCGCAGATGGAGCTCCAATCCCTCGAGATCGACCACGTCGGGATCGGCGAAGACCGCGACGTCGCGATACGCCGGCACGACGTCGACGACCCCACGCCAGGCCATCGCCGTCACCGCGGCCGCCCACGCCGCGGCCTCGTGCTCGCTCGGAAACCGCGCCAGGAACGCCCGATCGCCGAGCGGCGAAAGACGGGGAACGGACCCGGACGGGTCGATCGGCGCGCCGTCATTCTGGGCGCTGGTCGTCATGAGCGGCTCGCGATCTTTCGGTCGGGCGGACGCGGTGCGACACGCAAGACCCTATAATAACGTACGGGATTCCAGGGAGGACGTGCGTTTTGCCAATCAGGGGTGGTCCGAGCCGGAAGGGATGGGGACCATGAAGGGCCGATTTCTGCTCGCGCTCTCCGCGCTCTTTTCGGCTTCTGCGATCGCCGGCGAGCCGGCGGCCGACCGCGTGACCCTACGGGACGGATCGGTGGTTCTGGGCCTGGCGACCTCGGCGAATGCGGGGTCCAGAGGCTCGGTCGAGATCGTGGTGCGGCGCGACTGGGCGCGGACGGCCCTTCCCAAGCAAGCCCCGCTCTGGGAAAAAACCGTGGCCCGCACGAGCCGGCAGGCGCTCGACCAGAGGCGCAAGCGGCTCGAGACCTGGAAGCGCGAGCGCACGGCCGGCGCGGCCAACCGCAAACCGCCCGCCGGCGCCAAGGGGGAAGATCGCATCCTTTCGTGGCTCGACGGCGAGCTCAAGCGGCTCGCCGACCCCGCCAGCGTCTCCGGCTCGCCGCTCATGTCGATCAAGCTGCCTCGATCTGAAGTCCGCGGCCTGGAACGCAAGCCCGCCGCCGTCGAACGGATGTTCCGCCTGGCCTGGATCAGCAACCTGCCCAATCCCGAGAGCATGACCGCCGGCGAGCTCAAGAACGCCCTCGAATCGCGCGGGTTCGCCACCGATCTAGCCGCCAAATCGCCCCCCGCCTCGCTCGACAAGCTGCTCCCGCCCAGCGTCGAGACCGACGCCGCCTGGCTCGCCCGCAGGGCCGCCACCGAGGTCACCGTCGATCCCGGCCTGCGGTTCGTGCGGTATCAAAACCTGCTCTTCCCCGACGCCCCGCTGGATCAGGCCGCCGCGGGCGGACTCGGGATTTCGACCGCTCTCGACGAGCTCAAACGCCTGCTCGACCCCAACGCCCAGCCGGCCGTCGACCCGCTCGTGAAAGAATTCCGCGCCATCGAATCGGCCGGCGGCGCGGGGGCGGTCGTCACCCGGCTGGCGCTGCTGCCGGATCTGGGAGGCGCGGCCGTCGAGGTCACCCTCTGGGTCCGCCAGGCCCACGAACATTGGATCCCCGCCGGCTCGCGGACCGCGACCGTCCGCTCGGGCGAGGTCCAGGCAGGCGCTGCCGGCGCCATCGCCGCCGACCCCCAGGTCCAGGGTGCGTTCCAGATCATCGAATAGCTGGGCTTCGGCCAGATCGGCGCCGAGCTCAAACAGGCCAGCGTCAACATCGGCGCGGCCACCCAGAAGGCCCTCGAAACCGCCCGGTCCGACTTCAATCAAGAGCTCGACCGCCTCGCGCTCCCCGTGCTCGAGCCCGGCGCGCCCAATCCCGCGCCCGCGGCCACTCCCCGCACCCCCAAATAAACGATCAGACCGCCGACCTCGAAACGCCGGTCGCGCTCGAATCGAAACCCGCCGATCGATGCGGGAGGCGCGACCCGCGGCATTCCCCGCTGCCCAGGCACGGTCAGAAGAACGCACTCGAAACCGGATTCCTCGAGCCGGCCAGCCGCTTCTTGAAGGGCGACCACGCGGCAGCCCGGCGGCAGATAATACCGAGCCGTCTCGACCTCGACATTGCGCCCGCGATCGGCCGAGACGACGATCACCAGCGTCGTCGCGGGATCGGCCAGCGCGCCCGCCCGCGCCGCCAGGCCGCGCCAGTCGGCCTTGAGCTCGGGATCGTACGCCTGGCCGTGAAGCATCAGCCCCGAGACCACCGCCAGCCCGAGCGCCAGCGGGAATCGCGCCAGAGCCGGCAGACTCGCCAGCCCAAGTCCAACCAGAATCAGAAACGGCGGCGCGCAAAACGCCGTGTACCGCGCGGGCCCGAAGACTGGATGAAAGACCAGGGAATACACATACAGCACGACCGGGGGCGCGATCAGCCAGATCAAAAGAAATCGCATCGGCCGCCAGCGGTCGCGGGCAAGGTCGTCCGCCGCGCCCGGTTCTCGGATATGGCGAACCACACCCCAGACGATGATCGCGAGCAGGACCGGCTGGAGTGCGAAATTCCCCCCGATGAAGCCAATGGGCGTCCCCAGCAAGAACCGGGGCGAGAGCCGCCCGCTGGTGAATTCGGGGTCATGGTCCAGATAAAAGCGCAGCCAGGGCGCGACCAGGGCCAGCGCGGCCAGATGCACGGCCAGCCAGCGCCCGAGCCCGCCGAACGAGCGCTTCGCGTCCAGGAAACCGGCGGCCCCGATCGCCGCCATCATGATCATCCCGAGTGGATGTGAATATATGAGCACAATAATGGAAACAATGTAGAGCGTCATCACTCTATGTGGGCCGCCTTGGCGAAGGGCCAGGAGCGATCGCCAGGCGATGCAGGCGACCAAGACCAGCCAGGAATACATCCGGGCCTCGCGGGAATAAACGATCAAGATCGGCGAGAGCGCAGCCAGCCATGCCGCCCAAAGCCCAGCGCGGACGCTAAAGGCGGCCCGGCCAAATCCATGAATCACTGCGATTGCGGCCAGCCCGCAGACCACCGAAAACGACCGCGCCGCCGTCTCCGAGGCGCCGAACAGCCCGATCCACCCCGACAACAGCAGCGGATGGACAGGCGCACGGGTCGCGTCGATCTGGAACAGCAGGTTGAACAACCCCGCCGGCCCGCTGGTGCGCGCCAGCCGCAGGCTCACGACCTCGTCGTACCAGAACGACAGCCGCCCGAGCTCAAAAAACCGCGGCCCCGCCGCGACGCACAGGATCGCGATCAGCGCCAGCCGTCCGCCGTCGCGTCGTGCGAGCCCAAGCCCTCTGGGAAAAAGCCCGCCCATGGAGGTCGACGATCCTGATGTGTGGTCCCTGGGCGAAACGAGAGCGGACGCCGGTCCATTCGACCAAGAAAAGGGCGCCGACGCCATGGACTTTCTTGATGGACCCGCGCCTGGGCGACCCACGCCGACGGCTCGGGCGAGCCCCGCCCACGACCGCTGGAGGCCCTGGGGTGCACGAGCCTCTGGAATTCCCGCGAGGGTTTGATCAGGATGCACAATCGAGGGATGGGTCGGTCGGCCCCCGCGGCGCGTGAGGAAACCCGATCGACCAAGGAGAAACCTCGATACCAAATGCGTGAGGAGGGGCGACGGAAATGGCCAAAAGCCACGGAGCAAGATAGCAAAAGCGGCTGGCGAAGAAGAAGGCCAAACAGTCCACGAAGCGATCGATCCAGCTTCGACGCGAGTCAAACGATCCCACGATTCGACTTCGGGCCGCTCTCGAATGGCCGGTCGTTCGGGCGCTGGTCGCGGACGAGCTCTGGGAAACGGGGATCGGCCATCTGCTCATCGCGCGACAAAACTCGCCAGGCCAGATGGTCCTCGCCGTGTATCTCGTGGACGTCTACTGCCTGGGCGTCAAGAACGCCTTCTGGCGCGCTGGCACCCAGGCCGATCGGGAAGGAATCGTCCATCGACTCGAACAGGTCGGGAGCATCTCCGCGACCACCCCCGCCGCCGTGGCGAAGATCGTCAAGGGGGCCGTCGACTACGCGGCATCCTTCGGCTTCGCCCCTCATCCCGACTACCATCACGCCGCGATGCTGCTGGAAGGAATCGACCCCTCGACGTGCCCGACCGAATTCACGTTCGGCCTTGACGGCAAGCCCTTCTACGTGCGAGGACCCAACGAGTCGCTCGCCGAAGCCGAGTTCATCGCTCAACGCATCCAGGAATACGGTGGCGAATTCATGGTCGCGGTCGGCGGCGAATTCATGGAGCAAGATCTCGCCCTCGACGACGGCTTCGACGACCTTGAACCGCCCGACGACGACGAATTCGACGAGGACGACATCCTTGATGAGGACATGCGTTCGCTGGCATCGCCCTGAACGAGCGCACGCCCGGCTCGAGCGCGACCCTCTCCACAGCTCCACTTCAGGGTGATATCCTGACGGGACAACTGTCGAGGAGCAATCGCGATGGACCAGCCACGAAGAAAGATGTTCGGGCCGCTCGTCCATCGACCCTGATCGTCGTGCTCACGGTGGGTGGTCTGCTGGGGGTTTCGAGCGCATGGCAAACGATCGCGGACTGGCACGAGACGGCGACGTTGGCCAAGGCCCTTCGAGGAGCGGACTCCCTGTCGCGACACAACGCCGTGGCGCTGCTGATGCAGCGCGGCCCGGAGGTGTCGGTCCCGATCCTTCTCGAAGCAACCCACGACACGCGCGGCGAGGTCCGGCTCTTGGCCTTCCAGTCCTTGGCCAGGAGCTGGACTCGACCGGCGACGCTCATCCCCTCCTGGATCGCCGCGGCCGGGGACGACCAGGTCGACATCCGTGCGGAGGCCGCCCGCGGCCTCGCGAGCGTTCAGACTCGATGGTCCTATCGAGCGTCACAGCCCTCCGATGAAAAAGCACGCGGCTCGTGCCTCGACGCCTTGCGCCGATTGCTCGACGATCCATCCCCTCTGGTCCGCGCCGAGGCCGTGACCGCGCTCGCGGTGTTCGGTCCCGACCCCGCCACCACCGCGAATCTCAGCCAGGCGACCCGCGACCTGGATCGAACCGTTCGATTCGCCGGGGCCCGGGCACTCCTCAAAATCAACGGCCCAGCCGACCGCCAGGCCGGACAAACGCTGGTCACGCTCGTCGCCGACCCCACTCCCATCCCAGACCGCCGCGAAATCATGGACGCCCTGATGAATACGACGGGCGATTCGCCCAAGAACGGAGTGCTCGCTCTCGCGACGCTGCTCTCGAAACGAGACCCATTCGTCGTCCCCGACGTGATCGATTGCCTCACGGCCGTCAGCGACCGAGCGAGCGCCGCCGTGCCCGCGCTCGAAAGCCTCTGGAGCGATCCGCATTACGAGCTACGCGTCCAGGCCGGCATGGCGATCGTCGCCATCGACGGGCGACCGAGCCCCCACGTCGACATTCTGGTCGACATCATCTCCGACGCCACGCTCCAGCTCGGCGAACGAGAAGCCGCCGTGCCCGGGCTTCAGGAGGCGGGTCCACGAGCATTGACAAAAGCCACCCCGGAGCTGCTCCGTCAACTCACTGATCAAAACGCACAGGTCCGCCTGGACGCGGCTCAATTGCTCGGCTCGATCATCGACCAGGCGCCCGCGACGCTCCCGGCCATGAAACCGCCAGGGCTTCATTAGAGCGAAAACAGACCCGCTACGCGCCGGCGCCCGAACAACCCGTTTTCAGTCCGTAGGACTGGGAGATTAAAGCCCAGGGCGAAGCCCTGGGTTGGCCCTCGACACCACTCATGCACATTTCTTTCTCTTGGCATCGCAGCCTGTAAGGCCGCGACTCGGCGGACCCGAACGGACTCGGACCTTGGCAAAAAACGCCCTTCGGGCCGTTCACGATCGCCCCGCCTTCTGACGCTGGAATTCCCGATGGTCGAGCACGTCGTAGCGGATGTCGCCGTGCGAGTCAAAGGGGCGCGGCCTGCGCATGATCAGCCGGTGGTGCAGAACCTCGAGGGTCGGCTGAGCCAGCAAGAACGCCCCGGCCAAGAACGTCGCCGGCCAGCCAAACCAGGTGGCCGCCGCCACGCCCTCGGCCACCAGCAGATGAACCGCCGGAACCAGGAACAAGAGCAAGCGGCCATGGAATGGATACTGATGGAGCGCCGACGCCGCGAGCGCGAACACGATCGGGCCAAGGAGAAGCCACAACCCCCCCGGCCAGCGCCTGCCCAAACCGGCCGCCCCCACCAAGAAAAGCACGGACGCCAGCAGCGCCGACGGGATGATCCCCAGCGGCGTCACCACGTCCGCGGGGCTGTTCGACGCGTTCACAAGCTGCCAAAAAACCTGCTCGGCCTGCGCGTACGACCGCGGCGGCAGTGGCAAGAACGCGAAATCCCACCAGTCCCAGATGAACCGCCCCTTGCTCAAGATCCGGTGCGAAACCCGGTAACACACCAGAAAACTCACGCCCCAGCCCAGCCCCATCGCGACCAGCCCCAGCACCGCCCCGCTCTTCCTCGAGCTCGCCAGCAGATAGAGACCCACGCTCGCCAGCACAAACGCCAGCGGATACGAAAACCAGACGCCCACCAACCCCAGCGCCGCGAGCATGAGAATCGACCTTCGCCGGGACCGTTCCTCCACGGCGAACGCAATCCGCCGGGCCAGATCGAGCGCGATCAAGACCAGCAGCAGGTCGGTCGAGTATTGCTTGATCTCGCTCGCGTAATAGAGCAGCCAGTCGGCCATCGCGAAGAGTCCCTGGGCGATCGGCACGGCCCGAGGCGTCACATAGGCCCGCGCCACCCGGCGAAACCAGAACACCGAGGCCACGCCGCAAACGAGGGGAATCAACCGCCCCGACCAGCGGGCGTCGACTGGAATCCGCACCATCAGCCGCTCGACCAGCAGGAAGCCCGGCGGCGCGAGCTGCTCCTCGGTCAGCGTGGTGTGAAAATCGAGAATCGGCAGCTTGATCAAATTCTCGAGCAGCGACACCTCGTCCTTGTACAGCGACCGGTTGTCACTGTATTCGAGCACCCTGAGCAGCACCCCGAGGGCCACGAACAGCCAGGTGAATCCCTCGCGGAGAGCCCAGCCCCATTCGGGTGTGTTCGAGCGAATGTCATGGCCGGTCGCGTTCGGTTCCATGGAGGTTTCTGGGGTATGGCAACGATTCCCGACACGTCGATTCCGAACTCGGTTCGCTTCCTTCGAGAGCAGGATATCAGACGGCGAGTCGCGGGAACATCGTGTCCCGGCTGAGTTTTCGTCCGATGGGCGGGATGGGGACAGGGGGGTGGAATCGGGGATGAGTTCGCGTTATCACACAAAAGGCTCGCTGGCTCGCCGCGTCCTTGCGCGGGAATCGTGAAGATAAAGGACGTTTTTGCCGCGAATCGTTGCCATCACTCGAATTCGCGCCCGATTCCGGGGGCTCACTCGGCTTGTCAGGTGAAGTGAGACAGCTCGCCCTGAACGATCACTCAGAGGTGTTACCCTCGGCAGGGCGGGCGTCGTCCTCACCCCGGCGGGAGCCCGATGATGGCTGAGCCTCGACGGAATGTCTGGTTGCTACGACGCTCGCCGGCCGCGCGGGTCGCGATCGCCATGGTTCTCGGGGGCCTGACCGGCGCCGCGCTGGGTACGAGGCTGGGCGGGGTCGGCCAGGTCGGCGGCGCCGTGATCGGCCTGATCAAGACGCTGGCGACGCCACTGATCTTGTTTGCCGTGCTCGACGTCTTCCTGCGCTCGACCATCCGGGGGAGGAACGCCCTGCTCATGGTTGGGATCGCGGGGATCAATGCCGCTCTGGCTGTCGCGATCGCGCTCGCGCTGGCAAACACGCTCCAACCCGGCAGGTTCCTGGCCGTTCCCGCCGGATGGGCGCCGTCGCCGGAGGCCGCGCCGGGCGTGCGGCCCGTGCACCTGCTTGACGACCTGATTGGCCTGTTGCCCACCAATCCGGTCGACCCATTCCGGGGCGGCTCGGTCGTTCCGGTCGTCGTGCTCGCCGTCGTCACGGGCGCGGCGCTGCGGCGTTACAAGGTCGAGCAGATCACCGCGGGCAAATGCGAATACCTCGTCATCGAGGCCTTCGTGACGGGGGCCCTGCGAACACTGGAGCGGATGCTCGGCTGGGTTGTCGCGCTGTTGCCGGTGGCGGTGTTCGCGGTGATGGCCCAAGCCGTTGGTACAGAGGGCTTCGCCGCGATGCGTGGGCTGGCCGCTTACCTCGGCGTGGTGGTCCTGGGACTCACGCTCCAGGTCGGTCTGGTGTATCAATCCTGGCTCGTGTTCGTCGCGCGGGTTCCGCTCCGGGAGTTCTGGGGGGCGCTCCGCGCACCGCTGGCCTGCGCGGCCGGGGCCAGCAGCAGTCTCGCGACGCTCCCCGTGACGCTGCGGAGCCTCAAGGCGATGGGCGTCTCCGACGGCTCGGCGCGGATGTCCGCCTGCGTGGCGACGAACCTCAACAACGACGGTATCCTGCTTTACGAAGCGATGGCGGTCCTGATCGTGGCTCAGGCGTTCGGGATGCCGCTGGGCCTGGGCGAGCAACTGACGATCGCGGGGCTGTCCGTCCTGGCAAGCGTCGGGATCGCGGGAGTCCCCGAGGCAGGCCTGATTTCGCTGGCCGTCGTCCTGACCAGCGCGAAACTCCCGCTGGACCTGCTGCCGCTCTTGCTCTCGGTCGACTGGATCCTGGGCCGCTGCCGGGCGATGACCAACGTCGTCGGGGACGTCCTGGGGGCCGTCCTGCTGGATCGCCTCGGCGTGCCCCCGGACCCCGAGGCCGCCGAAACGTCCGAGACACTCGACACCCGCCCCGTCGAGGGGTCCTCGCGAACCGCCCTCGCTTGATCCGATCGAGCCCCCTGGCTCGCCGCCGGCCGGTCCATTTGACGCCGGCCGGCACGCGGCCCATCGCGCACTTTCCGAAGGAGACCGTCATGCCCGACCCCCGAGACCCGGAAGCGTTCGCTGAATACCGGAAGTACCTGATGATCTTGGCCCGGGCTCAGGTCTCGGTCGACCTCCGGACCCGGATCGACCCCTCGGACCTGGTCCAGGAGACCCTGTGCGACGCCCTGCGCGACCTTCCCCGTCATCGGGGACGGAGCCAGGCTGAAATGATGGGCTGGCTGCGGAGCCTCCTCCGATTCAACCTGATCGACCGCCTTCGCAGGCTCCGGTTGGAACGGCGGGTCATCTCGCTCGACGGAGCGCTCGACCAAACCTCTCAGGGACTGGGCGATCTGATGCAGGCCAGCCGGTCGACCCCGGAGGCGCGGGCCATGCGGCAAGAGAACGCCCTGGCGCTGGCCGCGCTTCTCGAACGGCTCTCACAACCACAGGCCGAGGCGATCGTCTTGAAGCATTGTCAGGGGATGCCGGTGGGGGAGATCAGCCGCCACATGAATCGGACGCCCGACGCGGTCGGCGGGCTCCTCCGACACGGAATGGAGCGGTTGCGCGAATTCACGACGGGAGGAGGGTTGAACGATGGGACGACTTGAGAGGTCGTCTAGAAAGCCATGGCAAAAGATGTTATGGCGGCGTCATGGACGCCAGAAACAGGTACGACACGGACGTTTCCGATGCCGAGTGGGCTCAGCTCGTGCGGGTGATTCCCGCACCCAAGCCCGGCGGCAG
>DAIDHE010000127.1 GCA_027459775.1 Planctomycetales bacterium | reverse complement strand
CTGCCGCCGGGCTTGGGTGCGGGAATCACCCGCACGAGCTGAGCCCACTCGGCATCGGAAACGTCCGTGTCGTACCTGTTTCTGGCGTCCATGACGCCGCCATAACATCTTTTGCCATGGCTTTCTAGACGACCTCTTAGTAAGGCTAGAGGCAAGGGTGGACGTAGGGGAGGAGGACGAAGCCGCAAGGAAGAAGTCGCGAGCAAAGATACTCTCTGACGGGTTCCGCGCGGCGCCTGCGCCGCGGAGTCAATAATCGATGAGCTCACTTCCGCTGTCCGCGAACGGTCTTCGCATTCTTGGGGATGGCGAACGGCGAGACGTCCTTGTCCTTGGGCGGGACCGAGATCGAGCCGGCAGCCGGTTGGCCCGGATCCTGACCCCCGCCGCATCCCGGAACCGCTGCGAACACACCCAAAACAGCCGACAGAATCGCCAAGATCGCAATTCGCTTCATCGCTTCTCTCGATGGAAATGACGGGCCCCGGCCGAACGACAATCCGACTCGAGCTCCTTGAGAGCTCGAGCAACTCGACGCCGAGAACTCGTTCTGTTGGAGTGAGCACGAGATAGACAGGTTCAACAGACCTTTAACCAACAGTAACCGGGATTGAATGAGGTCGCAATGAGAAAACGCGTATTCTCTATTGAGATTTCTTGTCAGGATCTGACTCGAGGCAATCGACCGGTTTCTGGCGCCAGGACCACGCCCAGAACGCCGAGGAGCAGCCCCGCTATTGATCACTCTTCCAGCCGACCTCGGCTAGCGTCCTCGTCAGTCATCGTATCTCTCGTTGGAAATGACTCGTCGCGGCCGAGCGACGAGCCGCCTCGAGCTCCTCGATCGCTCGAGCAACTCGACGCCGCGAAGTGGTTCTTGGGGCGAGCACGAGATCCATGGGTTCGACAAGCCTTCCGTTCGACAAGCCTTGAACTGCGTATTCTCTACTGAGATTCCTTGTCACCATCCGAGCCGAGGCGGCCCTCCCGTCGTTGGCGTTGCAGGAACTGAGAGGATACCGACCTCAAATCACGGCTGAATGAAGTCTGGTTTGGCTTTTTATGAAGTTTTGAGACGCAGCCTCAGGTGAATTGCGATTTTGCCTCCGATCGTTGTCAGTGGTCTTCACGCCAACGATCTCATAAGATGAATTTATCCTGATATGGTTGGATCTGTGAATCTTCGACCGCGGGTAGTTCCCAGCGTTCTTCAAGCGGGACGGTCGACGATGATCGTCCACGCAAGCGGGACGGTCGACGATGATCGTCCACGCCCAAAGCGCATTTCCCCGGCCAGGGCGACGAGCCGGGGAGTTTTGGATTGTGGTTTTCTTGGTTGGACTGATGCTTCGGAGGCTTGTTCCTGGAGAGAGCCGAGTGGATCCTCCATGGATCCCCTCGCCCTGATCCCTTGATCTCCCCTCAGACAGGCCCCCCCCTGAGACTGGGCACGGGATGGACGGGCACGTGTCTGAGCCCCCGAGCTATCTTGGCGACGCGATCACCGTTCCAGGATCGCCTTGGCGAAGCAGATTCGCACACGAGTGCATACGAGGAGCGCGTTGCTTTCCCCCTCTCCATGGAGCTCACGCGTTTGCGCGTCGTGTTCGTCTTTCACGTAGTGGAGCGTCGGGGACGGCAGAGACCGCCCCAGGCTGGGATTCGCCTCGTTCCACGGGTCTCGGCTCGCACGGCGGCGTTTGATCCGGCATAATGCGTCACTTCCAAGAACCACCAACCCCCGCGGCCCGCGCCAGGGCGGCGCCGCGGCGGCGGTCGCGCCGGAGCCCCTGATGAATTCGCTCGAAGAGCAGGCCGAAGGCCATGCCCCTCCCTCCGAAACCAACCCCGAGCCCGAGACTCGACCGCTAGGGCTGCCCCTCTACGTCTGGGTGCTCGCCGCCGTGATCGCCGCCATCCCCGCCGGACTCCTGCTCGGCGACGGGGCCGTCCAGCTCGAGCTCGTCTCGAAGCTTATCTTACGGGCCCTGACCGCCCTCGCCGCTCCGCTGGTCGTGCTCGCCATCCTCTCCGCCATCGTCACCAACGAAATCCACGGCCGCACCGGCCTCCTCATGATGCTGTTCTATGTCGGAAACACCCTCGTGGCCATGGTCATCGGCCTCACCTTGACCAGCGTGATCCGCCCCGGTGCGGGGGCTTCGCTCTATGAATCGACCACCATCCGGCCCTCGTTCACCCAGAAGAGCCCCTCCGAGCTCGTCATTGACCTCATCCCGCGGAGCATCGGCGAGCCTTTCAGCCAGAACCACATCGCCCAGCTCGTCGTTCTCACACTCGCCCTCGGCATCGGGCTCGTCAAGATCCGCGACGCGAAACACGCCGCGGGCGACCCGTCGTTCCGCGTGGTCGTCGACCTGCTGGGGATTGGGTTCGAGCTCCTCATGAAGGTTCTGCTCTGGGTGGTCGCGCTCGTGCCCTTCGCGGTCTTTTGCATCGTGGCCTCGAGCATCGGCCAGAAAGAGGCCGGGCGTGTCTTCAGCTCGCTGCTTCAGCTCATCGTGGTGGTGGTCCTGGGGCTCTCGATCCAGGTTTGCTGGTATCTCGCACAGATGGCCGTCGTGGCGCGGATGTCGCCGGTGCGGTTCCTGCGTGGTTCGCTTGATGTGATGGCCAACACGATCAGCACCGCCAGCACGGCGGCGACGATCCCGATCACGCTGCGCGCGCTCGAGCGCCTGGGCGTTTCGCGGCGCTCGAGTCAGCTCACCGCCTGCATCGGTACCAATTTCAACAACGACGGGACCGCCCTCTATCAGGCCACGGCCGCGCTTTTCATCGCGCAGGCCCTGGGTTTTCCGTTGTCGCTCACCGATCAGATTCTGATCATGCTCACGACGTTGGTCGCCAGCGTGGGGGCGGGGGGCATTCCGTCGGGGAGCTTTGTCACCATGCCCTTGATCTTCGCCGCGGTGGGTCTGCCCGCCGACAAGATCCCGATCCTGCTCACCATCGACTGGCTGCTCGACCGTTGCCGAACCACCTCGAACGTCCTGGGCGACATGGCGGTGGCCGTGCTGCTCGATCGGGTCTCGCCGCCGATTTCGCGTGACGACAAGGCCGGCGCCGGCGTGGCCGGCTAAATCTGATAATTGACCCGCAACTGGTAATCGCCGTCGATGCCGCCGTTGGTCCCTTCGCGATAGCGCAGGCGTGGGCTTTCGATGGTGACGACGGTATAGGGCGCGATCGAGCGAGTGATCCAGGCCGACGAGCCGACGACCGAGTACCGTCCGATGACGGTGTCGCCGCCGAGGATGGTCGCGTTGGCGTAGATCACGACGCCGTCCTCGATGGTCGGGTGCCGTTTGAGGCCGCGGCGGATCTGGCCTGTCGTCTCGTCGCGGGGAAAGTGGAGCGCTCCCAGGGTCACGCCTTGATAGAGCTTGACGCCGTCGCCGATCTCGGTGGTTTCGCCGATGACGACGCCGGTCCCGTGGTCGATGAAAAACCTGCGCCCGATCGTGGCCCCGGGGTGGATGTCGATGCCGGTCTTGCCGTGGGCGTATTCGGTCATCATCCGCGGGATGAGGGGGACGCCCAGGTTGAAGAGCTCGTGGGCCATGCGATAGACGGTCACGGCGGCCACGCCGGGATAGCAGAAGACGATCTCGTCCAGGCTCTTGGCGGCGGGGTCGCCTTCATGGGCGGCCCGGACGTCGTCGGCCAGGGTGTAGCGCAGGGCGGGGATGGTCTCGAGGAACCGCATGACGACGCGATCGGCGACCGTGTCGTGATCGGCGGACTCGTCTCCGGAGAGGCAGCCGTGGCGGAACGCGCGCGCGACCTGAGTCGAGAGCCGTTCGCGGACGCCGTCGATCAGGTCGCCCACGTGATAGGCTGCGTTCGAGAGCCGCAGGTTCTGCCGCCGGCCGAATCCGGGATAGAGCACCTCGCGCAGGTCGGCCAGGATGTCGACGACCTCGCGATAGCTGGGCAGGGGCAGATGGCCCAGGTGGTGAACCGCCCCGCATTCCTCGTATGTCGCCACGATCCGCTCGGTGAGCGCCCGTAGTGGATCCGTCGGCCCCGACTCGGTCCCCATGCTCGATTCCTGACGCTGAACGCTGGAAGACGACCGACTCGAAGCAAGGCGGCGTCCCGGCTGCATCATAAGGTGCCCACGGCGGACGAATCAACGCCGCGCGACCCGCCCCTCGCGCATCCGGCAAGATTCCTTGAGCCCCGGAGGAAACGCGGATCGAGCTTTCCCTCCTCGCGAAAACAATCCTTGATGCCGTCCAGGCCGTGTGGACGAATCGACTTCAAGAACCATTGATGAAGGCACAAGGGGCGGCCTCGTGGCAACTTAAACGATCACGAATGTCGGCCTGGCTTTAGCCGAGCGTCGTCCCGGTTCAAGCCGCGAGGCGCATCAAGGAAAACGCCCGGATCGATCCGGAAGTACCGGGCCAGGATGCCGATGTGCCGGGTGTTGAGCCGGCGTCGACCCAACAGAACCTCGGACAACGTCGATACGGGCAGCCCGGCCTCCGCGGCAAGGGTCTCCCGCGTCTTGCCGCTGGAGTCGACCAGGTGCCGCAGAGCATCAAGGCCAGAGATCGGCTCGATCGGGAAGTGCTGATCCTCGTACTTTTCGACCAGGTCGGAGAGCACGTCGAGGTAATCCTCCTCATCCCCGGCCAGCCCACCCCGGGCCACGAGCCGATCGATCATCGCGACGGCCTGGTCCAGTTCCCCGCCGGTGCGCAGCGGACGCAAGGGAAACTCCTGAATCAGGGCGAAATAGCGGTCGCTCGCCCGGTTCGGGGGCCGGGGCTCAGTCACTTTTCCACGTACCACGGTCGTACTCCTTGTGGGTCAGCACGTCATGGATGTAGATCTTCGCCTTACGGTAACCGACGGTGGCAATCAGCCGATACTTGTTACCGCCGATGTTGAAAACAACGAATTCCTGAACCTGATCCGCGCTACCATAGGTCGCCTTCAAGTCGGCCCAATCCCGCCATTCGGCCCGCCTGACGACGGCCTCCCATTGACGAAGCGGCAACTCGGCGGCCGGGTGTATTTCCCAGAACTCCCGCAGCGCCTTCCGCGAGATGATGTGCATGGGCGGCGCCCGGCTTGCTCAGTTCCAGCTTCGTGATATCAGAAGTCAAAATAACGTTTCGCAATATCGGAATCAAGTCCATCCCCCTGGGCGGAATCTACCGCTGATTGACAGCAACGCATCGCAGGCGTTCGAGGCCCGTTCAGGCTGTTTGAGCGGCCTCAGCGGATGGGATGAGCGAAGGGGCCGGTGTATGGTCGAGTTGGGACTGGTAGCACCGGGTCAGATATTCCAGCACGTTGACGTTCTGTTTCCGACATGTAGGATGAACCAGACATACAATCAGACATAGACACATAAAATCAGACATAGACACCCACGGTTCGTCGCCAGGAAAAAAAGATTGCATGGCTGCTTGTGTCCGCCTGTGTCCGTCTTAGGCGAATCGATCCAGGCCCGTGCGAGGACAGGCGATGGGGAAAAGGTCCACCCCCCTGGGATCCTCCTGCCTGCTGTTTGGCGTCATTCGAAGAATCGCCCGACCTCGACTTGAAAATCGCCGAGCAGGTCGGGAACGGCGAGGCTTTCATACGCGCCGAGGGTCCGGGGGGCGCCATCCGCTCGGTAGAGATGCGCCTCCTTGCGCTGATCGTCGAGCACGATCACCAGAGTGGTCCCCGCTTCGAGGTATTCCGCCACTTTCGCGAGCACCCTGGGCCAGCGGTCGCTGGGTGAGAGAACTTCGACGACCAGATCGGGGGGCGCGTCGAGGTAACGGTCGGGCAACGGCCCCTTGGGGACGCGGGCAAAGCTGTAGAAGGCGACATCGGCCCCGCGCACCGTGTCGGGAGCTCGCTCGGTGATCACGCCGGTATCGTTGTTGAGCACCCGGCCGAGGTCTCGGCTCTCGGCACAATCGCCCAGGATTCGACCGGCCCGATTGCAAATCTCGCCATGACGCGGCTTGGGCATGGGCATTGGCACGATCCTCCCTCGAACGAGCTCCTCGCGATGCCCTGGGTCGGGCCGTTCGGCGAATTCCTCGGCGGTCAGCGGGGCCGTCGTCGTCGAGAGTGCCGTGGACATGGTCATCTTCTCCACCTAGGATCGGACCAGTCCCGATTATCTCATCTCCTGAACGGCGCTCCAAGAGGAGCGCCGGCGGCTGGCGCACGGGTTCTCGAGGCAAGCGGATCGAAACAGGGTTGGTCGCGGCGGGAAGCGCCGTCGGGGAGAGACCGCGAAAAAAGCCTGGTTGGAGGCCCGTCGAGATCATGAGGAATAGGCCCGAGCGGAGCACCCGATCACGCCCGATGACGCTCCTCGGCTGTATGATTGTCGTCGCCGCGATCGCCCTCGGCCTCGTGGGCTGGATCGCTTTGCGGAAAGGAGCGGCATATCGAGGCAACGCGTATTACCTGACGCCGAGCAGATTTCACGAATGGGTCGACTTCCTCGGGATCCTCGCACTCCCGCTTTCCTGGGCCGTGGTGGCCCTGAGCGTGGCCCGCGGCCCTCGCCTTGATCGGCGGAGATGGGCGAGCAGACCGGGGTTCGTGGCCTGCCTCACAATCGTGGTCGCGTCCGTGGCCCAATGGCTCACCCGACTTCCCTGCTTGATGTTTGTTAATATTCAACTCATGTCGTACTGGCAGACGGCCCTCTGGTCCTATCTACCCTGTTCATGGCCGCCCAATCTCGCCCCGGCCCTACTGGCCGCATGGCTGGTGCTCTGGACGGGGCGACGCTGGCGCCCCGAGCCCGATTGGGTCGACGGCCTGGGTCGCGGCCTCGGAGCCTTCACACTTGTGCTCGCAATCCTCGGGTCGTTCACCAACTACTATTAGACCGAGGGAACGGAATGGGAAGACAGCCGGGGAACGAAGCGGGTGTATCAGCGGATGAACACGCAAAGCAAAGTCCGCCAAGCGGAGCCCGTCCCCTGACGTCACGAGGGAAACGGCCGTAATGTTTGATTTGCCAACAAGTTGCGCTACAACTCACCCCCCAGCGGTTTGATGTCGGGAACCGCAACAATGGAGAGGGCGAAATATTTTTGCGATTTTTTAACTCGTTACTGGAAAGCATGTTGTGCTCATGATCTGGGTAGTTCGACGGAGGTTGCAATCACGAGAAGCCAAACCGGTGTTAGTGTCATTAAGGCGGTGAACAACAAACGCGTCATCGCTGAGAATTCAAACTGCGAGCAGGTCCGCGAACGAGAACGCGCCCCGCGGAAGAGGCGTGGGCGACCCGGAAAGTGGGCTGTGCCCAGGCACTGGCCTCGGTTCACCCAGGTCGGGGCGACTCTGCCAGGCCGATCACGGCCGCATGCTCGGTCATCAGTGGAATCGAGCGCCGCATCCACGCCCAATCTTGGGGTTCGCGGTCCCCGCGAGTCGCTCTGGTCGGCGCGGGGCTCCTGTAATGCGACGGGGATGGTGTGTCGAGGATTCGGGCCGCGGCACGGTGGCAAGGCCACGGCCGCGAAAGTGTTCGGCGCGGTCACAGGCCTGCGCCGAACAATCCCCGCGGGCGGCAATTCAAGTTCGGCGACGCCCGAACAAAACGGAAGCGGCTGTACCCGAAGAGTTCGTATCAATGACGCACAGAATCGGTCTCAGGCCCGAGTTCGGGGGATCCACGTCTTGCCCGTCGCGGCGGGCTCTCATCGGTGGCCGCCGACGGCGAGGCGCGGCCAGGGATCGCGGAGGGCCTTTGCACGTTCCCCTGATGGACCCGATGCGGCCTTCATCAATGGCAATCAATGGCACTCCCATACCATGAAACGCGCAAAATGGCCTCCCGCGGGGGGGGCGGAGCCTCGCAAAACCTGCCAGAAGATTGCCGTGATTGCCATATCATGCCACGCCGAGAGACGAGGGCCGTGAGAAACATGCCCATACGACCCTCCCGATTGATCCGACCTGGAGCACACGAGGGAAGCGATGCGCCAACTGGGCCGAAAACAGGGGAATGCCCACCCCACGAGGTACGAGCAGGCCGCACAGCGTGCCACGACATGCCATCTGGCTCTCGTGGTGTGGGCAACTCGACCCAGCGAACGGATTGACGTGCCTTGGCGCCTGCCGTTAGAGTCCATTTTCGCCATTTGAAGACCGTGCCGCCGACCGAGGATTTTGTGCCATGAGCCGCGAGACGACGCTGAAACGCATCCTGGACGGAGGGATCGTGGCCGTGGTGCGGTCCGAGTCGAGCGAGTCGCTCGTGAAGGTCGTTCGGGCTCTGGCCGAGGGGGGCGTCACGGCGGCCGAGGTCACGTTCACCGTCCCCGACGCGCTCGACGTCATCCGCCGCGTCCGCAACGAGATCGGCGACCAGATCATCCTGGGCGCTGGCACCGTGCTCGATCCCGAAACGGCACGCGCGGCCATTCTCGCCGGGGCCGAGTACATCGTCTCGCCGGTCGTGAACCTGGACGTCATCCGCCTCTGCCGCCGCTATGACAAGGCCGTGATGCCCGGGGCGTTCACTCCCACCGAGGTTCTCTCGGCCTGGGAGGCGGGGGCGGATATCGTCAAGGTCTTCCCCGCCGAGGTCGGCGGACCAGGCTATCTGAAGGCGCTCCGGGGGCCGCTGCCCCAGATCCGGCTCATGCCCACCGGCGGCGTCGATCTGACCACGGCGCTGGCGTTCCTCAAGGCTGGCGCGTGCTGCCTGGGCGTCGGAAGCTCGCTCGTCGATCCCAAAGCCATCGCATCCAATGACTTCAATCGAATCCGCGACCTGGCCGCCCAGTACGCGGCCATCGTGCGCCAGTTTCGGGGCCAAGCCTGATTCCGACGGGTCGCCCAGATCAGGAATGGTCGCTAGAACCCGCGTATCCCAAATATCTTGCGGAATCATCTCAAGAGCACGTGCACACCGGGTCGATAAACTCGCCATGAGAGGCGACCCGCGCTCGAGCGATTGCGCATCGGGGCTGGGGTTGCTCGCACATGTCAATCCCGATCCGACGCCGCCATTTCGTGTCAGGTTGTTCAGGCACGGATGGGCTTGATCGACCCAGGGCTCTAGGACGTTCGGTAACCAGGTCCGCCTTGAAGGCCGAGGTACCCGATTCGTGGGGAGTAAACGGCTGGCAAACCCCCTGGCACAGGTCAAGGCAGGCCGCCGGTCGAGCGTCGGCTGGGTCGTGCTCGTCGCCGCGTGGGTGGGCGTGCTCGCGACCGTGACCGCGATGGCCCAGACCGCCCCACCCGGTGCCGAGGGAGTGCCACGGATCTATCACAAGGGACGCAATTTTCGGATCCCATTCAACCTGAGCGCAGAGGGCCGCGAGAAGGTCAAGGAAGTGCACCTGCTGGTTTCCGAGGATCAAGGCTACCACTGGACCGCCAAGAGCAAGACCTTTCCCGACCGGCCCACGTTCACGTTCCGGTCGGCCCGCGACGGCGAATACTGGTTCGCGGTGCAGACCCTGACCACCGACGGCCGGGTCGCGCCCCGGCTCGACGCGACGATCGAGCCGAATCTCAAGGTCGTCGTCGACACGCTGCCACCCACGATCATGCTCGACCCCGAGGGCCGTCGCGGCAGTGTGGCCGCGGTGCGCTGGCGGGTCACGGACGAGAACCTCGACTTGAAAACTCTGGCCATCGAATATCAGGTCGCGGGTGCTCGGGACTGGCGGCGGGTGCCGATCCGCAAGGCCGCCGTGAACGGCTCGATCTCGTGGGACGCGGGCACGGCCGAGGCGCTCAAGGTCCGGGGCTCGGTTGCGGACAAGGCGGGGAATATTGGCGAATCGGAGATTGACGTCGCCGAAGGAACCGGGGCAGCGCCCGCTCGCGCGGCCAGTGACGTCGCGTTTGCCGGCGATCCCCAGGCCGAGAAGCTCGCCAGCTCGACCGAGCCCGAGATCACAGCGGGGCCGGACTTTTCGCCCGTTGGCGAGGATCTGGCCCTTCCCGAAAAGCCGGCCCCGACTCGCCAGACCCGGCCACGGCCCGCGGGGCCGGTGGCGCGAACGGCGTCCGCGCCGTCGCGGGCCGATCTCGAGCCCGCCGCTCGGCCCGAGAGCGGCCTGAACGACCTGTTCGCGGCGGGGGGAGTTCGCACGGCGGACCCCGGACCGGGAGCTCGAAATCCAGCATCCGCTGAATCCCCTGCGCCGGCTCGTTCGCCTGCTTCGGCACAGCCAGGCGCGACCCTGCTGGTGGGCAATCCGCGGTTCGCGCTTCAGTACGCCGTCGACGACGCCGGTCCCGAGGGTCCGGCGAGCGTCGAGCTCTGGATCACCCGCGACGGCGGGCGGACGTGGATTCGCCGGAGCGAGGATCCCGATCATGCGTCGCCGATCGAGGTCGACCTGGGTGGCGAGGGAACCTATGGCATTTCGCTGGTGGCGCGGTCCGCGTCGGGGGTCGGCGACCAACCTCCTGCTCCGGGCGACCCGCCCCAGTCGTGGGTCGAGGTCGACGCCTCGCCCCCCGTGGTCAACATGCGCCCGCCCCAGGTCGGCACGGGTGTGAACGCGGGCAAGGTCGCCCTCTCGTGGAGCGCCAGCGATTTGCACCTCACTCCGCGCTCGGTTTCGATCTTCTGGCGGCCCGAGAAATCGGGCTCGGAGTGGCAGCTCGTCGCCGCCGGGCTCGAAAGCGAGGGCCGCTATATCTGGAACGTGCCGCCAACCGTGCCCGACCGATTTCACCTGAGGATCGAGGCGACCGACACCGTCGGGCACCATGGCGGCATCGAGACCACCGACTCCGGCCCGATCCTGATCGACCGCAGCCGCCCGCGCAGCCGGATCATCGGCCTCGACCCCAGCACCAGCAGGGCCGGCGCGGGCAGCCCGGATCGGGCGCTGCGGTAGTTTCTGGCTCTTCTCAGTCTTACACCCCGGAGCCCAGCAGATCTTTCACCGCGTCGCGTTCGGCGACGAGCTCCGCGACCGAGGCGTCAAGCTTTTCGCGGGCCGTGGCGTCGACCGCGAACCCGGGCGCGACCGACCATTTGGATGCGCTCTGAGTAACGAGCGGCACGCTGTAGATCAGCCCCTTGGGAATGCCATAATCGCCATGGGAGACGACAGCCGCGCTATGGCAGTCGCCGACCGCGGTCGGGAAGTGGAGCGAGTGGATCGTGTCGATGGCGGCGTTCGCCGCCGAGGCCGCCGAGGACGCGCCCCGGGCCTTGATCACGGCCGAGCCTCGCTTGGCCACGGTCGGGATGAACGTCTCGGCCAGCCACGTGGGGTCGGCGATGACGTCGGGAGCGGGTTTGCCGCCGATCAGGGCGTTCTTGTAGTCGGGATACTGCGTGTCGCTATGATTGCCCCAGATGACCATCCGCGTGACCTGGCTCGCCCCCACGCCGGCCTTCTTGGCCAGGAGCCCGACCGCGCGGTTCTGGTCTAGCCGCGTCATGGCGAACCAGCGATCGTCGGCGACCTTGGGCGCGTGCGACCGGGCGATCAAGCAGTTCGTATTGCACGGGTTGGCCACGACCAGCACTCGGACGTTGGGGCCGGCCGCGTCGTTGATCGCCTGGCCCTGGCCCGTGAAGATCGGGCCGTTGGCCCGGATCAGGTCGGCCCGCGACATCCCGTCCTTACGCGGCAAGCCGCCGACCAGAACGACCCAGTCCGCGCCGGCGAACGCTTCCTCGGCCTTGTCGGTCGCTCGGACGCCGGCCAGAAGCGGGAAGGCGCAGTCCTCGAGCTCCATCATCGTGCCGCCCAGCGCCGGCAACGCGGGCGTGATCTCCAGGAGCTGGAGCTCCACCGGTTGATCGGGGCCGAACACGGCTCCCGATGCGATTCGAAAGATGAGCGCGTATCCAATCTGACCACCCGCCCCCGTCACCGCGACCTTGATCGGCTTTGCCATGCTTGCTGCTCCCTGTGTGAAACCGTCGTGACTCCTGATTCTAGAGCCAAACGCACCCCGCGCGAAGAGAACGCCCCCCGCCACGATGGCGAGCCGTCGATCCTGGCGAGTCTTGAATTCTTGGAATCAATGTCTTTGGATGGCGGCGTGTCATGCCGTAAAGTGAAACCAGTTCGAGCGCGCGTTGCCCCTGGTGATGCCACCATGAACGAGTCGACCCCTCGCGCTGGATTTCCGACGACGCACTGGAGCCAGGTCGCCCGGGCTGGCAACCTGGCCGCGCCCGAGGCCCGCACGGCCCTGGCCGAGCTCTGCGCGGCCTATTGGTATCCCATCTACGCACTGGTGAGACGCACGGGCCACGGCCACACCGACTCCCTTGATCTGACGCAGGAGTATTTCGCACGGTTGCTCGAGAAGCCCGTCCTCGCCGCCGCCGATCGAAGCCGCGGCCGCTTTCGCGCCTTCCTCCGCGTCGACTGCGGCTTTTTCTTGGGCGACCGCCGCGACCGCGATCAGGCGCAGAAGCGCGGCGGAGGCCGCGCCCCCTTATCGATCGACGCCCGCGACGCCGAGGGCCGCTATCGCATCGAGCCGGCCTACGATTTCACCCCTGATCGGCTTTTTGACCGAGCGTGGGCCTTGACCTTGCTCACCCGCGCCGTCGACCTGGTCGCCGCCGAATATGCCACATCCGGCCGCGGCCCCCTGTTTGAAAAGCTGCGCGGAGCACTGACTGGCGATTCGTTGACCGTCCCCTACTCCGAGATCGCGACGGCGCTTGGCATGACCGAGGCCGCCGTCCAACAGGCGGCCGCCCGGCTTCGCAAACGCTATCGCACGATTCTCCGCGACGAGATCGCCGCGACCCTCGACAATCCCACGGACCAAGCCGTCACGGCCGAGATCCGCGACCTGTTCGACGCCCTCGGGCGGTGACCGAAAGAATAATTCTCCGAACCCTGTCATCTTTCCGCGCGGATTCCCTACAAAGGTGTACGTGATCCGTCCGCGAGTCCCCAGAGGAGGGAGTCAAGCCCATGTCTCCAAGCTCCCATTGCCCTGATTGCGGTGCTCCGCTGCCGCCCAGTTCTCCACGCAATCTCTGCCCCCGGTGCCTGTTACGAGCGGGGCTCGATTTCGATCCGCCCCGGCTCGCGCGCAAATCCGGCGGCTATGGCGCGACTTCCGCGGGCACGAGCGGCGGCATTCTGGACTCAATCGCCGCGACGATCGGCCCGGTCCCTCGCATCTGGCTCCGCGACACCGACGGCGGCCACGAACCCCCGATCCATCGACCCAACAAAGGCGACGAATCCGGCATGCCCCCGCGTTATCGCATCGACGGCGTGATCGCGCGCGGCGGCATGGGCGCCGTCCTCAAGGGTCGCGACCCCGACCTCGGACGCGACGTGGCGCTCAAGGTTCTCCACGACGACCTCCGCGACGATCCCGACATGATCCGCCGATTCATCGAGGAAGCTCAGATCGGCGGTCAGTTGCAACACCCTGGCATCGTCCCCATCTATGAGCTCGGAACCTGCGGCGACCAGCGGCCGTTCTTTTCGATGCGGCTCGTCAAGGGGCAGACGTTCGCCGTCATGCTCGACGAACGGTCCAGCCTCGCGGACGAGCTGCCCAGGTTTCTCTCCGTCTTCGAGGGGATCGCCCAGACCGTCGCCTACGCCCACGCCCGCGGGGTGATCCACCGCGATTTGAAACCGTCGAACGTGATGGTCGGCGCGTTCGGCGAGGTCCAGGTGATGGACTGGGGGCTGGCCAAGGTCTTGCCCCGCGGCGGGGTCGCCGACGACGCCCAGGCCGGCAAGCCCGCCCGCCAGGAAACCGTGATCGCGACCGCCCGGAGCGGGCCCGAGGGCTCCGACCTGTCGCACGCCGGCTCGGTGATGGGCACGCCCGCCTACATGGCCCCCGAACAGGCCCGCGGCGAGATCGATCACATCGACGAACGCGCGGATGTCTTCGCGTTGGGCTCGATCCTCTGCGAGATCCTCACCGGCAAGCCGGCCTTCGTCGGTCGCACGGGCCGCGAGATTCAGCGCAAGACCGCCCTGGGCGACCTGGCCGACGCCAACGCTCGTTTGAGCACATGTGGGGCCGACACCGCGTTGGTCGTTCTGACCCGCGAGTGCCTCGCGCCCGAGCTCGAGGACCGCCCTCGCCACGCCGGCCAGGTCGCGGAACGGGTGACGGCCTATCTGGCGGGCGTGCAAGAGCGGCTGAAAGCCTCGGAACGCGACCGCGCCGTGGCCGAGGCCCGGGCCGTCGAGGAGCGCAAACAGCGCCGGTTGCAGCTCGGCCTGGCGGCGGCAGTGCTGGCGCTCGTGACCTCGGGGGGATTCGGGACGACCTATTACATTCAGCAACGGTCTGAGCGAGCGGCGCGGGTGGCCAGAGTGATGAGCCAAGCGACGACCTTGCGTGACGTGGCTCGCGGCAAACCGGACGACGTCGCGGCGTGGCGGATGGCACTCGCGGCAGCGCGGCAGGCCGAGGACGCGGCCGCCGGCGCGCCCGACGCCAGGGCCGAGGCCCTCGCCCTCCGCGAAGACGTCCAGGCCAGGACCAAGGCCGCCGAACGCGATCAGGCGCTGCTCGACCTGCTCGTCGACATCCGCTCGGCCGAGGCCGACGACCCCGACGGCAGCGCCTCCGACGCCGCCTATGCCGCGGCGTTCCATGACGCCGGGTGCGACCCGTCGTCGCAGCCTCCCGCCCAGGCCGGCGCGAGAATCAAGGTTCGTCCTCCCTCGGTCGCACTGGCGCTGGCGGCGGCGCTCGACGATTGGGCGGCCGTGCGCAGGGATCTGAGGAGTGATCCCACGGGCGCGGCCCGGTTGGCCGAGGCGGCCCGCGTCGCCGATCCCGACCCCTGGCGAAACGACCTCCGCTCGGCCTTTGAGATCGCCGACAAACCGAAACGCAAGCAGAGCCTCGAGGCTCTGGCCGGCACCGCCAAATTCGACGAACTGGGTCCGATCAGCCTGAGCTTGCTCGGCAGCGCGCTCGCCGCCGCGGGCGACCCTGCCGCGGCCGCGACGCTGCTGCGGCACGCCCAGGAACGGCACCCGCGGGACGTCTGGGTCAACTACAACCTTGGCCGCGTCTACGCGGCGCTCAACCGCCGCGACGACGCCATTCGCTTTTATACCGCCGCCCGTGCGCTTCGCCCCGAGACGGCTCACGCGCTGGCGGACGTGCTCGAGGCCAAGGGCGAATCGGACGAGGCGATCGAGGTCTTCCGCGAGCTCGCACGGCTGCGGCCGAAAGACGGCCGGCATCTGCCCTGCTGGGGCCGAGCGCTCCACGACAGCGGCCGCACGCAAGAGGCCGCCGCCGTGCTCGAACAGGCGGTCGCCGCTTCGCGCGAGCGTATCCGCATCAAGCCCGACGCATCGGCACACTTCACCCTCGGCTGCGCCCTCCAGGCACAGGGCAAGCTCGACCTCGCCATCGCCGAATACCACGAGGTGATCCGGATCAAGCCCGATCTCGCCATGCCCCACTACAACCTCGGCATCGCCCTGGGAGATCAAGGCAAGCTCGACCTCGCCATCGCCGAATACCGCGAGGCCATCCAGATCGAGCCCAACCTCGCCATGCCCCACTACAACCTCGGCAACACACTGAGTTCTCAAGGGAAGCCCGACCTCGCCATCGCCGAGTACCGCGAGGCCATCCGGATCAAGCCCGGCCTCGCCGAGGCCCACTGCAACCTGGGCCTGCTGCTCGGGAGTCAAGGCGACTTCACCGGGTCGCTGGCGATGCTTCGGAGGGGCCACGAGCTGGGTCTCAATCGGCCCGGCTGGCGCTATCCCTCGGCAAAGTGGGTCGCCCTGGCCGAACGGAAGGCGGCGCTGGCGGAACGGCTGCCGGCCTTGCTGAACGGGAAAGACCATCCCAGGGACGCGGCCGAGCGACTGGTTTTTGCCCAGATGTGTCACGACATCAAGCGCCATGCCGCCGCCTTCCGACTCTGGAGCGAAGCCCTGGCCGCCGACCCCAAGCTCGGCGACGACCGCCAACTCCAGCACCGCTATAACGCCGCCCGCGCCGCGGTCCTGGCCGCCGCCGGAGCGGGCAGCGACGAACCACCCCCAAGCAAAGAGGCCAAAACCAAGCTCCGCGCCCAGGCCCGCGAATGGCTCAAGGCCGAGCTTGCCGCCTGGTCCAAGCTTCTCGAATCGGCCTCGGCCCAAGATCGGACAACCATCGCGAGAAAGATGAATCATTGGAGGGTCGACTCCGATCTGGCCGCCATTCGCGAACCAAGCGCGCTGGCCCAGCTCCCCGAGGCCGAAGCAAAAGAATGGCAGGCACTCTGGGCCGAGGTCGACGCCCTGGCCAAGAAGGCCGCCAGCAAGCCCTAACGCCCGTGCCTTCGAATCACGCGCCGCGCCGGGTGAGCAACCCGCCGTGCGCCTCGAAACGTGTGAGGAGGCTTATGCTTGACCGGCAACACCACATCCGCGACCGACTCGCCCGTCGCGCTCGTGGGCTCATAGCCCGTGAGCACCACGCCCACCACGACCGCATAAGTCCCCGGGGCGGCGTAAACGTGCTGGCCCAGAACCGTGAACTGACCGTCGCCGCCGCTGACAATCGCCTGTGTGACCGTCCCATCGCCCCAGTTGACCGCCGCGTAAAACTGTCCAGAAAGCGCCGTCGTATTCAGGTCGCTGAAACTCGCGACCGGCCCACTGTAACGCGTCCGCTTGATCGTCCCGAACGTCAGGCTCGCCATCGTCAAGACGTTGGGCGCAGGCAAGGTCTGGGCGCTCACGACCCCGCTCGGCGGCGAGTCGCCTGCGCTCGATACGGCCAACACAAGATAAACGTATGTAGTTGAATATGTTAAACTCGAATCCAGATATGATGTTGTCGTCAGACCCGTCGCGATCGGCGTCCACGACACCCCGTCGGGACTGCGCTCGACGATATAACTGGCCGCCCCCGCCGAAGCCGTCCAGTTGAGCAGGATCCCCGCCGGCCCCGAAAGATCCGCCCTGAGACCCGCCGGCGCGACTGGAACCGAAGGCGGAGGTGGTGGCGGAGGTGGTGGCGGCGGAGGAGGAGGCGGCGGCCCCGCGGTCGTCGCGGCGACGTCGAGGTTTTGCAAGTTGAACGGATAGTAAGCGAGCCCGTTGTAGGTCTGACCCGCGATCGACGGCGTGGTCGCGACCCCGTTCACCGTCCCCTCGTAAATCTGCCCGGTCGATCCCGTCACGGTCGTGGTCGAGCCTCCCGATGCCACGAGCAACGTCTGATTCGCGCCGATCACCACCTGGTTTTCGACGGGGTCCACGAACAGGGGCTGGTCGATCGAGCCGACGGTCAAAGCCCCTCCCACGGTCCAGGGGAACCGCGGCGTGCCATACGGCCCTGGCGGCTCGGCGCTGAAGCCTGAGCCGACCGTGATCGTCGGCGGAGTGGATGTCTGAGCCGGGTTGTTCCCCAGGGCCTGGTACTGGGCTTGCCACTGAGCGAGGAACGACGCATGCCACTCAAACGTATTGCCGGTCAAGGTCGCCGTGAGAAAGACGCGGCCCGTGAGCGACGGGCTCTCGACCAGCCCCATCCAGTAATTGACCGCGTGCCCGACGCCGACCACGACCCCGCCGAGCGAATCGACGATCGTATTACCCGTGATGACCGTCCCCAGGTCAGGGAGGGCCGTCCAGCCGCCGGGCATCGGAAACGCCACGCCCGAGCTCGGCGCCGAGCCCACGACGGCGCTCACGTTGATCGCCGTGCCCGTGTAGACGTCGTTGTAAATCGAGCCCCCCGTGATCGTATTGCCCGTGATCCGCGTGCCATAGTCGTTGCCATTCAGCACGACCCCCGTCGACGACGTGCCGGCCAGGTCGAGCGTGTTGTTCGTGATCGCGTTATCCACGAAACCACCCGTGACCTCGATCACGAAATAGCCGCCGGGCGGAGGAGATGGCAGCGAAGAGTTCAAGAGCAGCTCAAGCGTCCCATTGCTCGCAAGGCTCGCCTGCTGCGCCACTGGAAACCACTGGCCGGCGTCGGTCAACACCGCCACTCCCTGAGCGTTCACCCCCGAGAGGATCGAGACCACCATCCCCGGCCCCGTCAATTGAGCCGCGACCCCGACCCGAAGACTGTCGAGCACCAGCAGCCGCCCGTCGCTCGAAACCGCCGTCGGCCGCCCTTCGAACAAAACCCCGTACGTGCTCTCGGCCAGGATCACCTCGGGATCGTTGATCCCCATGAAACCGCCAAACTGCGCCGAATACGTCAGCTCGTTGCCGACCTGCCCCACGCCCCCTGAAAACACGTTGCCAGTGATCGTATTATCGAACCCCGACACCGCCATGTTCACCAGGCGAAACTCGAGCCCGGCCGGATCCTGCTGCGTCACCTGATTGTTCGAAATCACCACGTCGTGCGGCGAATGCAGCGAAAACGCCGAAGGAGAAAACGTATCCGCGCTCGATCCCAACACCGTGTTTCCCGCGATCGTCCACGGACCGCCGAAAAGCTCGATCGGGCCCCCCTGAAGCCGGCTGTTCGTGATCGATCCCACATCCGCGTCGTTGGTTCGCACCAGATCGATCGCGGGCTCGCCGACGTAGCGGTGAGTCGTGTCGCCCGACCGCGCGAGCTGCGCCCGCAGGCCGGCGTAGCTCGCCGCGTCGAACGCCGGCGGACCCGAGATCGTCATTCCCGAAAGGACGATCTGATCGACATTTCCATTGTTGTTTGCATCTCGACCATCGATCACCGCGTGCGCGATCCCGTAGGGGTTGTTGAGCGGGTCGAAGAGCGCCGGCTGCGTTCCCGCGGGATTGCTCCAGCGCAAGGGCGCGCTCGGATCAAAGGCGATGGTGAAATCGGTGAGCTGGATCTGGAGATTCGTGTTTTGCGGAGCGCTGACATAAATCGCGCCCGGGGCGCTCGCCGGCCACGCGGCGGTGTTTCCCTGGTCAAACAAAAGCGTCGCGCCGTTGCCAATGATGTGCACCGAATGGGTGATCTCGATCGGCTGGGTGACGACGATGGTCTGCCCGGCCGGCAGGTTGATCGTGTCGTATTCGGGGCTGGTCGACGCCAGAAGCGCCCTGAGCTGGGCCTCGGTGGTCGGCGGCGCGGGGGG
>DAIDHE010000070.1 GCA_027459775.1 Planctomycetales bacterium | reverse complement strand
TTCCGCGTTCGCGTCCTCGACCGGGAAACGGGCAAACCCCTCAAGGGATATCTTTCCTATTTTCCGATCAACCCCAACAATCCCTTCGAGCGGGGAGTCACGGGTTATGTGACCAAGGGGGAGGGGGCCCACCTGGGAGCGTTTTACGAGGCCGGCCCGAACGACGAGGGGGACTTCTTCGGGGCCGTTCTCCCGGGACCGGGAATCCTCTGCTTCAATCCTCCCAACCAGAAAGGCGAGCGCAGAGTCGACCGCACGCCAGTTCTAACGTTCCCAGACGGCGAGGCTCATATCAAGCTGCTCCCTGGGAACGACGACATCGGCGCGATTGCGTCCGTGCCGATCAAGTCGGGCCCGATCATGTGGGGGATGCTCCCGCTCGGGCAGTACGCCGCCGTGATCGCCATCAATCCCCGCGAAGGGGCTCAATCGCTCACGTACGAGACCCGAATCCCGCCCCGCAAGGCCGCGAAGTAGGGTTGCTCACATACGCATGCCGTTGGAGACGCCTCACCGCGAGCGCGGGCCTTTCGCTCGAGTTCGTCGCTGGGGCGTTCGGCGTTTTGACGCGCGCGATTCTCAGGCGGTCTCCGCCTCGCACAGCTCCTCAAGCGAGTGCTCGAAGACGATCTCCTCGCGCTTTACCGAGACGTCGTCAGGCGCATCGATTCCAATGCGCACCGAGTTGCGGTCAATTTTGACGATCGTCACCCGGATCTCGGGACCCACGCGGAATCCCTGGCCGAGCTTCCTGCTCAGTACCAACATGGCCTCTCCTCCTTGAGCCTTCCAGGATGTCGCACTCCAACCGACCTCGGAAATCCCCGTCGATGGTGCCTCTAAAAAGCATCTTTCGTGCCATCCGAGGCCGCGACGTCGGCCAAACCCCACGCTCGCCGCCCTCAATCACCGCTTCCACGCGCCTCCGACGCCACTCGCGCCCTTTCGTAAGTTTTTCCAAACCGACCCTGCCGCGACCCAAACCGCCAGCCGTCACGTCTCACCCAGCCGCCATTCTCTGTAAAATCGCAACCGCTTTGTAAGATTTACCTGGAGAATCCCGATAGAATCCGACGCTCACCACGTCCCGAGCCACAATCTGGTCATCGGGCCGCGACTTCGGGAAGACAGGGCAAACAGGGAAACATGACGACCCAGCACGAACAGATGTCAGGACTTTCGCGGCGATGGGGCGCGGTCCCGTGGTTGGCGTTGATCATCGTCGTGATGATTGCGTGGGCGTGGCCGATCGGGGTCGGGGGCGCGATGCCGGTCGGCGGGGACGTGACCGGCTTTTTCATCGGACTGTTTGGCTTTCTGGGCGAGTCGCTGCGCGCGGGCCGGCTGCCGGTCTGGAACGACCTCTGGGGCTATGGATTTCCCGGCCTGGCCGAGAGCCAGATGGGGGTCTATTACCCGCCCCATTTCATCCTCTATCGGTGGCTCGAGATCGAGACCGCCTATGTCGCCATGCTTTTGGGCCACGCACTGTTGGGTGCGCTCGGCGTCTACTGGTGGGGGCGGCGGCTCGAGATTTCGCGCTCGGGAGCGACCCTCGCCGCCCTCGCGTGGTCGATGAGCGGGTTTTTCGTGATTCACCTGGCGCATCCCTGGGGCTACACCACGGGCGCATGGGCGCCCTGGACGCTTGGGCTCGCGTGGACGATTCTGGCACGGCCGCTGGACAGTGCGAATCTCGGCCGGTCGGCGCTTCTGAGTCTGGTCCTCGTCATGCAGGTGCTGCCGGGGCATTGTCAACTGGCGTTCCAGACGCAGTTCCTGATCATGCTGATGGCGATCTGGATGCTGGCGGAGCGGTTGTTCCAGCGAAAGACGGCGGGGACCGCGAGCGTTCGCGGACGACTCACCGGGACAGGATTGGTCGTGCTCGGAGTCGCGATGGTCTTCCCCATGGCAGCGATGCAGCTCGTGCCGACGGCCCGGCTGGCCCGGCTCGCCGGCGGTCAGCGCGATTATGAATACCTTTCCGGCTTCGCATCAACACCATTTCATCTTGTTAGCTGGGTAGCGCCAGGACTCTTTCATCGGTCGGCGATGTGGCGGCCGCTGGTCTGGGATCCGTTTCACACGTCGCCGGAGGAGAATCTGGCCTATGTGGGCCTGATTCCGTTATTCCTTGCGGTCATGGCCGTGGTCCGGTCGTGGCGCGGGAACCCGCGGACGCGGCTCTTGTCGATCATGGCCGTGGTGACCCTGACCTTGAGTCTCGGCCCCTACATGCCTGGTTTTCGCTGGCTGATCGCGGTTCCGGGCTTCTCGTTTTTCCGCGCGCCGGCGCGGTGGAGCGCCATGACCTCGCTGTTCGTCGCGCTCCTGGCGGGGCAGGGGGCCGACGGGTGGCTGATCTGGCCACGTCCCGAACGGTTCCTCAAGCGGCTGGCCTGGACCAGCCTGGCGTGGACCGCCCTGGTGATCGTCGTGATCGAGCTGGCGCTCGTGGCGCCGGCGCTGCCGCGGCTCGCGGGCCTGTTCGAGCGCGGGTTTCGGGCGCTGCCCTGGACCGGCGACCCCAGCTTCGCCGCTGTGGCCGCCCGCGCCCGGCGGGCCGAGGACGATCCCCGACTCCCCCCCGTCGTCGCGCCGTCCGTGGCCCTGCAAAAAAACGTGAAGCCCAAAAGCTTCGTCGGTGATCGAGGCTCGATCTACGTCCGCGAGCTCGCTGAAACGCTGGTGCTTCTGGCCGGCGTGCTCGCGATCGCGAGCCTGGTTGCTCGTGAACGATTGGGTGCACGCGCGAGTCAGGGCCTCTTGATCGGCCTGACAATCGCCGATTTACTGGTGCTCTCGCGGCACCGGCTGATCGATGTCGGCCCCATGCGGTCGCTGGTCGGGCAAAGCCCGGTGCTCGGCCGACTCGCGCTTGAGGATCGGGCCGCACGGGTGGCCGACCACATGGGTAATCTGGCGATGCGGTCCGGGGTCGCGCCCATCTCGGCGTACCGGACGCTGAACCTGCCCGCGCTCGAGCCCCTGACCGCGCTCGCGAGGAGTCTGGCCGAGGGTCCGCCCGGGGCGACCAACGCCCGAGCGGCCTGGCGCGCGACGGGAACCGCGCTTCGGGTTTACGACCCGGTCGAGCTGCGGATCCTGCGGATTCTCAAACGAGAGCCGGCGGCTCTCGAGCGCCTCGAGGATCCAGCGCTGGCGGGTTGGCTGTTTGGCCAGGGTTGGGTCGCGGAGCAGGGGGATTGGGCGCGGCGATTCGCGATCGAACGAGCGCCCGACCAACCGATCCGAGCGTGGTTCATCCCGGAAAGCGCGACGGCCGACGTGAGTATTCTCGAGCGCTGGTCGGGCGACCCTCGCGAGGTGATCGCGCTACTGAACGAGGCGATCCCGCTCGTCGATTATTCCCCCGACCCCGGCCGGCGGGCGTTTCTGGTGGAGGCGCTCGAGCCCGGCTGGGTCGTCGTATCGCAGCTCGCCGATCGCCAGTGGGCCGCTCAGTGGTTGGACGAGGACGACCGCGTGCTCGAGCCCGCCGAGATCTTGCCCGCGTTTCGCCAGGACGGCGGACCGGGCGGGTGGCAGCGGATCGAGGTTCCCAACTCGGGGCGGGCGACGCTCGTGATGCGTTATGAACCCGACGACGTCGAGATCGGTCTATCGATTTCGGCCGTCGCTTGGTCATGCTGGATCATGGTGATCCTGAAGCACTGCGGACGCATTTTGCACCTTCGATTCCAGGGTGTTCGAGGCTAGCGTGAAGACAACGGGCGTCGCGATCGTGGGGGCCTCGGGGTACGCGGCCCGGGAATTGATCCGGATCCTGCTCGGCCATCCGGGCGTGACGATCACGGCGGCGACGTCGCGGCAAGACGAATCGCCCCGGCTGGACGAGCTTCACCCCAGCCTGGCCGGCCGGATCGACCTGGCATGCGAAGCTTTTGACGCCGCCCGCATTGCCGAGCGGGCGCGGATCGCCTTCCTGGCCCTGCCGCACACCGCCAGCATGGCGATCGTCCCGGGACTGCTCGAGCGCGGCGTGCGGGTCATCGACCTTTCCGCCGATTATCGGCTGCGCGACCCGGCTGTTTACGCCGACTGGTACGGCCATGTCCACACCGATCCGGCCCGCCTGGCGACAGCCGTTTACGGCCTGCCCGAGCTGTTCCGCGCCCGGATCGGATCGGCCGACCTGATCGGAAACCCCGGTTGCTATACCTCGGCCAGCATCCTGGGTCTCGCCCCCCTGGTCGCCCGCGATCTGATCGAGCGCACGGGGATCATCATCGACGCCAAGAGCGGCGTCTCGGGCGCGGGCCGAGCGCCCAAGGCGAATTTCCACTTCCCCGAGTGCAACGAGAGCCTGACCGCCTACAGCGTCGGCCGGCATCGCCACACGCCCGAGATCGAGCAAGTGCTGGGGGACGTCGCCGCGGGACCGCCCCTTGAGGTGATCTTCACCCCCCACCTGATCCCCATGGACCGAGGCATCCTGGCCACGATCTACGCCCAGCCCAAACACCCCGTCGCCGAGCGCGAGTTGCTCGAGATTTATCGGTCGTTTTATGAGGGCGAGCCGTTCATCCGCGTGGTCGGGCACGCGCCGGCGACCAAGGACTCGGCCCACACCAATTTCTGCGACCTGACCGTGCGCGTCGTTCGCGGCAAAATCCTGGTTCTGTCCGCGCTTGACAATTTGATCAAAGGCGCTGCCGGAGCGGCGGTTCAAAACCTGAATCTGATGCTGGGTTTCCCCGAGACTCTGGCCTTGCCCTGAAGCCCAACCCCACGGCCTCAATCCGTGACATACCTAATTCATTAGGATGTGATGGGTTTTTTTTCTCCAGCCTCTTGCGATTCGCGATGAGAGTGGTTAGCGTGTCATTGGAAAAGGGTTTTTCGTGAAGGTTCTCCTCTGCGCGGCCCGGCTGCTCATGCATGCGGCGTCGCGACCTGGCGGAGGCCCGCCTGATCGAGATTCCCGGTCCGACTGGGGCCGCCCGGCTCTGGAGTCCTCCTCTCCAAGATCAATCTGTGTTTTCGTTGTTCTTTCGGGATTGTTCCCTCGATCTCGGAATCGTTCGCTGTGCGTTCGCGCTTCTCGCGGCGTGCGTCGAATCCGTCGCCGCCGATGGTCTGCCTTGTTTACCTTCACCAGACTCCGCCATCACAACCTTGTTGCGCCACTGGCGTCGCTCCGGGAGGGGTTTGGTGCGTCCCCAATCCGGCTGACACTCTTATGCTTTAAAAACGATATACATAGTGGTTCGTAACCGCAATGAGAGATGTTGAGACAATGTGAATTTTTTGCTTTTCATGTCGTGGTTTGGGCGATATGCTTGGTTCACTTTGACTCGAGCGCCGCGGCTCTTGGCGATATTGAAGCGGGCGCGGCGGTGCTGGAGTGAAGCGGTTCTTTCACACTCATCCGTCTTCATTGATTCGACCCCTGAGAGCGGGAGCCAAAATGCAGAGCAACACGCGAGCAACGGGCGTGGATCGTCGTCGTTTTCTGGGCTTGGGTTTGGGCTTGGCGGGCGTCGCGCTGGGGGCGGCGGGCTGCGACAGCAGCTCGAACGCGCCCCAGAAGCTCGAATCGGCCGCGCCGCCGAAGGTGGGCGGCGCCCGCAAGCTGCTGGACCGAGCCAAGGAAAAAGTCGATCAGCCTGCCGCCAAGAAGTGATCGTCGCCACCGGAGGGGCCAACCCAGTCCGCCATCGTCCCGGTTTGACCGGGTGTTTATCGGTTTTGCCGTTCCGTCCCAGTGTTTTCCGAGAGGAGTTGCCTTATGAGATCGTCTTTCCGTCGTGGCTTCACCTTGATCGAGCTCCTGGTGGTGATCGCGATCATCGCCGTCTTGATCGCCCTGCTCTTGCCCGCGGTCCAGTCCGCCCGCGAGGCGGCCCGCAGGGCCCAGTGCATCAACAATCTCAAGCAGGTCGCCCTTGCGGCGCACAACTACAACGACCAGAACCAGACCTTCCCGGTCGGCAGCCCGTTCCAGCCCGACGTCATGTTCGGTTATTACTGGGTCGAGGATCAGAGCACGTTCGTCTCGATGCTGGGCCAGTTCGAGCAACAGCCTCTTTATAACGCGATGAATTTCAGCCGCAGCATTTATTCCGGCGCCAACAGCACGGTCTACGCCGCGGGGTTGGCCTCCCTCTGGTGCCCCAGCGACGGGCAGATCATCGGCAAGCGGCTTGCCCTCTACCCCTACGGCGACAACCCCATGCTGACCGTCGCCTTCACCAGCTACGCCGGCTGCGCGGGCACCTGGTTCCCCGAGCCGTTGCTCTACGGCGATTGTTGGGTCGCCTACCCCGCCTCGTGGTCGAGCAGCTCTCATTTCGTCTCGCTGGCGCAAGAAGTCAACGGCGTCTATCGCTACAACTACGCGACCACGATCGCGTCGATCACCGATGGCACCAGCAACACGTTCCTTTACAGCGAACGCGCCAACGGACTCTTCAGCCAGAGCGAGTCCGTCTGCTTTGACTGGTGGGGCGACGCGGTGTCGTCAGACACCATCTTCACCACCCTCTATCCCATCAACGCCTTCCACAAGGTGCCCAACATCCCCGACGAGTATTCGTACTCGTGGGTCGAATCGCCCTCGAGCTTCCACCCCGGCGGCGCGAATTTCGCCTTCGCCGACGGCTCGGTCCATTTCATCAAGGATTCGATCAGCACCTGGGCCTTCAACCCCGCGAACGGTTACCCGACTGGCGTTACCCAGACCAACGGAATCTTCACCCTGGTCCCCGGAACGCAAGTCGGCGTGTTCCAGATGCTCTCAACCCGCGCTGGCAACGAAGTCGTCAGCTCCGACCAGTATTGATCGACCTCGGGCGAGCCGGCGCCCATGCCGGATCGCCGCGTGATCGATCCCGAGGACACCCAGACGGGATCGCATCGGCCGCCCGGCCGGCGCGATCCCGTTTTCTTTTTTGGGATTCGCCCCAACGGCGTGATGTCTCGCCGAGACGCTCAGGCTAGAATAATTGAAAGCGTGCGACGAACGCATGAGTGGGTCGTGGGCGGATTCGGCCAGTCGTTGGTCATCATCCTCGGGATCTGGGAGA
Organism: Planctomycetales bacterium; assembly: GCA_027459775.1. Classification (GTDB taxonomy): domain Bacteria; phylum Planctomycetota; class Planctomycetia; order Isosphaerales; family Isosphaeraceae; genus JAKBAP01. The sequence goes on along the minus strand of DAIDHE010000070.1, from coordinate 771 downwards.
ACTCGCCGTGGCGGACGGTCTCAAGCGGGTTTACGGCATCGATCTGGGGACGACCTATTCGGCGATCGCCTATGTCGACGAGCACGGCAAGCCGGTGATCGTTCCCAACCAGGAGAGCGAGCGGATCACGCCGTCGGTGGTGCTCTTTGATGGCGACTCGGTGATCGTGGGCAACACCGCCAAGGAATCGGCCAAGGTCGAGCCCCACCGCGTGGTCTCGCGCGTCAAGCAGCACATGGGCGACCCCCATTTCCTCTTCGAGCACGACGGCAAGCGCTACGGGGCCGAGGACGTCTCGTCGTTCATCCTCCGCAAGGTCGCCGGTGACGCCGAGCTGGCGCTCGGCGAGCGGATCACCGACGTCGTGATCACCTGCCCAGCCTATTTCGGCACCCCCGAACGCGAGGCGACCGCCAACGCCGGCCGCCTGGCGGGGCTCAGCGTCCGCGCGATCCTGAACGAACCCACGGCCGCCGCCATCGCCTACGGCCTCGAACAGGGCGAGGACCAGACCGTCCTGGTCTATGACCTCGGCGGCGGTACGTTTGACATCACCATGATCGAGATCAAGGACCGCCTGATCCGCGTGATCTGTACCGGCGGCGACCACCGGCTGGGGGGCGTCCTCTGGGACGAGGCGATCGTCCTCTATCTGGCCGAACGATTCCGGGCCGAGACCGGCGAGGAATCCGACCCGCTCGACGACCCCGAGGTTCTGAACGATCTGTTTCTGCAGGCCGAGCGCGGCAAGAAAACGCTCACTCAGCGCGA
>DAIDHE010000066.1 GCA_027459775.1 Planctomycetales bacterium | reverse complement strand
GTCGCACAGGAACTTCCAGTCGTCGATGACGATCTTCGTGCTGGCGCCGCGACCCATCGAGAGATCGAGCATCATCGCCCAGACCCTTCCCTCGCGATGACATCCCGCCCGAACATGGGCCAGGACCGTGTTGACGTGCCGCGCACGGGCCGGATCGGCCGCCTCGCCGATGAACCGGCTCAAGAACACGCCGTCCAGGCCGTATTGCCGCATCCACTTGAAATGCAGCAAGACCGGCCCCTCGCGAAAGGCGCTGTAGAGCCGAGCCGGGGCGCCGTCGGGCATCCTCAGCCCCGGAACCGCACACAGGTCGCTGGGATCGTATTCGCCACAATCCGGCCACATGTCGACCGTGAACCGCCCGCGCTCGGGCTGATCCAGTCGCGATCCCCAGTGAGTAAAACCGAAGCTCGTTCCGTCGCCCGGCGTGTTGAACCACCCTTGGTAACCGCAGAGAACCTTGCCGTCGAGCGTCGTCGCGTCGATGTCCGAGCGGGTCGGCCCGGCGTAGGGTTCAAGCCAGGGCTCGCCGTCGCGCGCGCTCGCGGAAGCGGATGCGACCGCGAGCACGAGCATTCCCGCCAGCGCCGTTCGCGCGATGTGCGTCAGCATGGGTCAAGTCCTCTTCATAAGATTGTGCGTCGAGCCCGTCGCGAGCGACGGGACAAGTCCCAGGAATCGAGCGAGAGGGGCTTCGGCATGGCCAGTGGACTACTTCAAGGCGCCGGATCGTCGGCCAGTTGGAGGTCGAGGGCGTGGAACGACGAGTCGACCCGTTCGCCGACCACGGCGACGCGGTCTTGCGAGTTCCAGGCAAGGGCGACCTTGTCGAAGAGGTGATCCTCGAAGGTGAACTTGATCTCGGCGACCGGGCCCAAGCCCGGGATCTGGGCCGGGGCGAGCTGACGCAGGATGAAGAAATCGAACCCCTGATCGGCCCCCTCCGCCACGCCCGTCACGCGGAACGGCGGATCGATGACAGGGCTCTTTCGCGCGGCCTTGACGCGCTTCGAGGAGCGCGGGCGGTCGTCGCGCGTGAGGATTCTTGAGCCGGCCAGGCCGTCGGTGAGCGATCCGCCGATTTCGACCCGCTCGACCCCGCCGCGCATGGGAGGCGTCAGCGCCTGGATCGCCTCGAACAACTGGGCCGCCTGGTGCTGGCTCAGACCCTCGATCGGGGCGCCGTCGTCCTGGTCGGCCCGGAGCGCGTCCAGACCTTGATTGAGCAGCCGCCCCATCTCGCCAAAGATCTCGTCGTCCAGGCCGGGAACCATGTCACGCGGGCGGCCCAGCGCGATCTCGAAACCGCCGGCCCGCGAGTATTGGCATGGCAAATCCGAGTACCGGCGGACGTCCCTGGGAACCTGGCCGGCCTGCTTCTTGACATCGAGCGCGATCCGCGCCAGCCCTCTCAGCCCCGACTCGGCGGCCTGGGCCGCCATCCGGATATCGGCGGCCGAGGTCGTGCCGGGAACCACCCCGGAACCGATCAGCCGAACCCGGAACAACGGGTCGAACTCGGGGCTGAGCATGACGCCGGGCGCGGGAAGGCATCGGCTTGGGACCGAGTCGAAATCGATTCGGTAGAGCGACTGAATGCGCCAAGGCGTCGTGGGCGAAGCCTGCTCAACCAAATCCGCGATCCAACACCGAGGCTGCCGCAGCGCGGAATGGATGTCGAGACGCCCGGCCTTGAGGTCGCACAGGATCTTTTGATCGATCGGGGAGACGAGATATCGCGAGATCCCCCCTGATGCGCTCAGGCTATGCACCAAGAGAAGATCGCCGTTGGGATCAATCGCGACAAACGAAAGATACTCGAACTCGAACTCGAAGAGCACCTCATGCGGCGCCAGCGAGCCGATCGCATTGGAATCGATGATCTTGCCGTCTGGTTCCCACATAGGACGCACTCTCACTGTCAGAACCCCAACCGCTCGACGACCTGAAAACTCCGATGGCGCACGACTTCGTCAAAAGCCCACCACTCGTAATGTTCGGAATCCCGACCCGCCTGGCTCAGTTTACCATCCCCGGCCGCCACCTCACCCCTCGCGATGTGCCTTTCCGCTCGATCGGGGTTGCGATCCCTCAGGAGGCGCAACCGGGCGCGCGCGGACGCGAGCGTTCCGTAGACGGAGAGCGAGCAGCGACGACACGGGTTCGATTGAAGGGCCAATCCGAGCTCGTGGTGACTGAGGAAGTCCCCGGACTCGACCGGATCGTTGGCCACGAACCGGAAGACCACCCCGACCGCCTCCGCCGCGCCCAACGGCGGGCAATTCGGTGGATACCAGGCCGGAAACCGGGGCTCGCTCGATGGATTCGACATGGGCCATGATTCGATAAGGCGTCGCGATCCGACGGTTCACGCGGAGGCCGCTCGCATGTTCATCGTGCCTCCATTGAACAACAGAGCACCGCTAACTGCAACCGAGATCCTGGGGTCGTCCAAAATCTCCCGGGCAGTCTCGGTCCCTGGCGACTGGCCATGCAACCCGCCCCTCCCGTTGTCAGGCCGCGGCGGCGGCCCTATAATCACTTTCTCTATAAACGATCCGTGATTCGAGCGATCGAGTAGGCTCATGTTCGACGATTTTCAGAAACGGCTGGGGTCCGCCCTCAGACGGTTTCGCAAAAGCGGAATCCTGACCGAGGCCAATATCCAAGAGGGCTTGCGCGAGGTTCGCACGGCCCTGCTCGAGGCCGACGTCCACCTGGACGTCGTCCGCGAATTCATGGAGAAGGTCGGCCAGCAAGCCGTCGGCGCGCAATTGATCAAGAGCGTCCGGCCCGAGCAGCAGATCGTGTAGATCGTTCACGACGAGCTGGTCGAGCTCATGGGCCCGGTCGATCCGTCGCTGCGATTCGACAAGAACGGGCCGACCGTGATCATGCTCTGCGGCCTGCAAGGGGCCGGCAAGACCACGACCTGCGGCAAGCTCGCCAAGCTGCTGGCGGCGCAGGGGCGCAGGCCGCTTCTGGTCGCGGCCGACCTTCAGCGTCCGGCCGCCGTGGAACAGCTCAAGGTCATCGGCGGCCAGATCGGGGTGCCCGTCCACAGCCAGGAAGGCTCAAACCCCGTCGCCGTCTGCCAGCAGGCCGTCCTCGAGGCCGCCCGCCAGGGCCGCGACACCATCATCCTCGACACCGCCGGCCGATTGCACGTCGACCAGGATCTGATGAACGAGCTCAGCCTGATCGAGAAAAAGGTCAAGCCGCACCAGGTCTTGTTCGTTTGCGACGCCATGACCGGGCAAGACGCCGTGGCCTCGGCGGGCGCCTTTAACAAGGCCCTCGAGCTCGACGGCGTGATCCTGACCAAGCTCGACGGCGACGCCCGAGGAGGCGCGGCCCTCTCGGTTCGCAAGGTCACCGGCGTGCCGATCAAATTCGTCGGCAAGGGCGAAAAACTCGACAAGCTCGAGCCCTTCGACCCCGAACGCGTCGTCGGCCAGATGCTCGGCATGGGCGACGTCGTGGGCCTGGTCGAGGCCGCCCAGTCAGCCGTCGACGCCGAGGAAGCCCAGCGCCAGCAAGACCGACTCGCCAAAGGCAAATACGACCTGGACGATTTCCGCAAGCAAATCATCCAGATGAAGAAAATGGGCTCGATGCGCGATCTGATGAGCAAGATCCCCGGCCTGGGCCAGATGGCCAACGACGAGCTCGACGGACTCGACGCCGACAGCGAGATCAAGGTCATCGGCGGCATGATCGATAGCATGACCCCCGCCGAACGCGCGGACCCCTCGATCGTCGATATCTCGAGACGCCGGCGAATCGCCGCCGGCAGCGGCGTCGAGCCCTCCGAAGTCTCGCGGATGATCAAACAGTTCGACATGATGGCCACCTTCGCTCGCCAGATGATGCAAATGAGCATGATGGACCGGCTGCGGGCGCTCACGGGGCTCGGTCAGGCGGCCGCGCTCAACCCGGCCGCCCGGCTCTCAACCCCCAAGATCGGCACCGGCAAGCGGCTCACCCCCAAGGAACGCGAAAAGCTGCGCAAACAGCGCGAGAAAGACGAGCGCAAGCGCCGTCGCGAGGAACGCCCGCGGCCCGAATAGGGATGGGCCCGATCGGCCGGTTGGGGCGATTTCCCGACCACGACGAAAAACCCCGAGGTCGGCGGACTGGATCATTCTGGGATTTTGTGTTGAAATATCGTATTCGCGAAACCGTGGTTTCCGCCCTGTCGCCGACTGATGCGGTCGCGAGGCGAGGCCGACAACGAGGAGAATGAGAGTGGTTCGACTGCGTATGAAGGCGATGGGCCGGCGGCATCGGCCCTTTTTTCGGATTTGCGCCATGGACTCGCGGACCGGACGCGACGCGCGGCCGATCGAGGAGCTCGGATACTACGACCCGATGTGCCCGAACGAAACGACCCAGACGATGATCAACGTCAGCCGGGCACGATACTGGCTGTCGGTGGGCGCCCAGCCGTCGCACAAGGTCCAGGTCTTGCTCAACAAGAAGGGGGTCAAGAAGCCTCTGCCCGGCGAGCCGTGGCAGGTCGCCGAGCCCGCCCCGGCAGCGCCCGCGGCGGCGGCGCCCCAGGCCGAGCCGGCCTCCTGAAACGGAAACGGACGGCGGCCCCATGTGCGCGGCCCGACGGCGCATCGACGTCGTGACGGTCCTCCCGAGCCTGTTCAATGGGTTTCTCGACCAGGGCGTGCTCGGTCGTGCCCTCGAACGCGGCCTGCTCGAGGTCAACCGTCACGACATCCGCGACTGGGCCCAAGGCAACTATAAACAGGTCGACGATCGCCCCTTCGGGGGCGGGCCGGGCATGTTGCTCATGGCCCCGCCGGTCGTAAGGGCGGTCGAGGGTGTGCGAGCGACGACCGAGCCCGAGGGCCGATTGATCGCCATGTCCCCCCAGGGCCGACGGTTCGACCAGGCCTGGGCCGGCGAGCTCGCCCGCGAACAACGACTGATCCTGCTCTGCGGACGCTACGAGGGTTTCGACGAGCGAATCATCGACGTCCTCAAGCCCGAATTGCTCTCGATCGGCGACTATGTGCTCTCCGGGGGTGAAGTCGCCGCGATGGTCGTCATCGACGCCGTCGCCCGCCTCATTCCCGGAGTACTCGGCGACGATCAAAGCGCCCTCGACGAATCGTTCGGACCCGACGGAGGACTCGAATATCCCCAATACACTCGTCCGCGGATCTTCCGCGATCACGCGGTCCCCGAGGTGCTCCTGAGCGGCGACCACGCCGCCATCGCCCGCTGGAGGCGCGAACACCGCCGGTGACCATCGCCGGGCGTGGACCACGAGGACGACCAGAAAAAAAACGCTCTGTCTCTTCCCATAATTCCGATGTCTTGAAGCGAGCCGCCCCAGCCCGCCGCCAAACCGGCCGGCCCCGAGGGCGCGAAAGGATCTTCCCATGCAGAATCGTTTGATGGACGTGGTCGAGAAGACCGCGGTGAAAGCGGCGCCTCCCGCGTTCGAGATCGGCGACACGGTCGACGTGCACGTGCGAATCCTCGAAGGCGACAAGGAACGAATCCAGATTTACAATGGCGTGGTGATCGCCCGGTCGGGCGTCGGCCCACGCGAGATGTTCGTCGTTCGGCGCATCGTTCAGGGCGAGGGGGTCGAGCGTAAGTTCCCGCTCCACTCGCCGCGAATCGCCGACATCGTGGTCAAGCGCTCGGGCAAGGTCCGCCGGGCCAAGCTCTACTATCTGCGCGACCGCTCGGGCAAGGCCGTCCGACTCAAGGAGCGCTACACGGTCACCGCCGCCGCCACCCAGGCCAAGGCCGCCAAGGCCGAGCGCAAAGCCGCCAAGGCCGCCAGCCGCAAGGAAAAGGCCGCCTCGACCACGTCCTAAACCGACCGCGCCTCCCGCGCCCGGCCGCCAGTCAGACCCACATGCGGCCGAGGCGCTGGCGCGCGATCGCCGCCAGGGGCCAGAACCTCCGCCAGATAGGCCAGCAGCCGCTCGCGAAACACGGATCGCGAAAGCGCCTCCGCACGCCTCCGCGCCAGCCCAGGATCGTGCGGCCGGCCGTCGCGCTCCCAGCCCTCAAGAGCCCGAGCGAGCCCCTCCGACCGCGCCTCGGAATACAGCCGGCCAACCTGATCGTCGACCGTCTCGGCCACGCCCCCGCGTCCGAGCGCGATCACGGGTGCTCCACATGCAAGCGCCTCGATCGGGACGATGCCAAAGTCCTCTTCGCCGGGAAAAAGCAGTGCGCGGCATGTGCGGTAATGGTCGCGGATCACCTCGTCCGGCTGCCAGCCCAGGAACCGCGCCCGCGGCCCCGCAAGCGCCTCCAATCGGTCCCGTTCCGGCCCCGCCCCGATCACCACGAGCGGCCGGCCCAGCCGCTTGCATGCCTCGACGGCGTGATCGACCTTCTTGTAAGGCACAAGCGCCCCGACAACCAGATAGGCTTCTCCGCGCTCGACGGCCGCGGGCGTGTAGAAATCCACGTCGACCGGCGGCTCGATGACACGGCTTTCACGCCCGTAGCAAGCGGCGATGCGTTCCTGGATCGTCCGCGAAATCGCCACGAAGTGGCTCACGCGCTTTGCCGTCGCCCGGTCCCATCGCCGCAAGAGATCCAGCACGAAACCCGCCGCGGCCCTGCGCACGGGTCGCTTCCGCCAGCCGTCGAGGTAGGCTTCGCGTCCTTGCCAGGCGTAGCGCATCGGGGTGAAACAATAGCAAACGTGGGGAACGCCGGCCGGCGGCCTGACCGCCTTGGCCACGCAGTGGCTCAGGCTCACGACCAGGTCGACATCCTGGATCGCGAGCGCTCGAATCGCCAGCGGCATGATCGGCAGCAGATGACGGTACAGACGAAACACCCCAGGAATGCGCTGAAGGGGCGAGGTCTTGATCGTCATCGCCTCGATCGCCGGCGACAGCGAGCCCTCGCGATAAATCAACGTATGAACCGTCGCCTCGGGAAACGCCTCGCAGAGCACCTCCAGACATTTCTCCCCCCCGCGCATCCCGGTGAGCCAATCATGCACCAGCGCCACGCGAACAAAGGGGACATTGCGAATTCTCGGGGCAAGCTGCGAAGGCTGGGGTAAATGGCTTTCTCGTCCCTGGTTGCCGTCGTGGGCGGCGGTGCGTCGCGTTCTGGGTGAGGGACTGGGCGGGTGATTCCGCGTCATCGAGCGGCGGCTCCGTGCGAGGTTCGTCCCGGGATTCGATCCGAGGGGACGGGTCGGAAGGTCCGGCGAGGGAGCGTGCTCGAGAGGTGACGGCGGGGACGTTACCGCGCCCGGGTAAATCGGGCAAGGTCGGACGTGAGGGAGCGGGCGAACGGCGGGTGCTCCTTACGAGCCCGAAGCGCCAGTGAGTGAATTCCGGCCGTTACCATCAACCCACTCGCGGGTGCGTCGGGCTTGTCGGTTACCTTCGTTCGCGGCGGGGTGACGTCCTGAAACAAGAATACAGGCACCCGAGGATTAAGCTGTGACAAAGCACCAGGGCGGCTTCCCGAATCGGAGAGGCGAGAACGGAACCTTCCGACGTCTCCGGCCAGGACTGGATCGTGTCCCTGAGCGCGCGGTCGTAAGGCCAGACGTGGGCTGCTCATGTTCTCGTCGACCAGGAGTCTCATTCCGGCGTGGGTCTGTCGAGGCCTCGGGCGTCGAGCCTGGCCGCCGCCTTGTCCCGCTCTTTCTCGCCCCCCCCGATGGACAGGCATCGAAGTCTTGTTGATGGACAGGCATCGAAGTCTTGACTCCTCGGCCGATACTTGGTAGCTTGCGCGGACTTCTTGAGGAGACCCTCCGATGACGATGGCTCGCGCGCGCCTGGTCGACCCTTCGGTGACTCGCTGGTATCACTGCCTCACGCGCTGCGTGCGGCGTGCCTTTCTGCTCGGCGAAGGACCGAAAGACCGCAAACAATGGATCGAAAAACGGATCGAGGAACTTGCTCAAATCTTCTCGATTTCGGTGGGCGGATTCTCGATCCTGGACAACCATCTGCACCTGCTGTTGCGGCTCGATCTCGAGCCGGCGGCGCAGTGGTCGGATGAAGAGGTCGCAAGCCGCTGGGGGAAGTTATTCCCGCCCCGCGACAAATCGAATCAGCCGATCGCGGTCTCGAAGGAATGGCTCGAACAGCGGCTCAAGGTCCCCGGCTGGATTGCCAAGACCCGCGATCGCCTGCAAAGCCTGAGCTGGTTCATGAAATGCCTGAAGGAACCGCTCTCGCGCATGGCCAACCGCGAAGACCAAACCGGGGG
>DAIDHE010000067.1 GCA_027459775.1 Planctomycetales bacterium | reverse complement strand
TCTCTCTCTCTGTTTTCTCTTCTCTGTGTCTCTGTGTCTCTGTGGTTCAAATCCCCCCGTGGCGTGGCCTGTGCTTGCTCTCTCGCTTTCTTTCTCTCTGTTTTCTCTTCTCCGTGTCTCTGTCGTTCAAACTCCCCGTGTCGTGGCCTGTGCTTGCTCTCTTTATCTCTCTCGGGTCTCGTGAGCCCCGCCGCCCTGGCAGCCTCACTTCTTGGGATCGAGGTTTTGCTCGAGTTCGTCCGGGGTCACGCTCGAGGCCGCCCCAGAAGGCGGAACGTCGACCTTGGCCGTCCAGAGGATGGCGTTCAAGACGAGCTTGCGGAAGTCGTCGTTGCCCCAGTTCTTGTGCGTATGAGCGCCCGTGAATCCGAAGCCGCGGCCGCCCCCCTCGCGCTCGACCGCCCAGGCCAGGATTTCCTCGCGGCCCGAGGCCTCGAGGATGTGCTTGTAGGGACCGCGCGGCGATGCGCTCACCCCCTTGCGGGTCTCGTCGGAAGGCTTGGCCGACAGGATCGGCTCGACGCCCTTCAGATCAGGGCGAAAGCGGATGTTGAAATACCACTCGTCCTTGATCGAGAACGGCCCCACGCCGCGGGTGATCGGATGCTCGGGCAACCGGGTGAAATGCGCGGTCCAGTGGGGATTGGTCGAAAACCCAGACTCGTAATAGCCGCCGATCCAGTCGAGGAAGGCGTCGCCGGGCTTGCCCTTGGGCACCTCGACGGCGTAATGCAAGCAGACGAGCCCGACCCCTTTGTCCATGAGTCCTTTCAGCGTCTCGAGCCGCTTGCCCTGGATCATGGGATGGCCGCCGCCCCCGTCCATGAAAAAGACGATCGAGCGCGCGCCCTCGAAGACCTTTTCGTCCTTGGGCCAGCCGCCGGCGACGAAGACGGGCTCGACGCCGGGGATCTTGGCCAGGCACTTGGCGAGCAATTTGCAGCCCGCGTTGAATTCATGGTCGCCGGGCCCGTGGCTGGGCCGGCCGGCCACGAGCACGATCCGCGCGGTGTCGGCGGCATCGACCAGAGGCGAAACGGCTGTGAAAACAAGAGCGGCGAGCAGGCCCATCGCAAGACGCAAGCGCATGTTGATCCTCCCGGTCGGTCGCGGTGGTGATTGATCTGGTTAAGCGAATGCCTGGCCGGCGCGGTTCGCCGCGGCGGATGCGCCGCCGGCCAGGCTTTCGCGGGTTGGTTGTCGCGTCAGATGATGCCCTTGCCGCCCGGAATGGGGACTGGGGGCTCTTTCATCTCGCCCCAGGCGAGCGGGCTCGGGAACGTGTCGACCCTCGAATTCAGGGCCTGCTGCCACGTGACGGCCTTGCCGCTGTAGGCCGACATCCGGCCCATGATCGCGGTCAGGGTGCTTTCGGCGACCTGCTTGAGCTCGCAGACCGGGCGCTTGGAGACGATGCTCTCGAGGAGGTCGATGTGCTCCTGCACGTAGGGGTTGGTCTCGTGCTGGATCCGCACCCGGCCCTTGTTGGGTCCGGTGAAGCGGTAGCTGTTGCTGTCCCAGTGGCCCAGCGTGCCGACGATCGCCTCGGACACGTTGTTTTCACAGCCGTCGATCTGCCGCGCCATGCTGAGAATGTGGACGTCGCCGGGGAACTCGAAATCGACGGCGAAGTGGTCGTAGCTCTGCCCGCGTTCGGGCTCGGTGTGGACCTGACGGCCGCCCATGCCGACGGCGCGGATGGGGTGGGTCTTCAGCGCCCAGAGCGCGACGTCCAGGTTGTGGACGTGCTGCTCGACGAAGTGGTCGCCGCAGAGCCACAGGAAGTGGTACCAGTTGCGGATCTGGTACTCGACGTCGTTCCAGCCGGGCTGGCGCTTGTGGGCCCAGATATCGCCGCCGTTCCAGTAGACGCGGGCGGTCACGATGTCGCCGATCGCGCCGTCGTGGATGCGCTTCATGCTCTCGATGTAGCTCGCCTGGTGCCGCCGCTGGGTGCCGGTGACGACCGAGAGCCCCTTCTTGACGGCCTCGTCATGGGCGGCCAGCACCTTGCGGATGCCGGGGCCGTCGACGGCGACGGGCTTTTCGCTGAAGAGCTGCTTGCCGGCCTTGACGGTGGCCTCGATGTGCTGGGGGCGGAAGCCTGGCGGGGTCGCCAGCATCACCAGGTCGCAGCAGTCGATCACCTTTTGGTAGGCGTCGAGCCCGACGAAGCAGCGGTCGTCGCTGACGTCGCACTTGTCCTTGGTGTGGTGGTTTGAGCGAATGAAGTCGCGGCAGTTCTTGACGCGGTCCTCGAAGGCGTCGGCCAAGGCGTGGATCTTGATGTTATAGGTCGAGCCGGCGGCCTCGCATATGTTGTCGGCGGCGCCCGTCCCGCGGCCGCCGCAGCCGATCAGGCCGACCTTGATCACGTCGTTGCCGGCGGCGTGGGCGTTGGGCAACAGGCCGAGCCCGACGGCCGCGGCCGTCGACCCCTTCAAGAAATCACGGCGGGTCGCGCCGTCGTTCGCCGCTTTCGGTCCAGTCATGGCTGCTTCTCCGGAGGTTGACTTCGAGGCGGGAAAAAGCCGGGCGCCAAACCCGGCTCGCCCGCCTCGCGCACGAAAACTGGGAATCGAGGGGTCAAAGGCATCCTTCACGACCTGGCGGCGGGAACCGATTCCCGCCCCTTAATGGGTCCCCTTGCCTTTCTGGATCGGGGACTTGAAGCCTTTCAGGTTCGCCTGTTCGGTGAGCGGCCGGACGACCCGGAAGCCCACGAACCGCGCGTCGGTGTGCCACCAGATGCTCTGGGGCCGCTGGGGGTCTTGCACGCTCCATTCCAGGTTCGACGGCATCCGGGCCGCCGACCGCAGCTTTTCGGCGTCGTCGTCCCACGAGCCCCCCCTGACCACGTAAGGATACTCCTTGGCGTCGGGAAGCACGACGGGTTGCACCGCCGGATTCTGGGCGGCGAACGCCTTGTAGGCGTCGCTCTTGTAATGATCGATGCACCATTCGGCCACATTGCCGTGGATGTCGTAGAGGCCCCAGGGATTGGGCTTTTTCTTGCCCACCGGCATGGGTTTTTCCGCGTTGTCGACGTCCCAGGCGTATTCGTCCAGCGCGGCCGGGTCGTCGCCCCAGAAATAGGCCGTCGTCGTCCCCGCCCGGCAGGCGTATTCCCATTCGGCCTCGGTCGGCAGGCGGTAGATCTTGCCCGTCTTGGCCGACAGCCAGCGGCAGTATTCCATCGCCGCGTGGTGGGTCATGCAGATCGCCGGCTGGCCGTCGCGGCCGTAGCCAAAGGTCATGTCGGCGTAGGGCTTGGTCGACCGCGTGACCGCGTCGGCCAGTTTCTCCCAGTGGGACTGCTTGGTCAGGTCGACCTTTTCGCGCTCTTTTTTCTTGATGTCGAGCGAGTAGGAAAACACTTCGAACTCGTCCCAGGTCACCTCGTATTTGCCCATCCAGAAGGGCTCGATCTTGACCGGGTGCCGCGGGCCCTCGTCCGGGCCGCGCTTGGCCTCGCTTTCGGGACTGCCCATCTCGAAGGTTCCGCCGGGGATCGGCACCAGGTCGAACTTCACGTCAAAGCCAGGCAACGCCTCGGTATAGGGTTTCATCGAGTCGGCCGATGCCGGGGGCTCGTCGGCCGCCGCGGGCGCGCTGGCGGCGAGGCTCAAGCAAGCGGAAACCAGGAGGGCGGACAAGGCGTGTAGCGGGCGACTCACGTTTGCTATGCTCCAACAAGGCCGAGGGGCGTCGTGGGCGACCGTTTGTATCTGATCGAAGGCCCCGTCATGGCTCGGAAACAGGAGGGTGCGTCATGGGTGAGATTCCGGCGGGGGCGTGGTCGATCGTGATCGTGGCGGCGATGGCATTAACCGGTCAAGATCCGACCGCGGGCACGTCCCTGGCGCGGCATGAATACGTCGAGACGCACATGGCCGTGCCGTTCAAGATCCTTTTATACACCACCGAACCCGCCGCCGCCAGACGCGCCTCGCGGGCGGCCTTCGAGCGGGTGGAAGCGCTCAACAAGACCCTTTCGGACTACGACCCCGACAGCGAGCTCTCGCGGCTCACGAAGTCCGCCGGCGGGCCACCCATCAAGATCGGCGACGACCTCTTCGAGGTTCTGTCGCGGTCCCAGGAAATGTACCGCCGTTCGGGCGGGGCGTTTGACGTGACGATCGCGCCCGTGGGCCGGCTCTGGAGGCGCGCCCGCCGCGACGGCAAGCTCCCCGACCCCGACGTGCTGGCCCAGGCCCGGAAGCTGGTCGGCGGCGACAAGCTCACGCTCGATCGCGGCTCGCGGACGGTCCAGCTCGCCGTCAAGGGGATGCGGCTCGACGTGGGTGGGATCGCCAAGGGTTACGCCGCCCAGGCGGCCCTCGAGGTCTTGAAAAAGCACGGGATCACGCGGGCACTGGTGGCGTCGGCGGGCGACATCGTGGTCGGCGACCCGCCGCCGGGCGCGGACGGCTGGCGGGTGGCGATCGCGCCTGTCGATCCTTCGCAGAAGCGCCCTTACAAGACCTTGTTGCTCAAGAACGCCGCGGTGTCGACGGCGGGCGACGCCGAGCAGTTCGTGGTGATCGACGGTCATCGCTATTCGCACATCATCGATCCGCGGACCGGCATGGGAGTCGAGGACCGGGCCAGTGTGACGGTCGTCGCCCCCGACGGCGCCACCGCCGACGCCCTCGAGACGACGGTCTATCTGCTCGGGCCAGAACACGGGCTGGCCCTGATCGAAGCAACGCCCGGAACTTCGGCCGTCTTTCAGCGCATGACCAGGGACGGCGTCAAGGTGTTTGAATCGGCCCGGTTCAAGGACGTCCCAACGCTCGAAACGTCGCTGGAATCCGTTCCGAGAGGAGCCAAGGCGACGGATTAACCAGGCGGGCGATCGCCGTGGCCGTCGGTCGGCCTGGCCCTGGCTTGCGCCCGGCTGGACCCCACCCGGCCGCGGACCCGCGGCCCGCCATGCCAAGACCAGATTGAACCGCTGGATCTCGGGCACCCGATCACTCCTCGCGAAAACAATGGAGCACGACGTTCGTGGCGGACGATCGGCCCGCGCCCCTCGGCCGCGCGGCCATCCTCAAGACCGAGATACATCACGACCCGTTTTTCTGTTGATCTCCGAGGCGCGACCTTGACAAGTCCGTCGATCTCGCCGGCAACCCTTTGGGAGACGCCCGAAAGCAACATCGACGCGGCGAGCGCTCGCATCGGGGCTAACGCAGTCGTTCGAGATCGGCCCAGAAGCCGGGATAGGTCTTGGCGACGCAGCCGGGGTCGAGGATCACCACCCCGGGGACGACGAGCCCCGCCAGGGCGAACGACATTGCCATTCGATGATCTTGATATGTCTTTATTGATGCTCCCTTCAGTTGGTTCCGGGGGGGCGGGTCGATGACGAGCCCGTCGTGCTGTTCGTCGACCCGCGCGCCCAGCTTGCGGAGCTCGGCGGCGAGGGCGGCGATGCGGTCGGTTTCCTTGTGGCGGATGTGGGCGACATTGCGAATGCGCGTGACGCCGTCGGCGAAGAGCGCCGTCACGCCGAGCGTCATGACCGTGTCCGAGATCGCGTTCATGTCGACGTCGACGGCCTTGAGAGCGCCTCCCTTGACGGTCGTCCGCGTGGGCTCGCGGACCACCGTCGCCCCCATGTGCTCGAGCACGTCGACAAACGCCATGTCGCCCTGGATGCTCGCCGTCCCCAGGCCCTCGACCGTGATCTCGCCCCCCGTGATCGCCGCCAGGGCGAAGAAATAGCTCGCCGCCGAGGCGTCGGGCTCGACGGCGTAATCGAGCGCGCGATAGCGCGCGGGGGCGATGTCGAACCGGCGGAAGTCGCGATTGCCCACCGCGACGCCGAAATCCTCCATCAGGGCAAGTGTCATGCTCACATAAGGACGCGATACCAGAACGCCGTTCACCTCGATCGTGGTGCGCTCGCGGGCGAGCGGCAGCGCCATGAGAAGGGCGCTCAAGAACTGGCTCGAGACGTCTCCCTTGACCCAGGCGTAGCCGCCGTCCAGGCCGCGGGCGGTCACGGTCAGGGGAGGGCGGCCGTTGCCATGGTCGGCGACCGCGCTGGCGCCCAAACCATTGAGCGCGAAGAGCAAATCCTCGATCGGGCGCTCGCGCATCCGCGCCACGCCGTCCAGGTGATAGACCCCCTGGCCCAGGGCGACCATGGCGGTCAGGAACCGCAGGCTCGTTCCCGAGTTCTTGAGATGGAGCTCGGCCGACCTGGCGGGGATCTCGCCTCCCCGGCCCATGATGGCGATCACGGCCCGGTCCGGGTCGTGGCGGACGTCGAAGCCCAGCTTCCCCAGCGCCTCGACCATCACCCGCGTGTCTTCGCTGTCGAGCGCCCCCGTGAGCGTGCTCTCGCCCAGCGCGAGCGCCGCCGTCACGAGCGCCCGGTTGGTGAGGCTCTTCGAGCCGGGAACCTGCACGACCGCGCGCGGGGGCGGGCCGCTCCAGGGCGAAATCGCAAGCTCGGGTTGGTCAAGCGGGTTCATCATGGGATTGTTCTTTGTCGATGGAAGCATGGGCTCTTACGAGCTCGGCCAGGCGCTCGGCCAGGGTCTGTTTATCGATTCCTCGGATCAGGAAGCGTTTGCGTCTCGACGTCGGGCCCGATTCGAGTGCCACCTGCGAGGGCCGGCAGTCGAGCGCCTGTGCGATTGCCTTTTCGAGAGCGGCGTTGGCCTTGCCCTTGTCGGGCGCGGCCGTCACCGCGACCCGCAGCGCCCCCGACCGCTCGCCCAGCACGCCGGCCCGCCTGGCGCCCGGATGCGCCATCACGGCCAGGAGCACGCCTTCGGGATGGTCGACGATCTCGATCACGACGCCGGCCTCCAGTTCACGTTTGGTCTCCGCGGTCGAGCCACTCGATTATTCTCGACGATCGAGGAAAACGCCATGAGCGAGCCCCCCTGCCCCGGCCTGCCCGTCAATCCTCGGGCCATGCGATCGGGCCGCTCGTCAGCGTCGCCCCGACGCGATGCCGCGGCCGGCCCCGGCGGCCGCGAAGGGCGGCCACGAAATCGGCCATGGTCGCGATCGGCTCGGCGAACTCGGTGTAGTAACAACCCACGTCGACGAGCGCATGGCCGTCGCTCGAGCCGGTGGCGCCCATGGCATGTTTTTTCAGCAGCTCGAGCGTCTTCGCGCGGGTGGCGTTCGTGATGTTGTTGCTCACCAGCTCGAGCGCGTCGAAGGCCGGCCCGTGCGCGGCCACGATCTCGTCGAACGGCTGATCCCAGCGAAACGGATGGGCCGCCACGACGGCCGCCTGATGCCGGGCCGCGACCGCCAGCAGTTCCCCGACCGTGATCCCAGGCCCGACCTCGGTGAGATCGGGCAAGCCGTAAACCAGGAAATGCCCCTCCCGCGCCGAGACCTCGACCCCCGAAAAGACCTTGAGCGGATCGGCCCGCCGCGCCAGCTCCTCGAGCTCGTCCGGGCGCCATTGCTCGTCGTGCTCGGTGATTACGATCCCGTCCAGACCGACCGCCTTCGCGCGTTCGATCAACGCGCTCGGGTGGATCACGCTGTCGGGCGAATAGCGCAGGGTGTGCAGATGATGGTCGATTTTCACGAGCGATTCTCTCCAGGAAGCGAGTCGACCCGGGTGGCGGGAGGAGAGCCCTGGGCGCGGTCGTTCTCGATGTGATAGTGGGCGACCCCTTGGTCGATCACGAGATAACTCGAACGGCTTTGCCAGCCGCCCAGGACGACCAGCCGGGGATTGGACGCATGATCGTCGACGGGTCTGTGCACGTGTCCGATCACGACGAGATCGGTCTGGCCGGCGAGGGACCGGGCGTATTCGCGATAGACCTTGAGATGGCGCTCCTCGTCGGCCAGCAGCCCGCGATTGTTGCGCCAGGCGAGGATCAGGTCGAGCGGGCGGGCGACGAACCCGGGCGTGAGGCCAAAGCCGCGAAAGAACGCGCGGCTTTCCATGACCGCTTTCCAGGGCCTGAGCGCGCCCAGCAAGTGGCCGTGGACGATCCGCAGCCTGAGCCCCATGACGGTCATGTCGAGGGGTTCGCAAACGATCTCCGCGCCCAGGAGCGCCTGGTAACGGTCGCACATCCAGAGGTCGTGGTTGCCGGCCATGATCGCGAGCGAGCCTCCGCTTTCACGAAACGCCGCGAGCGATTGCAGGCTGGGCGACCGCATGAGCGCTGCGTCCGACGAGCGCGAGCCCATCCAGAAATCGCACAGATCCCCGACCACCAGAAGCGCATCGGCGGGCGTGAGCCGCCCGAGCCACGCCTGGAACCGGCGGTCGCGGTCCGGGTAATCGAACCGCAGGTGAACGTCGCTGGCGAAGTAATAAGGCACGATCAGGCAATCTCGACGGGGGTCGGTTCGGTCGGGCGTTCGTGGTCGAACAGCAGGCCCGCGATGAACGGCGAGTGGGTTGTTCGAGGACTCTTGCGTCTGGCGATCGATGGACGAGCGCTGCGTTGCGGAGTGCGTGTGGCGGCCTCGACCCGCAGGCAGGGGTGTGGTTCAGCCTGACGGGCGGCGTGGAGGTGGCGCTCGGGGCCGGCAGCGGCTCGAGCGGCCTCGAGCGCCAGCTCGGGCGTATTGCACTGTTCGCTCAGGTGCAGCAGGACGACGTCGCGCGGCCGGCCGGGCCGCGACCGCTCGACGACGGCGCGCACCAGCTCGCCGGCCTGGTCGTTCGACAGATGGCCGCGGTCGCCGAGGTTCCTCCGGATCAGCCGGGCCGGCCGATCGGCGGTCCGCTGGAGCTCGACGTCGTGGTTGAACTCGACGGCGAGCAGGTCGACGTCGACGAGCCGATCGACCATGGAGGCCGTCCAGCAGCCGGTGTCGGCGAGGTATCCGATCCGCGTGGCCGGCCCGCGATTGGATTCGCGGATCTCGATATGAAAGCCGTAGGTCGGCCCGCCGTCGTGCGCCAGCCGGATCGGCTCGACGCGCGCCCCCGTGGCCGTGAGGAACGGCTCGTCGTCATAAGGCCTCACGCGCCCGGCCCGCTCGAGCTCTTGAAAGCCGGCGCAACCGGCGAGAACGGCCCGATGCCCGGAATGGCAGTGGAGCGAGACCCCGCGGCGCGCCAGCTCGGCGAGCGCCGCCGGCTCGACGTGGTCGGAGTGGGTGTGGGTGAGCAGCGCGGCCCCGACCCGATCCCAGCCCGCCCCGGCGGCTCGCAGCCGCTCCGCCATGCCCTTCTGCGTGAGCCCCAGATCGATCAAAAGCCCGGCCCCTCCACCGCCAAGAAAGGTCGCATTCCCCCTCGACCCGCTGGCGAGCACCGCGAACTGGACGGCCATGTCTCTTCGCGCCTCATGTCCTGTAACGGCGTGATCCTCGACCCCCTCCCTGACAGCCCGCCAGTGTAGAGCCCAAACGCCGAACCCGACAAGACGAACACGCCAGGACCAGGCCGATGCGCTCGACCCGGCGGGAACGAGCAGCAACATCGCGAGCAGGCAAATTGCAAATCGAAGTGCCATGCTTTCCCCGCCTTTCCTCGACGAAAACGCCTGGTCCGATCTCCTCGCCGGCCGGACGGGCAACCAGCCGTGGCGCTTTTGGCAGCTTTTGGGCACGGCTTGCGAGCATCCGGACCCGCTGTTTCGGGCCGCGGAGCGCGTGCGAGGGCTGGCGGCCGAGTCGTGGTGTGCCATTCGATTCATGACGATCTCTTGATCGCGAGCGGGGTCGGAATCTGGGCCTGGGATGGGGGCCGACACGTTCGTCGCCCGCCCCGGGACGGTGATCGAGATGTGCGTGCGCAGCGCCTTCGCCTGGCGAGCTTTGCTCGCGAACTTCACGACATCAATCAGGTTAGCGCGCGTTTGGCTTCCCGTGATTGCAACGGCCGTGGATTCTCGAGTCGTCGCGATGGAAGTCCTGTTGTCCGTGTGGGTTAAAATCTTCCATAAAACTTTACTTGTGCCTCATTGTTGCGCGCCCGGCAGCCCGCTCTGGCGGTGGCCGGGGACGTGAGTCGGTGGTTGGGCGGGATGTGGACCCCGCTGGATGCGCGATGGCGCGGGCACGGCGGCTGGATTTCGTTCCTGCTCGCGTCGATCAAGGCGCGGGGCTCACGGGGGACGCTCTGGACGGCCGTCGGCGTCGCCAGGGAGGGCGAGGTTCCCACCGAGCCGGAACGAGCCTCGGCGTTGTGCAACACGCGATTCGCCAGCCACTTGCGTCTTTCGGCTCGGCGGGTGCCTCGACCTCCCTTGTCTGGCCGTTCGTGGCGTTCGAGCCGCCTCGCGCGGGGGCCGAGCCCGACCCCCTGGGCTCCGCGAGCCTTACTCCACGGAATCGGGCTCCCGCGCCTGGACAGGCTTTTCGGCGATACACTCGCTGGCGCTTCGGGCTTGTACTCCAACCCGTCGCGGTCGTCAAAATACAAGCCCGACGCGCAAGCAAGGGGTGGCACCACACTCGCTGGCGCTTCGCGCTTGTCATTCGCCGGACCGACTGGCACGCGAGAGGAGGCCGACGCGCAAGCGAGGGGTGGCACTACCCTCGCTGGCGCTTCGGGCTTGTACTCCAACCCGTCGCGGTCGTCAAAATACAAGCCCGACGCGCAAGCGAGGGGTGGCACCACACTCGCTGGCGCTTCGCGCTTGTACTCCAACCCGTCGCGGTCGTCAAAATACAAGCCCGACGCGCAAGCGAGGGGTGGCACCACACTCGCTGGCGCTTCGCGCTTGTACTCCGAGCCGTTGCGTTTGTCAGAATACAAGCCCGAAGCGCCAGCGAGGGGATTCCGGGGCAAGCGACTCGCTCACTCACACTCATCGTATGCACAAGTACGCGAATCCGATTCACCAGGGCGATCCTGGCCCGAGGCCGAACCCCAACTTTTCGCCGTGACCGAGCACTCGTTTCCGTAGAACTGGCCTCCCGCCTGTTCGCCCCGCCCGCCGGCAGCCGGGAGGGCTGTCGTACCCCGCGGCCGCCGGCGGCGGTGATTTCCGAACGCGCCCGTTGCGTCCCGAGCGCCAGTCGCTTAACGTCACGGAACCGTGGCCTTTTGCTCGGAAACCGTTTCGTTCCGCGACGACCATTATTGAAGAGGGGTTCGCGATGTCGCGCCTGTCGACCTTTCCTCGCCTCGCTTGCGCCACCCTGGCGCTGGCCGGTTTTGTGCTTCCGTGGCCGGGCCTGTGCGCTTAGGACCAGCCCGCCGACCCCTGGATCGGCAAGAAGGTGATCATCGCGCTCAATGTTCAGCTCAGGGTCTCCGACCAGGCCGTCGACCTGCACAACATCTATCACACCTTCATCGTCACCCGCACCGAGAACGGCTGGCTGTGGCTGGAATCGAAGGACCGCCCCGACGTGAAAGGCTACGTCTTGCCGCAGGAGGTCGTGCCTTACGAAGACGCGATCGACTACTACAGCCGCGTGATCCAGGGTGACCCGCGAAACGCCGGGGCGTACTTGCTTCGCGCGACACATTGGAGAGAGGACCGCAAGGAGCTCGACATCGCCCTCGGCGATTACAACGAGGCGATCCGGTTGAACCCCAGCGCGGGTGCGTCTTACGGCAGCCGCGGCCTTCTGTGGCACGACAAGAAGGAGTACGACAAGGCCATCGCCGATTACAACGAGGCGATTCGGATTGATCCGAAGTATGCGCGGCCCTACAACAACCGCGCCTGGCTCTGGTCGACCTGTCCTGATGCGAAGTATCGGGACGGCAAGAAGGCGGTCGAGTCGGCCACGAAGGCATGCGAGATGTCGGACGGGAGAGAGCCGTACCTTGTCGGCACCCTCGCCGCGTCCTATGCCGAGGCGGGCGACTTCGCCAAGGCGGTCGAGATGCAGACCAAGGCCATCGAACTTCAGACGGACGCGAAGGAAAAGGAAGACTACCGGACGCGGCTCAAGCTTTATCAAGAGAAGAAGCCGTACCGCGACGATCCCAAGCCGTGAGGGCGGCGCTCGGGGCCGCGTCGCGGGGGGTTGGCGCGGCGCGGGCCCAGGCATCGGATCGACGGCAATACCGCGAGGGCGAAAGGACGCCGGCGGCTGGCTCTCTCGCGATTCCTGGGAGCGCAGGCGTCTCGACCGCTTGGATCCGTTCGGGCGGGACGCCCGCGCTGGGGTGGTGAAACGTTGGTCGTGACCATGGTTTTCGTGGGCACGCCGTCTCGGGGGTTTCGTTACGCCAATGGGACAAGATCAGGAGCGCCGTCACGTGTCGGACTTCGTGGCGGCCGGGTTCCCTGCCACGGCCTCCCTCATCCGCCGCTGCGCGGCACCTTCTCCCGCGGGGAGAAGGATCAACACATGACCCTCTCCCTCCGGCAGAGAAGTCTCATCTCAGACAGCCATTTTTCAGGTCGCCACGCTTGCAATGACCGGTGTGGACGTGGGTTGTTGACGACTGAGAACGGCTGGCTGTGATTCGTGCCTTTGCTCAATCGCGGCTGTCGCCCCGGAACCTGGCCAGGAGTTGGCGGCGGTGATGAGCCGGACGGTGGAGGGTCTGGGAACGAGCCCATGGGGCCAGCGCCGACACGCTCAGTTGGGTTCGCGGTCCGAGTCGACGACATCGCCGACGGCCTTGATAACGTCCCTCGATCGCGCGGCGCCGAGCCGGCCAATCATTCCCGACGCAATGTCGATCTCTCGTTTCTCCAAGGCGTGGATCGCCTCACACAGTGCCACACCATCGCTCGGCATGCCGAACTCACCCGCCCGGAACGGCACGCAATTCGGCGGCTTGGACCGGATCGCGAATCGCCGCGTCGTACAGAGAACCATCACAACACCGTTTCCCTGGTTCAGTCTTTCCCGCGAGACGACGATGCCGGGGCGATGTCCGGTCGCCAGGTCGACCGAATCGATCTCACCTGGTTTCAGCAGGAGGAGCTCTCCTCCATCCAGGAAGCCGCCGCTCGCCGGCCCGGTCACGATAAGACCGCTTTCTCGCGGATCTCGTCGAGTGTTTCTTGGGGGACCGCTTCCGCACATTCCCCCTGAGCGGCCAGAACCACGACGACATCGCCTCCGAGCTCTGGAACAGACACACGGATGGGATGCCCGTGCTTCAAAACGGTGGCTTATTCGTCGGTCGACTCGATCACGGTCGGCTCCTTCGCGGTTCTTGATTCCCGCGGGGGGCCGGTTTTTCGGTCACTGACCGTCGCCGTCCACCTGTTTTCGGTAACGGTCGGCGGCCTCGTGCAGCTCGTTGCCGAGGTCGCGACGCTTGAGGTTGGCGCGAATCTGATCGAGGAGCTTGATCGCGTCGGCGCGTCTGTCGAGATTGCCGGCGAGGATGTCGGACAGTTTCAGGGCCGCGCGGCATCTCGGGAATTCAGCCGTTTCGACGGCCAGCGACTCGCGTAGCATCGCCTCCGCCTTTTCTGGGTGTTCGTCGTCCGTCAGGGCCTGGGCGTGATGGTCGCGGGCCGCCACGCGGACCACCACTGGGGCCTTCGGGTCAACGGATAGGCGGCCCAGGGCCGTCAGGAAGTCGGCGCGGCGACCGCCGCCAAACGACGACTCGAGTTCGTCGAGAAGCGAATCGACATCGTCCTCGGGCCGGCCGGAGGAGAGAAGGATCTCGGCCTGGATCAGTTCACAGGCGCGGTCGGCCCGGCCGTTGACGCGGAGGAGGTAAGACGTCTTCAACAGCAAGTCCTGCCGTTCTTCCAGGTCGAGGTCGGGGAAGTCGTTGGCGATGGAATTCATCGTGTTGAGCGCTGAATCGATCTGTCCCCGAAGCAGATCCCTCTGCGCGCCGAGGAGGCGGCGCCATGCCTCTTCCATCGGACTTTCCGGGTCGAAGAGGCGGTCCGTCCATGCCTCTGATTCCTCAAACTTGCGGAGGGCGTTGAGGCAATAGGCGCCCACGTAGCGGGCCTCGGTCGTGCTGTCACGGTTGTGGACTTCCTCGGTCAGTTGACGACAATAGGCCAGGCATCCGGTCAAGTCGGCGGCGTGGAAGAGCATGTCGATCATGGAGAGCATGACCTCGGCGCGCCAGACGGACTGGGGGTATTTCTCCAGGTGACGTTTCCAGGAGGCCAGGGCGTCGCTTTCCTTGCCGAGACTCCGATAGGCCTTGCCGATCTGGAGCAAAGCGTCGTCGGCCCATTTGTCCCCCGCGAGGGCGTCCGTGAACGGCTGGAGCATCTCGACGGCTTCTTCGTTCTCGTCGAGTTTCACCAGGCAAAAACCTGCCCAGAACCGCGCCTCCGGAGCCTGTGGAGCATTGGGGTGGCCGTCGAGGAAGGCGCGGAACTTGTCGGCGGCTTCGTCCCAATCCTCCCGATCGATCGCCTTTCGGGCATCGAGCAGAGGTCCGTCTTTCGGCGCGGACGCGGCCTGAGTCAAGTCGTCGGGATCCGGGTGGGCGGGCAAGGCCCCGAGCCAGAGCGTGAGCCCGACGGAGGCGATCGCGGCGATCATGGGGTGGGGTCTCCTCGCAGGCCGTCAGGCCTTGGGTGAAGGCGCGGGTCGGGAATGCCGTGACGAGCTGAACTTGCGGATCGAGCCTGGCGAGGTTCTCGATCGCGAGAAGGCTGGCCTTGGGAAAATGATGGCCAACCCGTGGTAGGCGTTGGCGGCCTCGAGCACCAGGATCTCTCGTGAGGCAGGCCGCCCATGGAGCGAGGCGAACCGCGAGAGCAGAACCCCCGCCGCGACCTCTGTGTAAGGCGAGGACTCATTGGCCCATCGATACAGCTCCACTTCCAGGGATGGGTGGGGAGATCGAGGACTGACCGTCGGCCCCGCGGCGACGCTCGCGACCGCGGAGGGCCGGCCTGAAGAGGCCAAGATCGAGCGGGGCTTCGGGTCGTCTCGCCGGCCGAACCGGACCATGAGCGCCATGAACAAGACGCTCGCCGCCAGCGCCAGGACCGTCGCGAGGCGTCGCCGTCGTGATCGCGGAGCGATGAGCACGGGCCGTCGTGGCAGTGCGGCCGCGGCCGGGTCGTGCCTCAAAGCCAGCTCGCGGAGGAGGCTCAGGCCTCGCAAATAGGCCAGGGACTCGGCATCGTCGGCCGCGTCGCGCGGGTCATCGGCGGCGGGTTCGCCGTCGAAGCGCCGCTCCAGAATCCGTCGGAGTTCGTCATTCATGGGGCCAGCTCCTCGAGCCGCTCGCGCAGCTCCTCAAGAATTCTAACGCGGGCGCGATGGAGGCGGCTCATCACGGTGCCGATCGGACAGCCGAGCGTCTCGGCGACGTCGCGGTAGCTCATACCTTCGGTCTCGTGCAAAATGAAGACGGCCCGCAAGTCGGGCGATAAGCCGGACAAGGCCCGCTCGTATGCTTCCATCAACGGCGCCTCGCCGAGTTCGGGGGGGCTGCGAAGAGAGACGTACACATCGTCGGGCAAGCTCGCGACGATCCTTCGCCCTTGCCGCCAGGTGCTGGCCACATTCGTGGCGATGCGGTAAAGCCAGGTGCTGAAGCGGCTCTTCCCCCGGAACCCTGGCAACGACTTCCAGGCCCGCAGATAGGTTTCCTGCACCAGGTCGTCGAGATCCGCCTCCCGGCAGGCGAGCCGGCCGAGCAACCGGCGAATCCGTGGCTCAGTCAAGGCGACCAGCGCGCTGAAACCGTCCGGATCCCCAAGCCGAGTCCGTGCGACGAGGCTCTCTAGCCGGGCGTCGACCGCCGTCGCGTCGTCGCTTGGATTCGCATCGTCGAGGGTGCTGGGTCGTGTCAGCATTGATCCATGGCTTTTCCGAAACTCAAGGGACGTGTCCGGAAGCGTCGTCGTGTCACCCTCTTTGGAAAACGATTAAGACGAGGAAGCCGTCCGCTCGATCCTAACCGAACGTGTCGCGGTCGAGCGAGTCACGGCGAACACCGAGCCATGATCACTCCGATGCGCCGGAAGAGCCTGACCTATTAGACCCGATCGGCCGCACGTTATTCCACGAGTCGAAAAGTCTTGCCATCGATCATGAAAACCGACGCGTGAAGGAATCCCGCGAGGAATAATGCGGCCCGAGCTGGGTCTATCAGGTCGTGTCTCATGGTGAAGGTTCCAGGTTCGCTTGCTGGGAAGGCTCCACGATGCGATTGAGCAATTACGGATTGGTAGCGGTTCTGGCGCTGGTCGGACATGTTCCGCTCGCGGCGGCGGCCGACGAGGATCAGGTCGACTTGAAGGATGTCCCCGCCTCGATTCGAGGGGCCGCCGACAACACGGTCCCCCAGGCAAAGTGGACGAAGGCCAGCAAGGAGGTCGACGATGACGAGACCACATATCATCTGAACGGCTCGGATGCCAAGGGTCGGGAGGTCGATATCACGCTCACGGCCGAAGGCCAAGTCGAGTCGTTCGAGACCGTGCTCAGCGTGACGGACCTGCCGCGCAACCTGGTGAAGGTCTTGAAGACTTTGCCCCAGGTGAAGTGGACCGAGGCGACCGAGAAGGTCGAAGACGGCAAGACGACCTACGAAGTGAGCGGAATCGACCTGAAGGACCGCGAGTCGGTCGCCTTCTTCGATGCCGACGGCCAGGCGACAATCCACACCGATCAGGAATCGTCCGAGGTGCCGGCGGTCGTTTCCGCCGCCTTGAAGGCCAAGTTGCCGGCGTTCCAGACCGAGCGCGTCCGGTCGGTCACGGTGAATGGACAGCTCGTGGCTTATCTTTTCGTCCGGCGCGAGGAGGCCGACGGCGACGACATGGAGGTCAGGGTGTCGATCGACGGCAAGACCGTGACGGTCGGTGACGACGACGACTCCGACGACGACGATTGAGGGCGGCTGTGCTTTGTGTCGGCGTGTGTTTCGGGTGCGTGACATGGCTTTCGTCAGGACGTTGCCCTGGCGCGAATGAAGGTCACATCCAAGCCCGATCGACGAGGCCGAGATTCCGGCCTGGAGATGGCTGACCCAGCGCCCGGGCCGTCTTGACCCAGAAGCCAATCGCCCTTGAGGATCAGGGAAATCCCGATGCATTCGATCCCTCGGGGGACACGCGCTGATCCCTCGGGGGACACGCGCTCAGTCTGAGCAGGGACCAAAGGGAGCGTGAGAGCGAGGGATTGATCAAGACCGGGGCGAATGACGCCGCCGCGTCCAGCGGAGGGCCCGCTCCATGCGGCCCGTGAGAGCCCGGACGGCGGCCGAGCGCCTGGCCGTGGCGGCGGGGCGTTCCTCGAGACCGAGCAGCTCGCGGGCCAATTTCGCGGTCTTGCCCGAGACCTTCAGGCCGCGGAGAGAGTCGACGGCCTCCGGGACCGTCAATCGTTCGCCCGTCTCGACCAAGAGCTCCTTGAGCAGTTCCAGAAAGAGATGAAGGTCTCGCGGCGGCGGCGTGAGACCGCACAACATAAGCTCAAGTGCATGCGCAACGGTGAGCGAATGGAGCGGAGAGACCCGCGCGGCGTCGCCGAGCGCCTTGGCCAGACGGCTCGGCTTTGCGAGGCCCTCGGTCAGGACGCGCCCGACCGCCTGGCTTAGGCGATTGCCGTCGATCCGTCCGTCGCCGATGGCCGCGATCAGCGCGTCGGTGGCCAACCCTTGCAACTCGGGCGCGCTCGCGGAGAGCGAACCGGCGAGCAAGAGCCGGGCCATTTCCCGGAGCGGGACGTCGGGGTCGAGAAGCGGTTCGAGATAGGGACGTACGAACGACACCTCGCTCGGTGTGGTCTCGTTGCCCAGGATCGACTCGACCCCCGCGGCGAAGAACGAGTCGCGGCCGATCGGCCAGAGGGTCGCCAGCCAGCGCCCCGGCCATCCCCGCGCCCGTTCGTCGTGCAAGAGCACCGTGGGTAGTTCGTAGGCGTGGGTCAAGGGCAAGGGGGGCTCGCGCACGATCAGTTTGCACCCCCAGCTGTACGTGCGTACGATCTGATGCGGACCCGGCCGAAGGGTGCAGCGCGCGGCTTGGCTGGCGTCGGGCCCGAGCCCGGGGTGGCGTGCGTCGACGAGCGGATCGTCGTCGCGTGGCGCCCGCGCCCGCGTGGCGGCGACCCAGATCCGGGCGTCGGGGCCGACGCTCTCTCGATCGCTCCCGAGCGCATACCGCAGCGCCGCCGCGTAATGCCCCTCCAGATCGGCCGATGCCGCGAGCGCAAGGGCGCGGGGGCCGGCGTCGGGGGCGAGCCGCAGGATCGCCAAGGCCCCGTCGATACGGTCCAGATGGTCGGGCAACGACGCCCAGAGCTGGACCCGCTCGACGAGCACGCGTGGGTCGATCCAGCCCCCCTTGTGCGTCGGCGCGCTCAGCAAGGGAGCGGCCTGGCGGAGGGCGGCGCGCCCGGCGATCGCGAGCACGCGGCGGGCGAAGAAACCAACCAGGTTTCCGTGAAGATCGGCATAGCGTACGGCGTGCGGCTTCCCCGTGATCCACGCCAGCGCCAGGCCGCAAAGCGGACGGGACAGATTCGCCGTCAAGAGATCCACGCACCCGGCCCGCGCCCGGAGCGCACCCGTGCGTGCGGCGAAGTCGTCGGGGATCTGGTCGCAAAGACGAGAGACGCCATCAAGGACGCGCTCGAGTTCCTCAGGGTCTTCCGGGTTTTCCAGGACCGACGAGAAGCGGCGGATCAGCTCGTCGAGGCCGGCCACTGGGCAAACCAAACCCTCGGGGTCCAGGCGGGGCGCTTCGGTCTCGTCGAAGTCGACGGCGGGGACTTCGCCGCCCCCATGTTTGAGCACCGCGAGCGCGGCGGAGACGCCGGTCCGCTCGGCGATGAGAGGATCGAGGGCCGAGGCCCGCGCGATCAGATCGCCCTGCCCGTCGTCAATCGCTTCGGGCGGCTCGGAAGCGGGCGAAACGCCCAGCCACGCCGTCAACCGGCCTCGCTGCGAGGCGGCGACCGTCCCCATCCGGGACTGAAGAAGTTCCGCGAGCGCGCGGTCGGCCGGTTCGCCGTGGCGTTCGATCAGGTCGAGCGCGGACTCCTGAATCGCGGGCGAGTCGTGGGTCAGCGCCTCGACCGCGACCGCCGCCGCGCGGGAACCGACCGCTGGGTCACGACGCGCGGCCCGGTCGATCAAGGTCAGGGCCGCCCGGACCGTCGCTTTGTGCCGCGCGAGCAGCGCGGGGCCGATGGCGTCGACCAGCAGCCTCGGCTCGAGCCGCTCCTGCTTGTCGAGCGGGGCGAGGGCCTCAAGGGCGAACTTGACCGTCGACGGGTTCCGGCTCGATGCCAGGCCGAGGTATCGGCCCGCCCGGTCGGCCCGCTCGTCGAGGGTCGGCTCGAGCGTATCGTGCATGAGCGCGAACCACCGCGCACGGAGTTCGTGAAAATCGCGCTCGAGCCCACCCAGGCTGGCATCGATAAGGCGGGTCCGCGAGATCCGGCCTTCCGCCGCCAGCGCGGCGAGAGTGGTTTCCCAGCGGGCTTCCGATGAACCCCCTGGGCGGAAGGGAAGGCCCTCAAGCTGCCCCCGCGTCGGCTCGGTCTCGAAAACCTCCCAGATCTCTTCCTTGAGGAGCGCGGGGTCCGCGAGCAAGGCCTCGCGGAGGGTGATGGATGCTCGCGGAGTTATGATCTCGACGATCATGCCGTGGATGTATGAGGAGCTTCGCGGTCGCTCGCAGAGCCCCTCATGGACGAGCCGGCGAACGAGACGCCACCTGCCCCCCACGTTATACAACCAAAGGCGAGGACCACTCCACGAGAGAATCAATTCCGCCCACTCGCCGACCCAGGGGGGGCGCCGGTCCGAGAGCACAGCGACGGTGTCGTCGGCCGGAGGGTAACAATCCACACCGAACCGTCTCAACTCGGTGAGCGTGGCCGTGGCCAGAACGGCGATTTGCGCGGCCCGCAGCCCGCCGCGCTCTTTGGCGGCCAGTGGGAACTGGGCCGCGAGCTGTTCCTCGGTTTGACGAGAGGCCTGGGCGAGCAGGTAAAACGGCTGGAAGAGGGACACCGCTCTGAGCCGCGTTGCCGCCGTTTTGGCCAGCGCCCTGCGCTCAGCCTCGGTGGCCGTCTTGAACATCGCGAGGCAGCCTTCGGCGTCGTGTGCGTCGAGCAGCGCTTGCAGATCGGCGGGCTTCATCGGGGCGTCTCCTCGCTCGGGCCGCCGTCGCCCTCGAGGATCTGGACGGCGAGGATATGTTTACATGGTCCGCGCGCGTCGTTGTGTTTCGCGTACCAGGGGCACGTGCAGTTCGCCGTCTGGCCGGTGATCAAGACCCGATGCTCGACGCCCGTCCCTTGCACAAAGGCCTCGGTGCGGGCGTCGTCTTTCTTGACGACGCGAACGCCGCCTTCGGCCACGAGCTTGCGGGCGTCTTTCAAGCGGGGGTGGAGTGATTCGACCATGGTCAGGTCGAACGGGAGCTCGCGGTGGAAGTAGGCGCCCTCGGCCAGATCGAACCCGACCAGCCCGCGGGAACCCAGGGCGTCGAGGGCGGCCGCGACCTCGGCGGGGCTCAGGGAGAATTCGTTGGCGAGCGCGTGCGAATCGACGCGCGACTCCCACCGCAGCGAGGCCTGGACGCGGGGCAAGGCCTCTTTCCAGCGGTCGGCGGCCAGGGACGACAGCACCTGGCCCTCGCCAGAGAATCCGCGGAAGACGTCGGGGCTCAAGACCAGGTGGAAACGGGCCTCGTCGAGCACCAATTCCCAGGCGCTTGCGCCGGATCTCTCATCGGCGTGGACGCGCATCGACCGGGCGTGGCGCGCCAGGATCTCGAGCACGCGCAGGCGGCCGACGCCGCCGAGCCGCACGGCCTCCTTGGTGGGGGTCTGGCTGAGCCGCAGCCCGCGCCCGGCCGGCACGACCCAGGCCGACCCAGGCCCCGCGCCGCGGGGTAAGGACCGCAGAAACCGCAGGGCCTCGGGACCGGGGATCTCGAACCGCGGAGTCATCCGGCTCTGGTACGTCTGGACCTCGACGAACCCCTTGAGCCATCGCAACGGAAGCGCGACCTTCCGCTCGACGATCGCCTCGCCGCCTCGCGACAGCTCGACCGACTCGGCCCCGATCGCCAGCCCCACGCCATCGCCTTCGCGGACGCGAGCGAGGGCGGAGCGCATCGGGGCGTTGAAATCGACGTTGGTCGTTCCCCGCCCGGTGCGCTCGCCATCAAGGGCCGGCGGCAGGAAGTCGGCCCGCGCGTACGTGCTACAGCACGAGGAGAACGCCTCGAACCGGAGGACGTCGTCGCCGCAGGTGACCACGGGGTCGGCCGGAATGATGCGGGCCATCATCGCCGGGGGGATGTAGAACCGCGATTGAACGACCTCGATCAAGCCTCGAAGCAAGTCGGCCGCGCGGACGGGCCTCGTCAGTTTCCCCCGGAAGTAATCCAAGTTTGCCGCGTCGAGCCCCGACGTCGCCAGTCGAAGGTCGACGCCTCCGGTTCGAGAGACCGCCTCCGATCCGAAGGCGTATCGGTACGTATGGCTGACGGCGAGCCCTGACATATGTGTATGTCTCGTGGAAGAATGGAACCCGAAGCCGACGCCCGCGAACGACCTGGGCCAGGGTCGACCTTCCGGGATGGTCGCCCCCCGGCCGGCCGGTTGCAAGCCCCGAGTCGTCGAATCCCTTTGCCTTGAGGACTTCGGTCGTTCGCGATCCCCAACCAAGCCGACAGCCGCATTGCGTGGCCGGCACGCTTGAAGAAGCGCCGCCATTGTGGGATGATCGTGGCTGTCCGCGGGGTCAGGATCACATCATCAAGGGTGGGGCGGTTCGCCGAGTCTCGAGGTCGGGCGGTCGATTGGAGGGCCTCGCCATGGGCGCTGAGTTATACGAATACACGGTGCCGTATGAGCCGGATATTCAAGCCGCGCTCGACAAGCTCCGCCGGCGCGTCTTCGACGACAAGGAATTCAACGGGGCCGAGTTCGATCCCCCGACTCCCGAGGCCGCCCTTGAGGCGACTGAAGCGGATGGCACCTGTTCGATCCTCGACATCGGCCGGATCAGCGACCAGCCCGACATCTTCTGTGCGTGCCCTTTGTCACATGAACAACTCGAACAGTACTTTGGAACCCCGAAGCCGACCGAGGCCATGGTGTGGGAGAGCAGGGACTTCCTGGAGGACATTGAGAGAGGGATGGCTCGATACGTGATCCTTTACGAAGGCGACGAGCCCAAGCGAATCTATTTCGCGGGATACTCGTTCGATTGAGCCCGCCCGTGGTCCCTCTCTTTACCGAGTGGCCCATCATGGAACCCGCGACCGTTGCCAGATAACGGTTCGCGAGGAGGCGTGAACCGAACCGTGGCGATCGGCCCGAGCCCCTGCCCCACTCGTCAACTTCACGAGATTGCCTCTGTCTGGGATTGCCGTGCGATCGCCGATTCTGGTCGTCGATGGTCATCCTTGCTAATGTGGAAAGGATGAGGCCGCCCGATAGCCGAGCGAGAGATGACGACGTTCGTGACGAGTACGATCCCGCGGTTCTCGGCGCCGGCATCCGGGGCAAATACCTGGAGCGTTATCGCGCGGGTACGAATCTGGTGCTGCTCGCCCCCGATGTTCGTAAGGCGTTCCCGACCGACGAGTCCGTCACTCAGGCCTTGAGATCGCTGATCCCGCGCGGTGGGCCGTCCTGACACGCTGGACGAGTGCACTCGAGGATCAGGAGAATCTCGATCCTGGCTCTCAATCGGGGTTCACCCAGTCGAGCTTCCGTCCGCGCTGGGAGAACGATCTGATCGGGAGTGGTTGGCCAAACCGCCGCGTGGACTTTCGTCGATTTACGTCGCGTGGCGCACGCGGTCGCCCAGGACGCATCCCTTCCCCATGTTACTTGAACTCTGGCGAACCGTGGGCGCGGCCGGTACACTCGGACTCTTGATCGACGAGCCCGTCGAGTCTTGAGCGCTCGTGGGTCGGCGGTGTCGTGGGAAGAGCCATGCCAGGGCATGGTACGACACGGTATCGATTGCTCGATGAAAGGAGAATCGCTGGTGGTCCGACGTTTCGTCAATCCGTCGCTGTCGGTTTTTGTGATTCTGGTCGTGGGGTCGGCGCGGGTCGACGCGCTTTACGCCCAGGAAAAGAAAGAAACGCCCAAGCCGGCCGCCCCGACCGCCCCGGCCGCGAAGGAAGCCGCGCCGGCCGCGAAGCCGGCAGCGCCCGCTCAGCCGCCCGCGAAGCCGGTCGAGCCCGCGAAAAAGGAAGAGGCCAAGCCGGTCGAGCCGCCGTTGCCGCCGATTCCGCCCGAGGTCCAGGCCAAGCTCGAGGCCGCGCGCAAGGCGGTCGCCGAGTTGATCGTGGCCGCCCAGGACGCGGGGCTGGTCGAGACGTCGATCGACCCGCCGCCAATCCTCGACCTTTTGATCACCGGCCGCGCCACCGACGCCCGGACGATCAAGGGCCCGACCGCCAAGAAGCCCTACGCCGTCAGCCCCGAGGTCTTCGCCGCCTGGTTCACCAGCTACGGCAAGATCGAAGGGGTCAATTTCGTCGAGGACGTGCGGATCTTGAACCCCAGCGCGGGTCTCAAGGAATGGTACGACCAGCGCGCCCGGATGCTCGATCAGTACATCCAGGAGATCCGCAAGGCCAAGGGCCCCGCGCCCAAGAAGGAAGAGCCCAAGAAGACCGAACCGGCCAAGCCGGCCCCCGCGGCGGCGAAACCGGCCGAGGCCCCCAAGCCCGCGGCCCCGGCGGCGGCCGAGCCCAAGAAGAAGTGACCGAGTCCACCCGCTCCTCATCGTTCGGGGAGACGGGCGAGTACACGATGAACAGCGGGGTCGACCGGTGAGCGCGTCTGGATCGCGCTCGCCGGTTTCCGGAGCCCCGATTTGGGACGACGTCTTGAATCAATCTCGCCTGAACATCAGAATGATTGACTCATATTCCCAGTCGCGATCCGGCGAAGATGGGTTCGTGAGTCGCTCGGTTCGGATTCGAGGCGGCGTGGTCCCGGGTGGACCATGAACGGGCCGGAGCCGGCGACGTTGGATCGCGCTGTCGGCATTTCACCGAGGCGCCACGTCGTGACCCCCAGCGTCGTCTCCAGAACGACCGCGCCTTTCCCCTTGATCGCACTCGCGATCGAGTCGGCGCGACGGCTCGGGGCCAGCGGGGTTCTGATCCTGCCCGAGGGCCCGATCGAGTGGGAGTTCGCGCGTGAGCACGGCGACGACGTCCCGATCATCGTCGCGACCTCGTCGGAACGGCAGCTCGAGGCCGCCAAGAGCGCAGGCCTGGCGACTGTCGAGGTCGAGCCGACCGAGGCCTCGATCGTCGAGCGCATCAGTCTGGCCCTGATCGAGGCCGTCGCCGGCGACGTCCTCATGGCCGGGGCCCAGATCGTCGTGGTCTATTCGGGATTTGACGTCGAGGATCTCGATTCGATCTCCGTCATCCGCCTGGGCGAGCATCTCGAGCGGCTGACCGCGCGCGACCTGCGGGAGCTTGAAACCTCGGTTCCGTTCGAGACGTTGAAAGCCGTCGTGGACGTGGCCGTCGAGATTGGCCGGGAAGGGCGCGAAGGGAAGAACGTCGGCACCTTGATCGTCGTCGGCGATTCCAGGAACGTGTTGCCGCGGACGCGTCAGCTTGGTTTTGACCCGTTCAAGGGGTATCGGCGGAAGGAGCGGAATCTTCGCGATCCGCGGGTGCGGGAGGCGGTCAAGGAGATCGCCCAGCTTGACGGTGCGTTCGTGGTCGCCCGCGACGGTACGGTCGAGGCCGCCTGCCGGTTGATCGACGCACCCATGACCGGTCTATCGCTGCCCAAGGGGCTGGGCACCCGGCACTGGGCCGCCGCGGCCATCACCGAAACCACCAAGGCGGTCGCCGTGGTCGTCAGCCAATCCAACGGCGCTGTCCGGCTGTTCCAGGGGGGCGACGTCATCTTGCGGATCGCACCCATGCGCCACGCCCGGGCCATGAAGTGGCAAGAAACCGACCTTGAGCCGGCCCCGACGTGAAACCAGACGCATGATGTTGCTCACGGCGATCATGATCGAAGCGGCGCTGCTGACGGCGATCCTGGTCGAGCCGTTTTACCGTCTGGTCTACGGGCGGCCGCTGCCGAGCCTGGCCCAGGCGGAGCAGCTCGGAGATGGGCCCCAGGGGCTGGTCGTCGCCCTGGGGGGCGTCGGCGGGCTGGACCTTTGCGGGGTCGGCGAGCGCTACGTGCTGGCCTCGTTCGGCTATCCTTACGCCGTCGAGGTCTTCAAGTGGGGGCATGGCTTTGGACGCTGGTACAAGGATCTGGTCGACGTCGCCAACCACGAAGCCCAGGCTCGCAAGCTCGCCGACCTGGTGCGCGGGTTCAAGGAGCGGCACCCGGGATCTCCGGTCTACCTGGTCGCCCAATCGGGGGGCTCGGGGCTGGTCGTGCGGGCGCTCGAACAGTTCGATCCCAGGACGATCGAGCGGGTTGTGCTGCTCTCGCCCGCGCTCTCGCCGCGGTACGATCTCACCCTGGCCCTTCGCGCGGTCCGCCGCGACGTGGTGGTTTTCTGGTCGCCGCTCGACGTGATCGTCCTGGGCCTGGGCACCCGGCTCTTCGGCACGATGGACCGGGTCTGGACGGTGAGCGCGGGCCTGGTCGGGTTCAAGACGCCGCGCAGGCCGCCCGGTCTTGCACCCGGCCTGGCCCCCTACGACCGGTTGCGGCAGGTGAAATGGCGGCTCGCCATGGCGGCGACGGGCAACCTGGGCGGTCATCTGGGTCCGAATTCACCAAGATTTCTGACAAAATACGTCGCGCCGCTCTTGAGGCTGGAAATCCCTGGAGTTGATTGAATCGCCGGGCGGGGTCAAGCCCACCCCGTCCGTGGTCGATACCCTTATGGCCGCGGAGGAGCATGTCGGGGCGACCCCTGACCGAAGAGGGCCCAGCAGCGTTCACGCCTGGCCCGCCCCCGGCAATCGAGCGAGCGTCCGGGCCGCGGCCCGTTTTCGGGCCTTGGCCTGGGCGCTTGCGATCTCGGGAACCGGCGGGCTCGCCTCGAGACGAGCGCCCGCCGGCGACCACGCCCATGGCAACGGACACCCCGAGAGGCCGCCTCGCGCGGCGGTCCCGCCCCTTCACACCAGACGCACCCAAAACAGGTCGCACCGAAGGGCGGGACCGCCTCGCACGGGATCTGAACAACCCGAGCTGGCGGCGGAGTCTTGACCGCACTGGTCCCGGCGGGCTAAATCTCGAAGGGTGAAGCGACGAAATCCCTCGGGGTGATTCCGCGCATCGCGAACCGGGCCGGGACTTTCCCCGCTCTCCGGCACCCTTTCCCAGGAGGCTGAACGACCACGATGAGTAAACCGCTTGCCGCCATTGCGCATGTTCATGGCCGGGAGATTCTGGACAGCCGGGGCAACCCGACGGTCGAGGTGGATGTGACCCTGGCGGATGGAACCCTCGGTCGGGCCGCGGTCCCCTCGGGGGCCAGCACGGGGATTTATGAAGCCGTCGAGCTCCGCGACGGCGACAAGACCCGCTATCTGGGTAAGGGAGTGACCAAGGCGGTCGCGAACGTGAACAGCGTCTTGAGCAAGGTCGCCGTGGGCCGCGACCCCGGCGACCAGGTGGGCCTTGACCGGGCGATGATCGCCGCCGATGGAACGCCCAACAAGGGCAAGCTGGGCGCGAACGCGATCCTGGGCGTGAGCCTCGCGGCCGCCAAGGCCGCCGCGACGGCGCATGGGCTGCCGCTGTATCGCTACATCGGCGGGGCGAACGCGCGGGCGCTCCCGGTCCCCATGGCGAATATCATCAACGGCGGCAAGCACGCCGACAACAAGATCGACTTCCAGGAGTTCATGGTCGTTCCGATCGGCGCAAAATCGTTTTCGGAAGGCATCCGCATGGTCGCGGAGATTTTCCACAACTTGAAGAGCGTCCTCAAGAAGGCCGGCCACAACACCAACGTTGGCGACGAGGGGGGCTTCGCTCCCAACCTCGACAACGAGGAAGCGCTCAAATACATCCTCGACGCCGTCGCGAAGGCCGGCTACGAGGCCGGTCCGGGCAAGCAGGTCGGCATCGCCCTCGACACCGCCTGCTCCGAGCTCTTTGACGAGGGGGGCAAGAAGGGCTACAAATTCTGGAAATCCGCCCCCGACAAGCTCTTCTCGAGCCAGCAGATGGTCGATCTGTTCGCCTCGTGGGTCGACAAATACCCCATGATCGTCTCGATCGAGGATCCCCTCGATCAGGACGACTGGTCGGGCTACGCGGCGCTCACCAAGGCCCTGGGCAGCCGGGTGCAGATCGTCGGCGACGACTTTTACGTGACCAACACCGAGCGGCTCTCGAAGGGGATCGCGCAGGCGTGCACCAACAGCATCCTCATCAAGGTCAACCAGATCGGCACTTTGACCGAGACGCTCGAGGCGGTCGAGATGGCCCACCGGGCGGGCTGGACGAGCGTGATCTCGCACCGCTCGGGCGAGACCGAGGACTCGACCATCGCCGACATCGCCGTGGCCACCAACTGCGGTCAGATCAAGACCGGCAGCGCCAGCCGCTCGGACCGCATCGCCAAGTACAACCAGCTCCTCCGCATCGAGGAAGAGCTCGGCGCGAGCGCTGTCTTCGGCCCTGGCCCCCGCGGCCGGTGAACGGACCTCTGGAAAAGAACGCAACACCAAGAGAGCCAGCGAGTTGGAGATCACCTATCAGCGTGAGTCGTATCCCGGCCTGGGCGTCGCCGAGTTCGCCGACGTACTGGCTCGCTCGACCTTGGCCGAACGCAGGCCGGTCGGCGACGCCCGGGCGCTCGAGGGGATGCTCGCGAATGCCAATCTGATCATGACCGCCCGGGCCGGGGGACTCCTGGTGGGGATCTCCCGGGCCCTGACCGACTTCAGTTTTTGCACCTATCTTTCGGATCTGGCCGTCGATCAGGCCTATCAGCGCCAGGGGATTGGCAAGCGCTTGATCGCACTCACCCACGAGGCGGCTGGCCGGCACACGATGCTCACCCTGCTGGCCGCGCCGCGGGCGCGCGAGTATTACCCGAAAATCGGCATGATTCGCCACGATTCGTGCTGGATCATCGAGCGAGCGCCGCGAGATCTCGGCTGAGACAAGGGGGGAATCGAAGCCGGCGGGGTCGGTTATTGGTGAGGCGGCGTGTCGTAGTACTTGATCATCGTGACGATGTTGCCGCGCGTATTGTAGTGGAATTTGTCGACCATCCCGCGGGCCAGCATGATGCCAAAGCCCCCCTCGCGGAGGCCGAGCTCGTTGCGAATTTCGATGTGCCCGATGGGGTCTTCCTCGGAGGCCGCGTGGGGGAGCTGGCGGGGGTTGAAGCCTGGCCCCTCGTCCTGAATGATCAGCGTGACCGCCTTGGGATCGATCCGGTAGGTGATCCGGAGCACGAGATCGGCATTTTTGCGGTGACCCCACTCAATGGCGTTGCCACCCATCTCCATGATGGCCTGTTTCAGATCCTTGATCTGGCGCTCGGTGAGGGGCGTGTGCGCAAACAGGTCGGCCAGCATGTCGTTGGCCTGGGCGAGAAAGTTGAGCTCGGACCGGATGTCGAAATGGATCTCGCCGGTGGTGCCCCGTTTTTGGTGCTCCTCGTGCCAGGCGAGGGCCTCGTCCATGATTTCGTACAGCTGGGCGGGCGTGAACGGCTTGGACAGATAGCCATTGGCCCCGACGCGGACCCCGCTGGCGCGGTGGCGGGCGTCGGCCGCGGAGGTCACCATCACAATCGGGATCAGATTGGTTTCCCGCGAGCGTTTGAGCCGGTCGCAGAGCTCGAACCCGTCCATGTCCGGGAGCGTCAAATCGAGCAGGATCAGGTCGGGTTTTCGCTCGGCGACCGCTGCAATGGCCTGTGCGCCGGAAAAAACCTGGATCGGATCCAGGCCCCGAGCCTGCACCAGGGACGAGAGGACGTCGTTATTGTCGCGCTCATCATCGACGACCAGAACGGTGCGCGGCATGGGTTTGCTCATGGAGTCCGCAGAGGTCATACCGCCTCCGGCGCGCCCGATCATCCCGCCGAGAAGGGTTCATCAACATTGTCTCGCGCTGGACGGGCCAAGGCAAGGTATTCCATCACCCCGCCCGACTGTCTGTCAAGTTGATGAGTCCCGCGAGGTTCCGTCTTCACCGTCTTGCGCCGGCCTGCGCGCCCCGCCCCTTGCGATTGCGGACCGACCCCGGCAGAATGATCTCAGTGGAAGCGTGAAATCAGTCTCGAGACGCTCGGCGAGGGTCGACCGCCCAAGGCCCGCCTAGCACTCACGGCCCGCGGGAATGCACGCGCATGGCAGTCACGAGAATCATCGATCACTTCGGCCAGGTCGTTTATGGAGCGCTCGCGTTCCTCGCCGTTTGGGGCGCCTACAACGGCATTTTGCTCTATCGGGGGCTGGGCAAGAAATCGCTCCCCGACGCGGCGACCCTGATCGAACAGGTCCGCGAACTCTGCAAGGCCAAGAAATTCGACGCCGCCATCACCCTCTGCCAGAGCCCGGCATACTGGCACTCGGCGCTCGGGCAGTTGATCTCGGTCGCGCTCAAGAATCGCGACAAGGGGCTGGCGAAAATCCGCCAGCTCGTGGTTTCGGAGTTTCACAGCGAGGTCGTTTCGGGCATGGACAACAGGCTGGCCTCGGTGTCAACGGTCGTGCGGATGGGGCCGCTTCTGGGCCTGCTAGGGACGGTCGCCTCGATGATCGCGGCCTTTAACCGCATCGGCGGCTCCGAGAAGGTCGCGCCCCAGGCTCTTGCCCAGGACATCAGCCTTGCCCTTTGGGCGACCGGGGCGGGGCTCTTGATCGCGAACCCCATGATGCTCATCGGCAACGACGTCCATGCCCGCCTGCGCAAGCTCCGCGACCGAACCGAGCGGCAGTTGCAGGAAGTCCTGGAAATCCTCGAGACCAAGTGACCCCAGCGGGGCCCGCGCCGTCATGATGTTCCGCCGCGACGAGGAAGAGCGCAACGAGCATATCGACATGACCCCCATGGTCGACGTCGTGTTTCAGCTCATGACCTTCATGCTGTTTTCGGTTCAGATGAGCGGCGGCGAAAAGGTCGACATCCCCCCCGCGCGGCATGGGGTCGGGGTGGAAGAGAACGACGCGACCTTCTTGACCTTGCTCAAGCCCGTGCCGCCATCGTCCGAGGCGCGGTTGCTCTTGGGCCACGGCGAGGGCCAGATCGCGACCCTCGACCAAGCTCGGGCCAACATCGCCGACGGCGTCAAACAGGGCCGACGCAAGGTCATTCTGCAGGCCGACGGCGAGGTTCCCCACGGCGAGGTCATCCGCATCGCCGCGGCCGTCTCGGATGTTGAGGGGATCACCGTCCACGTCGGAGTCCAGGAGCCCACCGGAGCACGCTAGAACGATCCGCGCATTCGGGTTCCGCGTCGCCTCGAATTCCATCGGCGGGCGGTGAGCGTCTAGAGCACCAGGAGCCCCGCGAGCCTTGAATCCTCGCACCGGCCGGGCGCCGGCGCATTTTGGAGAGCATCGGATTGGCAAACTGGGACGTCTTTCACGCCGAGACCCTCGAGCTCGAACGTGGTCTTTCGACCGCCGCGGTCCGGCAGGCGCTTGCGCGCTCGAGCGTGAGTGAGGACGATCTGGTCCGTCCCGCCGGCACGAACACCCCATGGGCTCGCATCGGCGACATCGCCGAGCTCGCCGCCGCCGAGGTCGCTCCCGCCGAGCCCCCGCCCACCGCGCCTCGCCCCAGCGGTAAGCCGGCGAGCGCTCGAGTACCCAGCGATTTCGAGCTCGTGGCCGATGAGGGCCTTACGCCCCCTCCCGCGGCCACGATCCGTTCACCCGATTGGCTCGAGCTCCGTTCCGAGTCCGACGATGTCGCCTTCCCCGTGATCAAGGATCCGATCACTCCCCCCGCGGCGGCGCCAAAACCGCCTGAGCCGCACCCCTCGCCTGCCGCCCCCTCGAGCAAGACCGAGGACTGGCTCTGGGCCGAGGAGGTCGACGACGACGACGATGACGATGACGATGACGAGGATGTCCTGGTTTTAGAGGAAGCTCTGCCCCCGCCGCCCGTCGAACGAGCACCGGCCCGGCCCGTCGAACGAGCACCGGCCCGGCCCGTCGAACGCGCGCCGGCTCGGGCGACTCGTCCGCCTGACCTGGGCGAGGACGATCTCGAGCTCACCGACGCGCCGAGCCGGATCGCGCTTCCGGTCGTCTCGTCGCGCGATCGTGACGACGCCATGGTCTCGGGCGACGAGGAGGATTTCACGTTCGCCCGCGGTGGTCCCATGACGGTCGAGGAGCTTGACCTGGCGCCCATGGTCGACGTCGCGTTTCAGCTCGTGCTGTTTTTCATGGTGACGGCGACCACGGTCATCTATAAGACGCTTGAGATACCCAAACCGAGCCCTGAGAACGCTCCCAGCGCGGTTTCGCAGGGTCGGTCCAAGGAAGATCTGGAAAAAGATTACGTGTTGGTCGAGATTGATCCGTCGGGGAGTGTGAAGATCGATCACGAGCCGGTGGCGGCGGACCTTGGGGTTTTGGTTGAGCGGTTGCGGACGGCGCGCGAGAAGACGGGGCGGACGTCGATGTTGCTCACGGCCGACTATACGACCAAGCATCGCAACACCGTCTTGGCCTATGACGCGGCGCATGAGATCGGGATGGGGATTGTGATTGGCAAGCCCACGCCTCCGGCCGCCGCCGGTCCGACGCTGGGCGTCGCCCCATCGGGCCCCGCCGCGCCCAAGGCCGCCGCCCCGCCCAACTGAATGGCGGCCGAAGGGCCGTCGACCAACTCCCCGCCGCGCCCTTGGCCGCGACGGCGAGAGATGCTAGATTCAAGGAGTCGACGAGAGTGGTGGGTCGCGTTGCCGTCGCCGCGGGTACGATCAATCGTCTCGTTCAAAGCGGGCGTAATTCAGTGGTAGAATGCCAGCTTCCCAAGCGGCGGCTGGCATTTTTTGTGGCTCTTCCGGCGTTCCGGGCGGTTAATCCATTCTATTCGCCGCAAGACGTTTGATACCAATGGGTTACGCCAGAAAACCCAGAATGCTGTGTCGACGTCCTAAGTCGTTTGTCAGAAACGGGTTACGGCGACCACCCGCCGCCAACCGCCCGGAATACCGGATGAGCCTTTCAGAATTGAAAATGGCAATCGATCTCTGAAAGGCAGCCGCGCGTTCCCTTGAGGAAAGCATCCGTCTGTCGGCCCTTGAGTGCACTCGTGGTCTGGAAGAGCAACTTAACAGGACGCCGGGCGAACTGGCTGCTCGCCGACAGCTTAGTTACCATCTCTTCCGGCTGGATTCCCCTGCCGCCCATGCGGATTACCACGTGGCCATTCTTTGCCACCAGCGCTCCCAGCATCCGCCACATGTCGGCGATGAACGCCCAATATGCATCGGGCCGCTCATAGCGGTCATCCCGAGAGATTCGGCCGCGTGTTGGATAGGGTGGCCCCCCAAGGAACCAGAGCCGCAGCCATTGGTCCTCCTCGAAGTTCGTCACATCAAGGTATGGGGGTGATGTCACCACCAGGCCAATCGGCCCCGGAAGCTGGTCCGAGATCCACGGCAATTGTCTCATGTCCCGATGAAGAATCAGCGCATCGCCGGCGGGTGGAGGCGATTCATAGCGGAATGTGGCTTGCTTCCGCAGCAACTGGAAGGCATCCCGCTCCGGCGCCTTAAATCCGTGCTTTTGCCAGAACCGCACGGAATATGCCGGTTTCGT
Source organism: Planctomycetales bacterium (assembly GCA_027459775.1). GTDB lineage: Bacteria > Planctomycetota > Planctomycetia > Isosphaerales > Isosphaeraceae > JAKBAP01. Next base: position 6,567 of record DAIDHE010000067.1, on the reverse strand, counting down.
GCTGATCGTTCTCGGCATCTGGTTGCTGAGATACGACGGCGACTTCTCCGTTTCGCCATGCAGGGCACCAAGAATCAGCCCCGCGATCATGCAATCCACATCGCTCGCCCGCCACTTTAGTTTGTTGCGGAGGTAAAGAAGCTGGGAGAGAGTCTTCCGGTGATAGGCATATTGAAAGAACTCCGGCATTTTCCCGGCTTTCCGGGACCATGAAGCCCTGCTGAAATCTCCCTCCAGCATCGTCAGGCGTCTTCGGAGGGCCCGTAGCGGGGGTGCCTGCGTCTTCGCCCGTGTCACGCAATAGGCTACGTCATTTACATCGCAGGCGATTGGTTTTCGCCCCATGAGCATGGACTGGAAGGCCGTCGTCCCCCGGCCGCTGAACGGGTCAAGCACCACATCTCCGGGCTTGCTTAGCTGGTCGATCCATGTTTCCGCGAATGTCTCCGGGAACATCGCGAAGTATGGACATAAAGCATGTAAACGGTGTCTCATATCACACGTATCTTCTGGCTTTTCATGGCCGCTCGCGTCCATGCCAGCCAGCGGTCTTTGAGTGTGGCCATCCTGGGCGCATAGTCCAGGATGCGGCAACGGTCGAACAGGATGCCACCGTCAACGGAGCAATCATACCATTTTGAAGCACGAAGCCGCGATGTCATGAAATAAAGCCGGACCGGCTCGACGACCGGCAGCGTGCGAACCCATTTCTGGCAAAACCCGGTCGGCACCATCTCGAAGAGCCCGTTCTTCCAGTGCGTGCCGGTCTTGCACTGCCCGAAGCCGACGAGCTTGCCGTGTTTCCCATCAGTGAAGTGTTTCCACACCACGACATCAAGGTTCCCGTCCTGAGCCGCGGGAGGGAAACCCGAATGCGAGCAATATTCAACGCCTTCCTGAAGGCGTTTGCACAGGTCGTTCACCGCGGCGGGGAATGCTCCGACCTCACTTGTGTCGGTCCGCCTGGCTGTGCCGAACACCATCCCATCGGCTCTTTCCCCCCAGTAGTTCTTCGCGACCTCGCAGCAGATTTCCTCGAAGAGGGCGGTTCCGTCGATTCCTCCCTGAACCTTATGATCGCGCATGTTCATGCGTGTCGCGAAGAGCATGAAGAAGTAGAGTCCCCAGTTGTTCTTCTTCCCTATAAACTCCATTAGCCGAGCCGCTTCATTCACCCCGAACGGGTAAACATGCGGTCCTCCGCCGCTCTGCTGCTGGCGGTAGCCAAGCTCCGAGAAGGCATCATCCACCACGTTTTCCATTCGCGTGTCAGACCACCTCCGCTCCTCCGGCAGGTCGTCATCGACACGGCCAAGCGCGGCGGCAAGGTCGCTCCCCGAAGCGTTGCGGTCTGATTGCCGCAGGCACTCCAGTTCGAGGAAGTCGGCATGTTCAACGGGTCCGGCCTCAAGGCTCGGCGCCTCGCCGATCTTAAACATCGCCCGGAACCTCCGAACGCTTCCGCTTCCTTCCCTGCGTTTTCCGCTCCATCTGGGACACCAGATCATCGGCGATCTCAGCAATCTCCCGCGCCGTCCGGAGCAAATCCTGATCCTCTTTCTGGTATCCCGTGGTGAGTGTTCCCGTCGCCCGTTGCAAGGCGTGTTTTGCATCCTGAAGGGCTTTCCTGAAGAGCCGTTCATCCCCGAGGCTCACGTCGTGGGCCACCTGCAACGGCAATCCGTTCCGGAGCGCATCAATCGCCACATCTTTCTGGAGCACGTCATCGAGCCGGGCGAGATCGGGATTCTGGCTCTCGATCAGCGGCCGCATGTTCGTGGTCTTGCTGCCGTAAATCCAGCCGAAGAGCTCGCCCAACTCGGGCAACCGGTTCTTCGGCACCGGAGTCGCGGATTCCGCGGATTCATCCTTGAGATTCAGGAACCGCCTGAAGCCCTCATAGTCCAGGCCCGTATAAAGGTGGGAAAAGGAGAAGCTTCCCTTGAACCTGTCCTCACGTTTGAAGACGCCAGCGTCCTCGGCCTGCTTGATCACCATCATTGCCCGGTAGAGCCTCTGGACCGTCCGGTTACGGTCGCCGATCTGCGCGGCGATCGTCTCGAGCGGGACGCCGAACTTCCGCCGGACATCGGCAATGTAATGCGCCTTCGCGTAGGAACCCCATTTCGCCGGGCCATTAACGTGCTTGAATCCGAGATATTGCCAGAGATCCTTGCGAGTGGTCCGGACCACCGGCAACATCCGCAGCTCTTTGATGGCCGCCGGAGTGATGGAAGGAAGATCAGTTATTCTGAGCCGCTTGCGGGCTTCTGGGTCGAGTAGGAGCATGACCGCCGCGAGCCGCCGGTTGCCCTCGATTACGACCAGCTTGTTGCCGTCTTCCTCGACGAAGATCGGTTCATGGGGGAAGTATCCCCGCGCGCCGATCGACATGGCCAGTTCATCGACGGCCATTTTCTGCCACAGGATTTTGAGCAGCTCCTGCTGGGTTGGCTTGTTCCCAAGGGCGTAGTCGGCAAGGCGGGGATTGTTCGGGTCGAGCAGCAGCTTGTCAACCTCGACGCGCTCGTAAGCCTTGCCCTCATCCGCCGTTTGTGTGATTTGCGTCTTGGCCATCGATTCACCCGCCCGACCGGATTCAGCCCTTGCGGGTGCGATGACTTCATGAGCGCGCACAATCTCCGCGGGGGACGATCCTTCAGAGATTCTAAGACCCCCGGAAACAATATGCCACGGGCGCGCCGACGAGACTGGCCTTCATTCCGTTCCGGGCCGGATTCTTCGATTCGACCGGCAAATCCGTATCCGCACGTCGCACCACACGAGTGCCCAGGGTGTCCAACCGATAAATCGGGAAACTACAGGCTTTGCGGGCGATGCAGCGGCCGATACAATGAGGCAGAAAGCAAGCCAGGCGCGCGGCAACCGGACCAATGGTCGCAACCGTTATACGGGCTTGCTGTTACGGCCTCGACCGGTAGCCTGGGCAACCCTCTAGGCAACCAGAAAACAAGCACCGAGGAGTCTCGACGTAGCCTATTACAGAACAAGCACTTGCGGGCGTAATTCAGTGGTAGAATGCCAGCTTCCCAAGCTGGACGTCAGGGGTTCGAATCCCCTCGCCCGCTCTGAGTCGTAAACCTCATAGCCGAAACAAGTTATTTTACCCGTCGGCGGTCGACGGCGCGGCCTGGATCAAGACGCCAACGGGGTAGTTTCTACCCCGTTGTGGGCCGCCAGACTCGCCGACTGTTCACTAGTTTTAGCTGGACGTCAGGGCGCGAGCGGACCACGCTGGTTCAAACCCGCTGAGGGCCGCGTCCCGATGCCACGCCTCGTCAACCGCCCACCAGCCTACGGTCTGCACCGCGGATCGGGGCAAGCCCGGATCAAAGTCAACGGCAAGACCACCTATCTCGGGAAGTATGGTTCGCCCGAGTCCAAGGCCAAATACGCCGAGATCGTCGCCAGCCTGGCTCAACCCCAACTCGACGACGCCACCACCTTCGTCGAGCCCGTCCCCGGCAAGAGCTTGCTGGTTGGCCAGATCATCGCCCGGTTCACCGCGCATGCACGCACCTATTACGCGGCGTCTCGGGAGCTCGCCAACATCACCTGGGCCCTTCGCCCCGTCGCCGAGCGGTTCGGCGAGCTGCCGTGCGATCAATTCGGGCCTCGCAAGCTGCGGGAGGTCCGCGACCTGATGGTTGAACGCGGGGGCTCGCGATATGGCGCGAACAAAGTGGCCGCGATGACCAAGCGGGCGTTCAATTGGGCGGCATCCGAGGAATTGTGCTCGCCCACGATTCCGATGGCGCTCAAGACGCTGGCCGCGATCCGCCAAGGACGCACCAAGGCGCGCGAGAACGAGCCCGTCGGGCCAGTCGATGACGCCCGGATCGACGCCACGCTGCCGTTCTTGACCGCGCCCATGGCGGACATGATTCGCCTCTTGCGGCTCACTGGGGCGCGGCCTGGGGAGATCGTCAACGCCCGCGTCGAGGATCTTGACCGCACCGACCCGGCATGCTGGTGGCTCAAGCCCAAGACCCACAAGAACGCCTACCGCGGTCAAGGGCGGGCGATCCCGCTGGGGGCTCGGGCTCAAGAGGTCTTGCTGCCGTACGTGGTCAAGGCCGGCAAGAGCGGCCGGCTGTTCGCCGTCTGCCGCGTCGCGCTCTCACAGGCGGTCAACCGCGCCTGCGTCAAGGCCGGCGTCGAGCCATGGACGCCGCGCCAAATTCGGCACAGCGTGGCGACCGAGGTCAGGCGGGCCATGGGGCTGGAGTTCTCACAGGCGGTTCTCGGGCATAGCCGCGTCGACACGACGCAACACTACGCCGCGATGAGCGCTGACCTGGGGCTCGAGTTCGCCAAACGTTTCGGGTAGGGTCCGAGTTGGGACGTGGGAGTCATGCTCCCGCGAAAGCCCGACGCGATCGAGCTTTCCCGTTGCCGGCCGCGTCGGGCATCCCGATTCGACGCACACGGCAAGACCCGCCGCGCCCACCTCTCACGGCGCGGCGTTTCCATGCGCCTGTCTGGGATCGCCGACCGCGCCTGGGCCCGACTGAACGGTTGACACAATTCACGTTTTACGCCGAGATTTCGCCATTTTGCGCGGTAAAGCGCGCCACTAATTATAAGGATCAACTAATAATTAGTAGGATCTACTATAATATAGTAGATGTGTAACTCGCATGGGACACCGTCTTATTTTCACGAGGCAACGTTTTTCTCTTGAAGTTCTGGGCATAGTATGCGATTCCTATCGTTATGTCGGGAAACCAGTAAAAAACCACGCGAGAGGGTATCTGAATGGCAACGTCAACTGAGCCTTGCCTCTACAAGTCGCTCGCTGAGATCGCGAGTCGTTTGCCATCGACCAAGAACGGGAAGAAACTTCACGTCACGACGCTGTCGAAATGGATCACCGAAGGCGCTCGCGACGCATCGGGCCAAATCGTTCGGCTCGAGGCGCGGCGTTATCCCGGCGGCTGGAAACTCACCGATCGGGCCGTGGAGGAATTCTTGGAGCGGCTGACCACAACGGCGCTTGCACACCTCGCCGCGGCCAAGCCGAGCCGGCAAGGCGGGGCAAACGCCGCGCGGAGTCGGTCCAAGGCCGCGCGGATGAACGCGGCAAGCGCCGCCCGGAATCAGGAAACGGCCACGCCGACAGAGCCGCCCAAGAACGCCCCGGTCGGCTCGTGATCGCTCTAGGGAGTCACAGCGAATGAGAAAGACCCCATCCGCGTCTGACGATCCCAAGCTGCTTGCACCGTGCGACGTGGCTCGGATGTTAAACAACCACCCATCCGCGTGCATTCGGTGGATCGTCCGCGGCGTCAGACTCAAGGACGGCACGCGCCTGCATCTGAACGCTCTCAAGGTTCCCGGCGCGTGGCGGGTCGCGCCGGCGGACCTAGACGCCTTTCTGGCGGCCGTCAAGGCGGACGCGCTCGTTCGTCCCGACGCCGCGACCGTGACGAAAGCCCGGGCGGAGCAAATCGCCGAAATGCGCCGCGAGCTCAAGGAAGCCGGTTACGCCTAGCGCGTAAAACGCGCCCGCGTGGCAAGCACTATGCACTATCGGAGATCAACACATGGCCAATCGGCTTATCAAACAATCGGATCTTGATGCGTTCCTGAACGCGATCACGACCGACCGGCTGGGCGAGGTCGCCCCGGCCGTGCCGAGCGCGCAAGTGAAGGCCATGCGGGCTGAATTACGCGCCGCCGGCTTGATGTGAGAGTAGAAAAATCGCCCGCCGCGGAGACGCAATTCCGCGACGGGCAAGAACGGAGTCGGAGTCGAATGAACAGGATGCCAAAGCGTCGTAAGCCCCGTCAAGACAGTCTCCGTTTCGACACCCGCCCGGCGTGGCCGAGCGATCCGCCGCCGGCGGCCGAGCCCACCAATGGGGCCGCGATCGAGGGGCCCCCGTGCCTGGGATGCGGCTCTAAGACCGTAATCACACCCGGTCAGGGCGGCCGATCGCCAGACCTGATTCGCTGTTCAAAATGCTCGGCCGAGCGCTTCTTGCCGCGACCACCAAGCGGGAGGTCCAGGCGATGAAGATCACAACGGAATGCCTCGTCGAAGAGCTTGGACGCAAAGGCTTCGCACCAAAGCCTAAACCGAATGGGGGATTTCGTGCGCTTTGCCCGGCCCACGACGACCACAACCCCTCGCTGGACATCGACCCCGGCGACAACGGTTCTCCGCTGGTCATCTGTCGTTCCTGCGGGGCTAAATACCACGCCGTGATCCAGGCTCTCGGGATCGACCGCAACGGCTCGGCCGCGACCGACGGCAAACCGACGTCGAAGGCCAAGACGCCGGGCACCAACGGCAAGCCGACGAATGGCCGTGAAGCGGCGGGGGCGAACGGCAAGCCGTCTGGATTCGGCACCCTAGACCTGGCCATCAAGTGGAAGGCCGGCAAGGAAAAGGCGCGAGTCGCTTTAGAGGTCGTCTAGAAAGCCATGGCAAAAGATGTTATGGCGGCGTCATGGACGCCAGAAACAGGTACGACACGGACGTTTCCGATGCCGAGTGGGCTCAGCTCGTGCGGGTGATTCCCGCACCCAAGCCCGGCGGCA
>DAIDHE010000057.1 GCA_027459775.1 Planctomycetales bacterium | reverse complement strand
CGACGCCAACCATGAAAAAATGTGCGGCATGACCGACAAGCCGATCGGCGGCTTGCTCACGGACCTCAAGCGAACGGGACTTCTGGACGAGACGCTGGTCGTGTGGGGCGCGGAGTTCGGCCGCACGCCGGTTCGACAAGCGGGCGGCCGGGGCCGCGACCACAACGCGACCGGGTTCACCATGTGGATGGCAGGGGGGGGCGTGAAAGGGGGCGCGATCGTGGGCTCGACCGACGAAGCCGGTCTGATGGCCGTCGACGAACGCGCCCACGTCAACGACGTCCACGCCACGATCCTGCGGCTCATGGGGCTCGACCACCTCCAGCTCACCCACCTGCACAACGGCCGCGACGAACGCCTGACCGACGTCGGGGGCCGGGTGATCATGCCATTACTGGCCTAGCGCGCGACCCTCTCTCCCTGGAGCCTTCATGAAGACCGTCAAGCTGACGCTGGATTACGGGCGAACCGGACTCGAGGTCGAGCTGCCGGCCGAGGGGCTGGTGGGGCCGCTGGCCATTCGCGACGTGCCGCCCCTGGCCGATCCCGAGGGGGCCGTCGCGCGGGCGCTCGAGAACCCCACCGGCTCGCCCCCGCTGGCCCAGATCGCGTCCGGCAAGAAAAGTGCTTGCATCTTGATATGCGACATCACCCGCCCTGTGCCCAACCGCGTGATTCTGGGGCCGGTGCTCAGGGTGCTCGAGGAAGCGGGCGTCCCGCGCGAGAACACGCTCGTCCTGGTCGCGACCGGGCTGCACCGGCCGAGTACGATCGAGGAGAAGCACGAGATGCTGGGGGCGGAGATTCTCGAGGGCTACCCGGTCCAGGACCATTACGGCACCTGGCTCGAGGACCACACCCTGGTCGGCACGACGGCCCGCGGCATTCCCGGCTGGATCGACACGCGGTACGTGCGGTCGGAGCTCAAGATCGCCACCGGACTGATCGAGCCCCACCTGATGGCGGGATACTCCGGTGGGCGTAAGCTCATATGTCCCGGCGTGGCTGCGCTCGAGACCGTCAAGCGTTGGCACGGTCCGGAATTGCTCGAGCACCCGAACGCCGATTGCGGGATCCTGGACGGCAACCCGGTCCACGAGGAGAACACCGCCATCGCCCGCATGGCAGGCTGCGATTTCATCGTGAACGTGACCCTCGACAGCCAGCGGCGCGTGACGTCGGTCGTCGCCGGCGACATGGAGCAGGCGTTTCTCGAGGGGGTGCGCTTCATGGACGGGGTCTGCCGCGCCCACGTCGCGGCCCCGGTCGACGTCGTCGTCACGAGCGCCGCCGGGTATCCGCTCGACGCAACGTTTTACCAGGCGGTCAAGGGTCTCACCGGCTGCCTGCCCATCGTCAAGCAAGGGGGGACGATCATCCTGGCCGCCAGCCTCTCCGAAGGCATCGGCAGTCCCGAATTTCAGTCACTCTTTCATGACAACCCTTCGCTTGATGTGTTCATGAAGCGAATCCTGGGCCGCGACTATTTCGTCATGGACCAGTGGCAGCTCGAGGAGATGGCCAAGGTCTTGCGCAAGGCTCGGGTCAAGGTCGTTTCCGACGGACTGTCGGCCGAGGTTCTGGCGTCGTGCTTCGTCGAGCCGGCCGCGAGCGTCGAGGCGGCCGTGGCCGAGTCGATCCTCGAGTACGGCCCGGGAGCGGTCGTGGCCGTGATTCCGAAGGGGCCGTACGTGCTGCCGACCCTGGCCGGCTAGCGATCCCGCCGCGAGAGCAAATAAGCCATGAGCGCCGCGAAATCGGGCTCGGAGATCTGGTCGACCATGTTGGCCGGCATCAGCGACAAGGGAGAGATCGTGCGCTCCTCGACAGAAGATTTAGGTATGCGGATCTCTTTACCATTGGAATCAGCGAGGACGATGACGGCGCCCTCCTCGCGGAGCACCAGGCCGCTGGCCGAGCGGCCGTCGTCGAGCGCGAGGTTGCTGATGCGGAAGGTCTGGTCGACGTTTCGGCTGGGGTCGAGGACGTCCTCGATCAGGCGCTCAAGGCCGCGGGTTCCGATGCCGTCGAGCTGGGGTCCGATCCGAGCACCTTTCCCGGAGATCTGATGGCACGCCGCGCAATGTTTTTCAAAGACGCGAACCCCCTGTTCGGGGTCGGGCTTGGCGGCCAGAAAGCTCGCCCGCCGCGCCGCGAAGAGCGCCGCCAGCTTCTGATCGACGGGAGGCAATCCCCTGGTGAGGGCGGCAATCTGGTCGGCGACCTTGGGGATGCCGGAGCTTTCGATGAGCACCGCCACGCCGCGATCCTGGAGCAAGCGGGCCGAGGCCTTGCCGTGGGCGATGGCGTCCAGGAGCGCGATCGCACCCGGGCGCTTTTCGGCGAGCGCGGTCGCGATCGCTTTTTGGAGCGGCTCGGGCGAGAGCGGAAGTTGGGCCGTGAGCGCGGCCGCAGCCTTGGGGTCGCTGAGATTGCCGAGCAGCACGGCGGCCTGCTCACGAACAGGCAAGGGGAACCCAGCTCCGGCGAGCACATCGGCCGCGAACGTGAAGTTGGCCTTGGGGTCGATGGCAATGATCGTCTTGAGGGCGTGCATTCGCGTCGAGTCGCCCTGGCTGGACCGCTCCACGATCGCCTTCAAGGTCTGGGCTTTCTCGCGGAAGCCGAATTCGCGCACGACGTCGACGCCGAGGGCGACCTCGCCCGGCGACCGCGCCGCGAGCAGCCGATCGGCCAGCTCCGCCGCCCGGACCCGCGCTGCCGCGTCGAGCGCGCCCCCTCGCTCCTGCGCGCCCTGCTGGATCGCCCGCAGGACCGCCAGCTCGTCCGCTGGACCCTTGCCACGGGCGGCCGCCGCGGCCAGCCGTGCAAGCTCTGTCCCCATGCCATACCGAGCGATATGATGAGCATATCGGATCCGGTTGACCATTGGTTCGTCGAATCGATCAAGGTATGCGAGAAGATACCGGGCCGAATCGGCCGTATGGACCCCGGGCGCGACCCCGGCGAGATCGCGACGGTCGCGGTCGGAAAGCGGGGTCGTCTCGATTCCGGCCCAGGCCTCGGCCGTCTGCAATTGATCACGAAGCGCCATCCGCGCGACGTGGATCAGGGCGGCGTCGGCGGAATTCGCGGTCTGGATCAGCGTCAGCAGCGGCCGAACCCAGCCCTGGGCCGGATGAGCACCCAGGACGACCGCGCTCGCGCGCTGGATCAAAGGGTCGGCCGCGCCCAGCATCAACACAACACGCTTCTTGAATGGGTCGGTAAGCTCGCGGCGGTCGACCAGTACGCCCAGGGCGTGGACCGCGATCTCGCGCTCGTGGGAATCAAGGGCGGCCTCGAGCGTGGCGTCGTCCAGATTTCCGGTGCGCTCGAGCGCCCAGAGGGCGTGCACCCGCTGCCGCGCCGGCGCCGAGCGGGTCGCCGCCGTCTTGAGCGGTTCGGGCGATTCGCCCGCGAACCGCGCGACGAGCTGGTTGGTGGCGCTCGTGCGTACGCTCAGATTGGGGTCGTCCAGTTTGTGGATGAGCTCGTCGCGGGTCGCCTGGGTGAGATCGAACGGCTTGAACACAGGGGTTTTCGCGGCTCCCTCGCCACGGTACACGATGCGCCAAATGCGCCCGCTCGAGCGATCGCGGCCAGGATGGGTGAGGGGGACTTCGTAGTGGCCGATGATGCGATTGTAGAAATCGGCGACGTAGAGCGCTCCGTCAGGACCGAGCTCGATATCGACCGGGCGAAACCAGTTGTCCTCGCTCCAGACGAAGTCGGGCTGCTCGATCCCCTGGGGCGTCGAGCCGTGAAAAACAAGTCGGTCGTGGTTGATGCGATTCGTGACCACGTTGCCAATGAAGATCGTCCCCCGATAGGCGGGAGGGAACTGCTCGGCGGCGTAATAGGAGATCCCGGCGATCCCGGTCGAGCCGTGGTCGTGGGTGAGCATCTCGGGCCCGAAGCCGAGCCCGTCGTCGGGCCTGCCAAAGCTGGGATACCATGCGCCCCTGAGCAACTGATAGATCGGCCGGCTGTGGCAGTCGCACGAATAGAGGTTGCCGAGCGGGTCGAAGGCGAGCCCAAACGGATTGACCTGCCCGTGCGTGACGTATTCGGCGTGCGAGCCGTCGGGGCGCATCCGGTAGACATGGCCGGAATTCATGACGATCGACTTATGATCGCTCCCCGAGACCTTCGACGTGTTTGCGAATCCATGGCAGGCGTAGACCCAGCCGTCAAAGCCCCACGTAAAGGCATTGGTCATGCCGTGTGTGTCGCGGGTTTCGAAGACTCCGTAAAGCACCCGTCGAGCGTCGGCCCGGCCGTCGCCGTCGACGTCCTCGAGGAGGTGGATGTTAGGAATGCTGTAGACCAGGGCGGCCTTGGCCGAAGAGAGGGGGAGGAGGCCGATCGGAATATTGAGGCCGTCGGCGAAGGTCGTGATCGATCGCGCCCGGCCGTCGGTTCCGAAGTCGGACAGGATCTTGACCGTGTCTCGCGGCTTCACGCCCGGCTTGGCGGGATAGGGATATTCGACTGTATCGGTGACCCAGAGCCGGCCGCGATCGTCAAAGGCGAGATTGAGCGGCTTCTGAATGTCGGGCTCGGCGGCCACGAGCTGGATCTCAAAGCCCGGCGGGGCATGAAGCGCCTTTTGCTCGTCCCGGGGCGAACGCGGCGGGAACGACGAGACGTCTTGCACCGGCGCGGGCTTTTGCGCCATCACCCGCCCCGAGGCCGCCACGGCCAGCACGACAACTACGCCGGCCGCCAGTGTTTTTCCGAGCATACGCATCATCACATCCCCATATTCAGTCCACAACAACATGAATGCACCAGCCTACGATTACGATTGGCCCGGGGGCTCTCCTTGCGACCGCGCCGGATCGGACCACGCGAACAGGGTCAGACTGTTTCCCTCGGGGTCATGCAGGCGGATCTCGCGATAAGCTTCGGCCTTGTTCTCGATGGGGAGGCCGACCTCGACCTTGCGCCCGATCAAACGCTCGCGTTCCCCGTCCAGGTCGCGGACTTGAAAAACCAGGCGCGTTTTGCACCGACCCTCGACCGAGGAATTCTTCCGCCCCCCCTGAAGCCCCACCCGGCCCGCGCCGGCGGCGAGAAAGGCAAACTGATTGACCTCGTCCCGGAGCACGAGCGCCAGACCCAGCGTCTCGGTGTACCAGTTGACCTGCGCACGCCAGTCGATCACCCGCAGCACCGTCATGAAGAGGTCAAGGCGGGAGTCGGCGACGTTCGCGGGCGGCGTGGCTTTGGTGGGGTCACGCATGATTGAGAGTTTTTGCCCTCGGGTCTCTCGGCTTGCAGGAATCTCTCTTCATTCTGTCAGAATTCGGTCCGCGGGGCGATAGCGACGACAGGGACGATCGAGCGGAGGGCGTGCGTGGATTCCACGATCCCACGCTTGTTGCGAAACCAGGCCGGTCAGAGACGGCCGTAAATGTTTGCGACCGGGAATGTCGATAAGAGATTGATGAGGAGGACGTCTCGCCTGTAAGCACCCCGTTCGAACGGGGAGTAAGCGATGGAATCGCCCCCCCTGGGACGAGGATTCGAGGGGTGGGTGTCTGCTCGAGCTTTTTCGATCGAATCGTCGACGGCGCCGATGCGGCGGTTCGGGATTGGGCCCGGCCGCATCAGCCGAGCGAAACGAATGAATTCACAAGGGTCGAGCAGGAACAGGAGGCGGGCATTCGTCGTGACGACCGCCGTCCTGGCGATCCATCTCGGGCTGGCGCCAGCCCAGGTTCCGGCCCAGGCGACGGATTCCGTGCCGTCCAGGGACGCGCCCTTCGCACCCGATTCCTTCGGGCTGCTCGAAGAGGTCGCCCAAGCGGTCGAGGGGGCCGAGGCATACGATCCTCTGGCTCGGGTCGGCCTTCCCACCGGCTTTTTTCCTCCCGGCGCGGAGGCGCGGATCACGACCGGATTGCTGGGATTGATCGGTGAGTCGATGTTTGGCGACCGACCTGATCTTTGGCGTCCACTCTCGATTCGAACCTTTTTCAGCGAGGGCTGGCTCGAGCCCTGGCGCCAGCTCCCCTCGAGCCTGACGGGAACGCCCCGCACGCCCTGGATCAACGCCCTGGACGGCCTGTTTTACCGACTCTTTTTCATCAGTGTGGCGGACTTGAACGATTTTCACGGAAACGGGAACGAATATGTTAGCGACTTCTCGGTTTACGCGCCGATCAGCCGCAGGTTTCAGGTCCGCGTCGACGTGCCATTCCTCGTTTCCGACAGAGGGGGGCAAGGCAATTCTTATCACGACCACTTCGGCGATTTCATCGTCACGCCGCGGTTCCTGCTCTCGGAGAACCGGGATCTGACCCAGATTCTCTCATTGGCCGTCCGCACTCCAACTGGCAAGACCGTGAACGGCGAGGGGCTCTCGACGCTCAGCCCGCATTACGAGTTTTGGTACGGCGGCTTTCCGCGGGGCTGGGCGATTCGCGGAAGCGCCGGCGTCACCGTGCCGACGACCAGGGAACAGGCCCAAGCGACTTATGATTACAGTCTGGCCGTGGGAAAGTCGCTCATCCCCTACTCGAGCGCTCTGTTCAGCGATTTCATCGCCTATCTTGCAATGAACGCCTACACAACCCTGGACGGCCCCGGTCCGAGGTACACGTACCTGAGCCTCACCCCCGGCGTGCGATTCCACCTGGGCCGCGATTGGTTTTTCCTGGGCGGCCTCGACGCTCCCGTGGCCGTGCCCAAGGTCCAGGGTTTCTCCTGGGGGCCAATCCTTGTGATCGCGAAGCGGTACTGAGCCATGGACCCGGCCCCGAAGCAATGGCGATCGCTCAGGGGTTTGGGGCCGCGACGTTGGCGAAGGTCTTGACGCGGACAGGGGGCTCGTCCTTGATGTCTGTCTGAACGTCGATCATCGCGTGGAGCGGCCCCGGCGCCGTGGGCGCATGCAGAACCAGATTCACGACGTGGTCGGCCGCCGGGCCTTCTTTCGACTCCTTGGCCTCGACTTCCTTGCCAGTCGAGGCGAGCTTCGTGATCGTGAACGGGCTCGTGGACCGCACGTGGATGATCTTCGTCACGCTCTGGCCGGGCTCGAGGGTGCCGAAGTTGATGATCGACGGCGTGACCGTGACGGCGCCCTGGATGCTGGCGGCCACCGAGATCGGGAACGATGCATGGCCCGGGTCGTTCGAGATCACGGTGATCTCGTCCTTGAAAAAGCCAGGGCCCGCGCCGGGCTGCAAGGTTGCCGTGATCCGCCAGTGGATCTGGCCGTCGGCCGTGCGGTCGAGCTCCTTGGCCTCGGCCTTGACCGCGGCCGTTTGAGTCTTGAGCCCGGTGATTTCCCAGTCCGATCGACCGCCGGCATAGGTCAGCGTCAGGGTCGCGACCGGCGGCTTTGCGGCCCGCTTGACGACCCCGAAATCAAAATGACCCGGGGCCATGGTCAGGTCGCCCCGGATAATGCAGGTCAGATTCAGGTCGATCTCGGCCCAGACTGGCTTGTCAAGCATGACCCGCAGCCCCGAGGCCTTGAAACCTTGGAACTTGGTGGTGTCGATGGTGGCCTCGATCGTGGTCTGAGCACCCGGCGGGATCACCCGGGCACCCACCTTCACGTCGGTGCAGCCGCACTTCGTCTTCCAGTCGACGATGCGTATCTCGGAATTCGTCCGATTGACGACCGGGAATGCGTGGCGGATCCGCGAGCCCCGCGCGACCACTCCAAAATCGTACGCGCGCTCGGGAAAGACCACGGTTCGCCAGTCGCCGTCAGGCGCGGCGCCTGGGTCGGCCGCACCCAATCCGACCATCAAAAGGAGAGGAGCGATCAGACGCATCGAAGTGCAACCCTCCGTGCATGAACGAAGAAAGCCGCCCGACCCGAATCGTCGGTCATCTCATGAAATCGGACGCTCGGGAATCCAGGGTGACCACGAAGTCAACATCACAGGGGATCGTTTTTTGCATCTTCACGATTTTGACGACTGTCCCATGCGGCGTCGAGGCCGAACGGGCTCGTGGTTTCGCATACTCTTGCCCGCCCTGATACAATTCGGAATAAGCGAGCTGTCGCATGTGTGGGCGCATGGGCGGTTCGTGGGTGTGCGTGGGAAACCTCTCTGGAGTCATTCGAGGACGGGCGGGAAATTGATGTTGACGCCATCGGTTCAGATACACGACGTCGATGGGGTGCTGGTGGCGGAATTCTGGGATTGCTTGCGGCTGGACCCCAAGCCGGTCAGCGACCTCCGCGAGGCTTACGAGCAGCACCTGCGCAACAAGGGGCGCCCGGAGGTCGTGGTCGACCTGAGTGGGGTAGGGTTCTCGGGGTCGGCGGCTCTGGGGCATCTGGTGGCGCTTCATCGCCGCTCGCGGCAGAGCGGTGGGTGCCTGGTGCTCTGCAACGTCGATCCTACGGTGCACGAGGTTTTGCGGGCGAGCAAGCTGAGTTCGCTCTTCGACATGGCCTCGGATCGGGCGGCGGCCTTGGCGGCTGTGGGAAAGCTGCGCGACACAGACATGCGGCCTGGCGCGGCCGTTGAGGCAGGGCTGCTGCCGCGGGAAAAGCCGGGCCCGTCGGGTCGAGCGGGTTCAGCCCCGATCCGCCGTCGCCGGCCAGATCCCGATCCGGCCTGAGAGGTTCCTTGATGCACCCATCCCGAGCTGATTGGAATCTTGTTTCCTGGGATCGGGAAACAGATTGCGCCCTTGCGCGTTGAAACGCGGCTGGCGAATCGGGATGATGAGAGGCATCGCTTGCACTGCGCGTCGCCCGTGGGCGATTCGCGTTCTCGGCCGCGGCGTGGTGGGGCTGAGACGTCAAGCGCTGTCTCTAACGCGAGGTCTCGAAGCATGGCCGTCAACCCGAGGATCGAGGTGCTCGAATCGGAGGGCGTGAAAGTCGTTCGATTTCACGATCACGAACTCTTTCACGAGCGGACGGTGCGCGAGGCCGCCGACCAGATCGCCGAGGTCTTGCCGAACGACGGCAGCCCGATCCGGCTCGTGCTGGACTTTTCTGACGTGAATCTGGTGTCGAGCACGTTCCTATCCAAGTTGATCTTGCTCCAGCGCAGGATTGACGGCACGCGGGGCAAGCTGCGACTTTGCGAGATGTCCCCGGTGATCCAGCAGGTGTTCCGGACGTCGAATCTTGATCGCTTGTTCCGGATCGATCGCGACCAGCGCACGTCGCTGGAATCCTTCCAGTGAACCAGGGGTCGGCCGCCCTGATCGCTCCTGCACGAAGCGAGGCCATGCGAGACCCCGGATGCCGCGAAACCGACGAATGAAGCGCAGGGTGGTCTTGGGTCTCGTCCTGGCGGTGGTCGGGCTCGGGGTCTCGGCCGGGGCGTTCTGGTGGAGTCGCGGGACGCGTCCTCGAGGGCTCGAGCTGGGCGTCTCGGCCTACGACGCCAGGGACTACCCCCAGGCCGAAAAACGCGCGCGCGAATGGCTCAAGACCCACCCCGACGATCTGGTCGCCGTCCGGCTCTTGATCCGCTCGCTTTATCGCCAGGGGCGCGACGAGCCGGCCAACGCCTTTCTCAGGCGGCTGCCCGACAGCCAGCTCGAGGCCGATGACTTTTTACTGCTGGGCATGGCCTACGTGCGGCAGGGCGATCCCGAGAGCGCGATCATGGTCTGGCGCAGGGCGCTGGGGCGCGACGAACACCATCTCGAGACCTTGTACGCACTTTACACCGCGATGATGCGGCTGGACCTCTTGAACGAAGCCGCCCGAGCCGCCCGCTCGATCGCCAGCGTACCCGGATCCGAGAGCCGTGGATCGCTCTTGCTCTCCCGCACCCTGAACGAGCAGGGAGACTACGCGGCCGCGCGTGACGCCCTCGTGACCGCTTTCGAGTATCCCAGGCAATGGGCCGACCTGGAACCGGATCTCGCGGCGCGGAAGCAACTCGCCCGGCTGTACCTGCGCACCGGAGACCCCATGGCCGCTTCGCGGACCCTCTCCCCCGTCGCCGGCTCCGACCCCGAAGCCCTCTGGCTGATCGCGCGGGCGGACCTGGCCCAGGGAAAGCCCAGCGCCCCCGCCGTCGCGGCGGCCAGCCGAGCCTATCGCGAGGCCCATCCCACCGAGCACGAGCCCGCTCCCTATCTTGGCGAGAAAAGCTGCGTGAAATGCCACGCCGACATCGCCCACGTCCAGCAGGGAACGAGGCACGCCCGCACCTTCCCCCGCGAGAGCGAGCTCGCGCGGATCCCATTTCCCGCCAAGCCCGCGCCCGATCCCGGCGACTCCCAGGTCACCCACGAATACTTGCGCAAGAATGGCTCGCTGGTCGAGAACACGCGGGTCAAGGACCAGGTGTTCGAGACGATCGTTGATTATGCGTTTGGCTCGGGCGACCGCGGCCTCACCCTGGTGGGCCACGACGCCAATAAGAAGTTTTATGAAATGCGAATGTCTTATTATGCTGCTCCGTTCGGCTGGGACGTGACCTCGGGGCATCCGGTTCACCCCGATCTGCCGGCTGGCCTTTACCAGGGCATGCCCCTCACCCTCGACGCCGTCTGGCGCTGCCTGGTCTGTCACGCGACCCACCCCCATGCCGTCCTTGCGCGCCAGGGTCCCGAGGCCCTCGACCGCGCCATCGGCTGCGAACAGTGCCACGGCCCTGGCGGCCATCATCCCGCCGCGGTCGCCAGTCACGACCCCGACCTGGCCCTCGCGCGGCTCACGGCGACGGGCGGCCCACCCATCGTGGCCGTTTGCGCCAGTTGTCATGCCCCGCGGTCCAAGGATCTGCGGCTCTCGCCCGGCGCGCCCGACGCGGTTCGGTTCCAGGGCACGACCCTCACCTGGAGCCGCTGCTATTCCGAAAGCTCGGGCGCTCTCGACTGCGTCACCTGCCATAACCCTCACCAGGACGTCGAGACCAAGCCCGCCTGGTACGAATCGCGATGCCTCGAGTGCCACTCGGCGAGCGCCCGAGAAAAACCGGACGCGGCGGTCGACCGCCTGGCCAATCGGTCGTGCCCCGTCAATCCCAGGTCGGGCTGCGTCGCGTGCCACATGCCCAAGATCAGCACGACCATGGCCCATGCATCCTTCACCGATCATTTCATCCGCGCGCACAAGGACCAGCCCACACCCACCGCCGGCGCACACGCGCGGGCTCCATCGGAACCATTGCGCGAGGCACGAGTTGATCGATGAGGCGTGGAACCCAATAATACAGTGCGACATTTGTCATCGATCGACGCCGGGCGAGTGCGGGGTGAGTCTTGAGGTTTCTGGGCCAGGCCCGAAAATTCCTGAGCAATCTGGGGACCGAGCCGGCGCGCAAGGTCCAGTACTACAGCGTCGCCTGCGCCCAGGGGCACCGCCTGCGCGGCGAGCGGACGCTGGGCTATCAGGCGCTGCGCTGCCCGGCCTGCGGCGAGGGCGTGTTCGTGCTTCCCTTGAGCCCGCTCCCCGAGCCGGCCGCGCCGCCGCGCTCGCCGGCGGCCCACCGATCAGCGCCCCGAGCGGTGATGGATCCCGACCCCGTCGCCTTGACCGATCCCATCAGCGTGGAGATCGACCTGGCGGACGAGCGGCACGAACACTCGGAAGCGGAGATCATCTGGGAGGACGAGGTCGCGGCGGAACCCGCGGCGGCCGAGGTCGAGCCCGCGCCGCCGCGGCCGCGCAGAGCCCCAGACGCTGGCTCGCCCCCCGCCGCGCGGACCGCCAAGCCCAAGCCGCGAAAGCCGGCGGCCGCGCCCGGTGAACCGGAGACGGAGGTTCGCCAGCGCAGAGGCGCGCGAGCCACGCCCACGCCCGCGGTTCGGACGATCGAGATCGATCCCCGAATCCTTGAAGCTCGCGACCGCGGCCGGAAGCTCAAGCTCGTGCTCGCCTCGGTCGTGGTTCTGGTGGTCGCCACCGCCGCCTGGCGATACCGCCGGCAGATGCGCGAGCAATATCCCCTGATCGCCGAACGGGGCAAGCTCGAGGGAATCCCGGCGCTCGACGAGGGCCATTTCGACAGGGCGAACCAGATCTTGTCGGCGGCCAAGGCCGCCGTCGACGCGCTGGGCGGCGCGGTCGACGACGCCGAGACCATCCGCAACGCCGCCGACGAAGCGTCGATCTTCGTCGACCTCGCGGCCCACTCGCTCGAGGAGATCCTCACCGAGGCCGGCCGCGCGAGCCCCGAGGAATGGCCCACCCGCTTCAAGAACCTCTACCGCGGCAGCTCGATCATCATCGACACGCGGATCTCGGCCACGCCCGGCGACGGCGGGCCGAACTACGAGATCGAATACCTGGTCCTCCCCGCGGGCGAGGCCGCGGGCTTTCGTGAGGCCGCCTCGGGGAGGCCCGAGCGGATCGGCCGCATCGACCTCGCGGGCTTTCAACTGTTCGAGCTGGCCCGGCCGAAGGCTGGCGACCATGTGACCTTCGGCGCTCGGCTCGCCGATTTTCGCTACGACGCCGCCCAGGACGCCTGGGTCATCTCATTCGAGCCCAAGAGCGGCGTCTTCATTCTGCGAACCAAGGCGCTCGAGGCGCTCGACTGGCCCAAATCGGGGGCGTTTGAGCCCACCAAGGATCCAAAGCCATGAACGACCCAGTCCGGACCCCACGAGCCCCGCGGCGGCCGGGCGCGGCCTGGCTGCTCCTTGTACTCGCGGCCGCAACCGTTGGAATGGCGCAAGACAAGGCAGATGAACCAGTTACGGTCGAGCCGGCGGAGATCGATCAGAAGCGCGACCTGGTCGGTCGCGAGATCGTCGTCGATGATCGGGTCGCGTTCTACGTGACGCGCACGGGCAATGAGCCCGACGAGTTGCGGCTGAAGCGGACGAAGGCGCTGTTTCTCGTGCCCCGCGGGTTGCGGCCGACGGGACGGGGCCGGCCCGCAGCCGTGGTCGTGCGCGGCGTGCTCAAAAGCGAGGGAACAGGGCTCGTCTGCCAGGTCTCGGGCCTGACCGTCGTCCCGGCCGACATGGATCGGCTGGAACGCGGGCTCGCCAGCCTGGCGGCCAAGGATTTCGAGACTCGCAAGCGGTGGGCGCGCTGGGCGCTGGCGCGCGCGACCGATTTTCAGGACCAGGCGCTCCTCAAGCGCGCACAAGAGATCGACGCCGCCGCGCTGGAGATCGAGGCCGATCTGAAGACGCGGGGGGTCGACGCGCCCAGTCAATGGATGGCCATGGCGCGCGACGCGCGACGCCGCCAGGCGCCCGAGCCCGCCCCCAGCGCGCTTGCGCACCGCGCGCTCCGCGCCCGGTTCGCGGCCGCCAAGACGGCGGCCGATTTTGCGGCCCTGCGCCGCGACGTCGAGGAGTTTTTCCCCGCCGCGGCAGGCGATCGCGCCAGCGCGAGCCTCGATCTGTCGCGCTGGCTGGCGGCGTATGCCAACGACCCCGACGCCGCCTACCGCTCGGCCCCGGCGGGGGCTCGTCGGGCGCTTGATCGCCGGCTCTGGGCCGACGTCATGGAACAGATCCGGATTCTCGAGCCCCCCTCCGATCCCCAGGCCGCCCTCGAGCGCGCCCAGGCGGCGGCCGCCCAGCTCCCCGAGAAACCGGACCTCGCCGACCGCCTGGTCAAACAGGCCGTCGCCAAGGCGCGCGAGAATCTGGGGGGTCTGCGGCTGGCCGACGTCCGTCGCCTGGCCGAGCTGGTGGGTGAGACCCAGAAGGCGCCCGAGCAGGCGCGCGAGATCCTCGCGAGCTGGCTCAAGATCCAGCGCGAGCGGCTCAGCAACACCGACGCCGAGGGCCCCCTCGCGCTGGCCGGGCTCTACGAAGAGCTGCTGCAAGATCACGTCACGGCCGTCGAGCTGTTGCGTAAAGCCTGGAAAGCCGACCCAACGTCGCGCGAGGTCGCCCAGGCGTTTCGAACCCGCGGATTTCGCAAGGTCAAGGACGAATGGGTGCCGGGTGAAGGCCCCGGCGGCGCAGGCCAGTCCGCCCCCGCCACGACCCCATCCCCGGGTCAAGAGCCCTCGTCTCAAAGCCTGACCGGGCTCACCGCCGAGGAAGTTCGCCGCCGGCTGGGCGGGAATCCCGATCGAATTAATTACGTCGGGACGCGAGGGCGAATGATGGAACAGTGGCAGTATCTTGACACCAAGCACGTTCGTTTTGTAAATCTCTTTCATTCACCGGGGGAGCCCAAACCCAGGGTGGTCGCCGATTATACCCTCCCGAGAGCCAGCATCCGATCCCTGGGATCGCCGCGCTGAATTTCCGCGCAACCTCCCGCCGGCCTTGCCGCTACATCACTCCAGAGACGCCCCTCGAACAACCGCGGACGGGATCGATCCGGGGGCCAATGAAAGGATTTGTGTCCTACGCCCGACGCCGCCTGTCGACCCCAAATGAATTTCTTGGAATTTTGGCAACTCCTTGGCGGCTCACGACGTAATATTCCTTGAGGATCGGACGAACGGGTCACGGGCTCTTGTCCGTGGCGCATAATGTGCTTGATTGAGACGACGGGGCGGATGGGTTTCGCTCCGTCGGGGGTCGAGTGACGCGAGGAGTGAGCCGGCGAGCCAGACGAGTGACGCGAGCCCGCGACTTTTCGAACTTTTTTATCTTTTTTTCGACTGGGTCAAGCTGGCAAGGCGAGTTGGTCTGATCTCTCCGGCCCCCGCGATCCGCGAAGACGTACACCTGGAGGTATGCCATGGCCCGCAAAGACGCCTTGATGCGATTGACAGCCCGCCTGATGGCCCGGCGCGATGCGCTCCGCCGCGCACTGGATGGCGATCTGGATAGTTTCCGCAAGTTTTCCGATCTGAACGCCGTCGGCGACAATGTCGACGCCGCCGTCGATTCGGCCAACGACGAGATCTGCTCGCAGTTGGTCGAAATCGAGAGCCGCGAGCTGGGCCAGATCGAGCACGCCTTGGAGCGAATCGCCGCTGGCGTGTACGGCCGTTGCGAGTTCTGCGGCGGTAAGATCGCCGAGCCCCGGCTCAACGCCTTGCCCTACACCAATAGCTGCATCGACTGCCAGCGCGAGAACGAACGCACCGGCCAGGGTCGATTCCTCGATACCGACAGCAGGCGCTGGGCCAAGGTCTTCGAAAAGCCCCATGAGGAAGGCGAAACCGAATCACGCATCAACCTGAGCGACTTCGAGATGGACTTCAGCGAGACCGGGCGCTAACCCCGCCCGGCACCGATCTCCACGCCTCCCGAAAGCCGTCGGCCCAAGGTCGACGGCTTCTTTTTTTGCCCCTCGCCAGCCCGAAAAAATGACCCCGCCACGGCAACGAACTTTGACGGGCTCGGCTCCGAGGCGATATATTGGTTCTGCACCCCCTGCATGCGAGGGATGGAGCTCGAGCACCCCGCCCATTGGCGTCCGTTCGCGCGCCTGAGAAGGTCGTGTCGGACGTGGAGAACGGTCCATGCGAAGTCGATCGTCCCTGGTCGTGGTCTTCGTGGTGGTTTTCCTCGGGGGCCTTGTCACCGGGGTTCTGCTGGGACGGGGCGCTCCCGCCCTCCTGGGCCAGACGACCCGGACGGCGGTCGAGGGCAGGGAACCGGCGAACGCAAACGCCGCGATGAGCCGAACCCAATCGGACGACGCGACTTACGACGCGCTCGCCAAACAATACCGGCAATTCGAGCAGATCAACCGCACGTTTGAGCTGGTGTCCCGGGCGGTCTCGCCGACCGTGGTTCACATCGTCGCCCAGAAGACCACGCCGGCCGATGAAAACCATCGGGCGCGGCAGTTTGACGAGACCGGCTCGGGCGTGATCGTCCGCGGTCGCCGCGCGCCTGGGCTCTACGTCCTCACGAACCACCATGTCATCGAGGGGGCAAAAACCTCGCGCATCCGGATCCTGCTCCAGGATGGGCGGACGATCACGCCCGTCAAGACCTGGAACGACGCCATGGCCGACATCGCCGTGCTGGCCCTCGATCGCAACGACCTCCCCGCGGCCCGGATGGGCGACAGCGACGACGCCGTCGTCGGCTCGTGGGTTCTCGCCATGGGAAGCCCGTTCGGTCTCACCCACTCCGTCAGCCAGGGGATTATCAGCGCCCGCGGCCGGCACATGGATGAGCTGCAAGACGTTGAGAATCAAGACTTTCTGCAAACCGACGCGGCGATCAACCCCGGCAATTCCGGGGGCCCCCTGGTCAATATGAAGGGCGAGGTGATCGGCATCAACAACTCGATCGCCTCGAACGGCGGCGGCAACGAGGGGGTCGGGTTCAGCATCGCGATCAACCTCGCACGCTGGATCCTGGACGAGCTCGTCGACCATGGCCGGGTCACCCGGGGCGCTCTGGGCGTCGAACTGCACCCGCATTTGCTTCAGGAAGAGGCCGCCGCCCTCGGACTCGAACGGCCCAAGGGCGCTCTCGTCGATAAAGTTCACCAGACCTCGCCGGCCGCCAAGGCCGGGCTCAAGGACGGCGACGTCATCCTGCGGTTCGGCGGCGCGGAGATCACCGACGTCAATCACCTGATCAACCGCGTCTCGATGTCTCAGGTCGGCGCGATCGCCGAGGTCGTCGTCTGGCGCGACCGCCATGAGGTCGTCTTCCAGGTCACGATCGGCGAGCGCGAACGGACGCTCGCCCAACCGGGCGCGACCCCGCCCGCGGATCGCGCGGGCGATCCCTCGGGGCTGGTCCGAAGGCCCGTCCATCCTGAAAAGACGCCCTCGTTCGCGCTCGGGCTCGAGCTCGCGACCCTCGATGCCGAGCTCGCCCGCCAGAGCCACCTTCCGGAAAGCTGGCGAGGGGTTCTGGTGGTGCGGGTCGAGCCCGACAGCCCGCTCGTCCAGCAGGCGCGGGTGGGCGACGTGATTTCGTCGATCGACAATCAAGCGGTGCAATCGGCGGAGCAAGCGGTCAAGCTCTTGAACCAGCACGACGAGCACTCACAGGCGGTGATCCGGCTCGATCGGCTGGTTTCCGGCAAGATCGAACAGCGCACCGTTCGCGTGCCGTGATGGACGACGCCCTTTCGGCGGCTCTCGCGCAACTGGCGGCGGGCGAACGGCTGTCCGCCGCGGTCGCGGAAGGGGCCGTGGCCGCGATTCTGGACGGCCTGGCCGGCGAGGACGAGGCGGCTAAGCTCTTGACGGCGCTCGCGCAAGGGGGCGAGACGGCCGACGAGCTCGAGGGAGCGGTTCGAGCGGTCCGCGCGCGGATGATCCCATTTCGCACGACCGGCGACCGGCCGGCGATCGACACCTGCGGCACGGGTGGCGATCGATCGGGAACCCTCAATCTTTCGACCGGGGCGGCCGTCATCGTATGCGCCTGCGGCGCTCGGGTGATCAAGCACGGCAATCGGGCGGCCTCGAGCCGATCGGGCAGCACCGACGTGCTCGAGGCCCTGGGCGTCGCGATCACCGTCGACCACGACCGATCACGACGATGCCTGGACGAGCTTGGCATCACATATCTGCATGCGCCTGCGTTTCATCCGGGGTTGGCGAGGGTCGCACCCGTCCGCCGCCGGTTGCCTTTTCGCACGCTCATGAACCTGGTCGGACCGCTCGCCAACCCCGCCTCGCCCCGATTCCAGGTCGTCGGCTGCCCCGACCCCGATCGGGCCAGGCTCATGGCCGGCGTCCTCGCCAGGCTCGGCCACATCGAGCGCGCACTGGTCGTGACTGGCGAGGACGGCCTCGACGAGGTCACCCTCGCCGGCCAAACCCAGGCCCTGCTGATCGAGCGGGGCTCGATCACGCCCATGATCCTCGGTCCCGGCAATTTCGGCCTTCCAAGAACCAGCGCCCAGACCATCCAGGTCGAAAACGCCCTCGAAAGCGCAGCGCGCCTTCGATTGGCCTTTCAAGGCGAGCGCGGACCCGCCCGCGACTACCTGGTCGCCAACGCCGCGACGGCCCTCTGGACCATGGGTACGCATACGCTCATGGAAGGCGCGCGGGCGGCCGAAGCCGCTCTCGATCAAGGGGCCGTCGCACGGCTCGTGGAGCGCTGGGCGCTGCTTTGCCCGGCGACCCGGGAAGCCCAGGCGTGAACGTCCATCCGGGGATCCGCCTTGCTCAGCCGTCGCGGGATCGACCCAGCCAGAGATCCTCGTAAACCTGATAGCCGCCCGGCCGCATTCCCAGCGCCTCATAAACGGCCTGGGCTCGGGCGTTCGCCTCCTCGACGTAGAGCCGGAGCCCGATCACATCGGGATCGGACCAGGCCAGGGCGCGGATGTGGTGGAAGAGGGCGCGAAAAACGCCCCGGCCGCGCTCGGCCTCGGCGATGTAGACGCTCTGGAACCACCAGACCCAGCCGTTGCGCCAGTCGCTCCACTCGCGGGTGACGGCGGCCTGGCCGACGACCCCGGACGGAGCGTGCCTCTCCGCGACCCAGTAGCGCAGGCGATCGGGGTCGGCGAGTGCCCGCTCGACGCCGGCCTCGAGAGTCCGTTCGTCGAGCGTCTTGGACTCGGTTTCGAGTGCGAGCCGGCGGTTGAAATCGATGATCACGTCGAGATCGCCGGGCAGGGCGGGTCGGACATGGTAGGGGCCGTGTTCGATCGCGCTCAAGGCCGGTCGCTCCGGCGCAGTTTCGCGCGGCGGCTCGCTTCCTGAAGGATGCGTTGTTCTTCGTCGGTGAGCGAGCCCCGGCCGTCGCGGGCGATCTTGGCGAGCACCTCGTCCAACCGGGCGTCGAGCTGTTCCTCGGGAAGGACCGCCACCGTGGGCTTGGCGGCGGGGCCCGCGGTTGTGGCGCTGGTCCAAGAAGGAGCCGGCGAGCGCTTGCGCGACGGCTCGCGGGCGCCCGGGGAAAAGACTCTGAGCCGCGGCCGGAAACCCCGGCCTGAAAAGAATCGCGACCATCTCAGGTCGAATTGCTTGAAGCTCCAGCCCAGAACCGCGCCTGCCAGATGCGACTCCACGGCGATGTGCTGCAAGCCCAGTCCCGGCAGGGGGAGGAACGGATAGAACAAGCAAAACGCCAGGATCAGCCACATCGGCATCGGGATGAAGAACAGAAAGAGCATCTCGCGGGTGGGATAGTAGAGCGTGTAAAGCGTCACCACACCCAGCACGGCCCCCGATGCACCCACCACCGGCCGCGGGTCGCCCAGCATTTCGTGAATGACGAGATACGCGAGCGTGCTCAAGACCGCGGTGACCAAGTAGAAGGCCAGGAAATCGCGCGAGCTGTAGAGCGCCTCCATTTCTCGGCCGACGATCCAGAGGAAATACATGTTCCCCACGAGATGGGGAAGGCCGGCGTGGAGAAACGTGGACGTCAAGAGCTGCCAGAGCCGCAGCTTGTGCAGCGTCTCCTGGGGCGAGGCGGCTAACCATTGGAACAGCGTGTCGGCCTCGTTCCTCGAGAGCTGAATCAGCAGGAAAACGACGACGTTGATGAGGACGAGCGCCCGCGTGACCGGCGGGACGGCGACCCACCAGGCGGACCCGCTCGTGGCGTGGCGGTAGTATTCGCGGTCTTGGATGCCCATCGTGGCTCCTGGTCGCCGCATCGAAGCCGCTCGGTCGGCGGGAATCCACCCTCCGCGGCTCTCGTGGTCGCCCCTTGATCATCATCGGACCCGCCGCCAAGACTGTCAACGGCTCTGGTCCAGGCTCGACGCTCGACGCTCGATCATTCGAGCAACAGGGCTTCCATCGCCTCGCGCTTCGAGCCGTACATCGGCCAGACCATATCCAGCGACGTCACCCGTAGCAATTCGCGAGTCTGCTTGCTCACTCCCGAAACCGCCATCGTCCCCCCCCGAGACAACGCCAGCTTCCAGCAGCGAATCAAGAGCGCAAGGAACATCGAGCCGAAATTGTCGACCTGACTCAGATCGAAAATCACGAGCGGGTTTTCTTGCCGCTTGATGGTCTTCAGGACGAGATCGGCCACCGATTCCTCGAAGCTGAAATCGATCCGCTCGAGCGCGCGGGACGCCGTGATGACCGTGAGGTCGCCGTGACGTTCGATCAGGAAGGTCTCATCGCTCGAGGGTGATTCTTCGCCGACCATCAGGTGCACCCGACTGTCGCAACGACCGATCGCAGGATTGTGAGTGTTAAATGTAACACTCATCCTAGGCGTTTCGCGCCGGCCTGACAAGCGACCCGCCCCGCGCCTACGCCGAAGGACGGCAGTTCGAGAACGCGCGAACCACCTCGTAGAGATCGTTGCTCACCAGGAGCTCGTCATTCTCAAAGTCGCGCAGCCAGACGTAATTGTCCTGATAAGCCTGAGCAAGCAAGGGATAGAGCTCGCTCAGTCTGATCGGAATGGCGGGGTTGATCGAATCCTCTTGGTCTTCCTCGGGATGTGGGAAGACGCGCAAACGCGCGGTCGCCATGGGTTTTCCTCCTCCACGCGGTCCACCGTCGGGACGCGGCCGCATGCCGCGATCCACTGGATCACCGACCGGAGACTCGGGGCGAAGAAGCCTCGAAAGCATGACGAACCACATTCCCACCAATCCCTGGTCCAGACAGCCTACTCAATCGGCCGGATACCGCCAGGTGCATGAACCTATTCCCAAGAACCGCCCCACCGCGCGCCGCCAAACCCGCGCCAACCGCTCCAATCCGAATCCTCAAAAGAAAACACTCAAGTCCGCGCGAGCGGGCGCTCCGAAATCGCCAAGACAGGAACCGGCCGTTGTGATAACCTTCCCCCGTTCAAACAGGGACGGACCCAGGGAGAGGGAGCTTCCGGCATGGATGCACGGTGCGGGGGACGGGCGCGCGGCTTTCGATGGGGCATCGGCCTATTGCTGCTGGAGCTTCCGCTCCTGGCGGGGGCGTCGGCGCGGACGACGAATTTCGTGGTCGAGGCCAGCTCGACCGAGGTCGCGCGCCAGATCGCGGAGCGCGCCGAGGCGTGCCGGCGCGACATCGCGGTGGCGTGGCTGGGTCAGGAGCTGCCCAACTGGCCGCGTCCCTGCCCGATCCGGGTGCAGCTCACCCGCGGCGAGGCCGGGGGATTGACGTCGTTTGGATTTCACCTGGGCCGGGTGACGGACCAATCCATGAAGGTCGAGGGCCGGCTTGAGCGAATCCTGGCCTCGGCGATCCCGCACGAGGTCACCCACACGATCTTTGCCGCGTATCTTGGCGGCCCGATGCCGCGGTGGGCCGACGAGGGGGCGTCGTTGCTCTCAGAGGACGAGCGCGAACTGGCGAGGCACGACCAGATCGTCGCCGATCTCTTTCAGCGGCGTGGTGAATTCCCCCTGGCCCGGCTCTTCGTGATGGAAGAGTATCCGACGGACCTCATGGGTTTTTACGGGCAGGGCTATTCGATCTCGCGGTTCCTGATCGAGATCGGCGGCCGGCCGCGGTTCTTGCGGTTCGTCCGCGACGCCCAGCGGCAAGACTGGGACGCGGCCACGCAGGCGCATTACAGCCTGGGCGACGTCCGCGAGCTCGAGCGCGCCTGGCTCGCCTGGTGCAGGGTCGGCGGCCGCTCGCACGCGAGCGTGGCTCTCGCGCTCGGCGACCAGGCGCGGCCGACGGCTCCGGCCGACCGCCGCTCGCCAGCCCCCTGACCAGTTGGACCGCCGTCAATCGACCAGTTCGAGCGTCGACCACAGGCTCGGGTTGTCCTCGATCGGGAACTCTTTCCCGACACCGAGGAACTGATCGTCGCGCACCAGGTCCATGACGCGATAGGCGAACCCCAGGCGGCGGTTGGTCTCGGGATCGAAGCCGTGGAGCGCATCGGCCTGGAAGAAAAGCTCGAACCGCCAGCCGTCGGGCTCGAGGGCCGCGCGAGCCAGCACGCTTTCCTTGCGACTCATCGGGGGGTCGCCGGTCGACCGGGGGATCGGCTTCTGCACGACCTTGGGCTCGAGCACGCGACCCGGCTTGAGCTCGATCCGGGTCGTGTATCGATGGCAATGGCGCGACGCCCGGCTGATGTCGCGGGTGTCGCGGGTGTCGATCAAGACCACCACCGTCGCGAATCCCTCGGGTCGACCCGGCACGAGCTGCTGCTTGTCCACGCCCCGGGCACGGAACGCGATGCCGAGCCCGCTTGGATTCCAGCCCGTCCAGACCTCGACCCACGTGGTCTTGCCGTCGATTTCCGCGAGCGCGGGCAGCCGGCAGGAATCGGGCAAGTCGAGCAGCGGCCCCTTCTCCCCCGTTCGGACCATGCCGCCCACGCGCGGACACCGAAACGCGAGCTGAAACCAGAATGCTTGCGGCAAGAGGGGCTTGGACACGGCGGAAGCTCCGAGATGAGGAGCGAAGAAGAGCCTTGACCCCTCACGAGGAGGAGATGGCCGCGAGCAGGTTGACCATTTCGATGGCGGCCAGGGCGGCGTCGGCGCCCTTGTTGCCCCCCTTGAGGCCTGCGCGGTTGAGCGCTTGCTCGACGGTGTCGGTGGTGAGGATGCCGAAGATCACCGGGACGCCGGTCGCCAGCCCGGCTTGCATCACGCCGGCGGCGGCCTGGCCGGCGACCATGTCGAAATGGGGGGTTTCGCCGCGAATCACGCAACCGAGGCAAATCACCGCGACGTAGCGCCCGGTCGTAGCCAGGGTTCGGGCCACGAGGGGGATTTCGAACGAGCCTGGCGCCCAGGCCACGTCGACGGCGCTCTCGGCGACGCCGTGGCGGGCCAGGGCGTCGCGGCATCCTGAAAGCAGCGCCTCGCTGACGAGGGCGTTGAACCGGCCCGCCACGATGGCGAACCGGCCCTGGGGCACCTGGAAATCACCGTGAAACTCAGCCATGGCGCTCGATTATCCGGTTCGAGTCGTGCCCGAGGACCGATCGCGCGAGACCGGGAGCAGGCTGGCGACATCGTGAGGGTCGACGGAGACCGTTTTTTCCTGGGGCTGGCTGACGAAAAACGCATGATCGTCGGGGGCGGTCCAGAAGCACTCGGGGTGAAGAACCCGGATCGTCCGCCCGTCCGTGAGCTCGATCACGAACGGCTGGAACGGCCGGGCCTTCACCATGCCCCAGATGGAATCAAGATTCATGATGGTCCAAGCTCCTGTTCTGGGACTGAGATTGCATTCCGCACGGCGGGTCGAGAGCTTGACGCGGGGTGTTCATGAGAGGTTCATGCTCGTCAGGAACTCGGCGTTGCTCTTGGATTTGCGCATCCGGCCGGTCAAGAGCTCCATGGCCTCGACGGGGTTGATGTCGTTCAAGACCCGGCGGAGGATCCAGACCCGGCGGAGCTCGTCGGCGTCCATGAGGAGCTCTTCGCGGCGGGTGCCGGAGCGGTTGACGTCGATGGCGGGCCAGACCCGCTTGTCGACGAGTTTGCGGTCGAGGTGGAGCTCCATGTTGCCGGTGCCCTTGAACTCCTCGAAGATCACGTCGTCCATCCGGCTGCCGGTGTCGACAAGGGCGGTGGCCAGGATGGTGAGGCTGCCGGCCTCCTCGATCTTGCGGGCGGCCCCGAAGAAGCGTTTGGGCTTTTGCAGGGCCGAGGCGTCGATGCCGCCGGTCAAGATCTTGCCCGAGTGCGGCGCCTCGGTGTTATAGGCCCGCGCCAGCCGGGTGATCGAATCGAGCAGGATGACCACGTCCTTGCCGAATTCGACCATGCGTTTGGCCTTTTCGATGACCATCTCGGCGACCTGGATGTGTCGCGAGGCGGGCTCGTCGAAGGTCGAGCTGATGACCTCGGCGGTCGGTCCCTTGACCGAGCGCTCCATGTCGGTGACTTCCTCGGGGCGTTCGTCGATCAAGAGGACGAGGACGTAGGCCTCGGGATGGTTGGTGAGGATGCTGTTGGCGATCTTTTGCAAGAGGATCGTCTTGCCCGTCCGGGGGGGCGCGACGATCACCCCGCGCTGGCCGAAGCCGATCGGGGTGGCCAGATCGACCACCCGCATGTTGATCTCGTCGGGGGTGGTCTCGAGCCGGATGCGGCCCTGGGGGTGGAGCGGCGTCAGGTCGTCGAAGCCGACCTTCTCGCTGAGCTTGTCGGGATCCTCGAAATTGATCGCCTCGACCCGCAGCAGGGCGAAATAGCGCTCGTTTTCCTTGGGCGGGCGAATCTGGCCCGACACGATCGCGCCGGTTTTGAGACCGAAGCGGCGGATCTGGCTGGGCGAGACGTAGATGTCGTCGGGGCAGGGGAGATAGTTGTAGTCGGGGCTGCGCAGGAACCCAAAGCCGTCGGGCAGGACCTCGAGCGTTCCCTCGCCGTACATGAGCCCGTTTTGCTTGACCCGCTCCTTGAGGATCTTGAAGATCAGGTCTTGCTTCTTGAGCCCCATGTATTCCGCGATGCCCTCGGTCTTGGCGGTGCGGATGAGCTGGGGCATCGTCATCTTTTGCAGCTCGGTGAGATGGATCTCGCCGCGCTTGATGTCTTCGTAGCGATCGTGGAGGGCGACGTCGCCGAACACGTCTTCGTCTTCGTCGGGAAAGTCGGCGGAGGGCTCGACGTATCCGCTGGCGACGGATCGATCCTTGAACGGATGCGGGCCGTAATCGCGGTCGCGCGTGGCGTGCGCGCCGTCGCGGTCGACCCGTTCCCGCGGCTGGGGCGGGTCGTACTCGCGCGGCCGTTCCCGTTCGCGGGGTGCGGGCTCGCGGGAGACCGGCTCGCGATCGCGGTCGCGTGCCAGCGGAATCCCATCGTGATGGACGACCGGGGCCTCGCGATCGCCGCGCTCGCGGCTGACGCGCTCGCGAACGGTCATCCCCGGCTCGCGCTCGACCCGTTCGCGGATCGGCTCGCGCTCACGAACCGGCTCGCGGACCGGCTCGCGCGTGGGCTCGCGTTCGGCGGCTCGCTCGCGGATGAAGCGAATGGGCTCGCGATCGGCGGGACCCTCGCGATATTGCTCGCGGGCGGGCTCGGGGGTGGTCGCCGCCGGCTCGACGCCGGCCGCGAAGCCAGCGGCCGGGGGGGCCGCGGCGGGCGGAGGCGCGGAGGCCGCGCTGGTCTTGCGGATTCGCGACGTGCCTGAAGGCTCGCGGCGGGAACGCGTCTCGTTGGACATGGGGTTAGAGTCTCCTCGTGCATTCAAGAAAGGGTGATCGGGTCGAGTCGCGTTCCGGTGACGACTCGCGGTCGGACGACCGTAAGAGCGGGGGCGAGGCGGGTGATACGCCGGGGGAATCGGTCAAGGCCCGGGGCGTCGCGACCGTCCGCGAAGCGCCGGCGTGCAGCCAGGCTTCCAGACGGTCCAGTGAGCGTTCCAGCGAATCGGGATCGCCGGAGTTATCGAGAACCAGGTCGGCCCTGGCCTTTTTTTCTTCCGCGGGGCTCTGGGCGCGCTCGCGGGCGAGCAATCGCTCTTTCGTCCAGCCCCGCGACCGCTCGACGCGGTCCAGGCGGGCGGCCCAGGGTGCATCGACATAGATGACGCGGTCGCAAAGGTCGTCCCAGCCGGCCTCGAACAGAATCGCCGCGTCGAGCACGATGGTGCGAGTGGAGCGCGATTGGGCGGCCGAGGCAATCTGGGCCGCGAACCGTTCGCGCATGATGGGATGAACGATCGACTCAAGATCAAGCCTGGCTTGGGGATCGGCGAAGACGATCGCGCCCAGCGCGCGGCGGCTGATGGGCGCTTGGGGCGTGTCCGGGCTCGTGGGGTTTTCCACGATGCCGGGGCCGAATCGCGCGATGAGTCGGGTTCGGACGGTGGGTTCGTTCAAGACTTGGTGTCCCACGCTGTCGGCGTCGATGATCATTGCTCCTCGCCGCGCCAGGCTCTGGGCGGCTGTGCTTTTTCCACCGCCAATCGAGCCGGTGAGGCCGACGACGGCGACCTCGCCGTGCTTCCAGCCCGCGACCTGTTCGGAATGATTCAACCTGTCAGACTGCGCCATCGACCGATGAATTCCTCGGGTGAAACGAGCCGCCTTATGACTCGCCGACGAACGGGGTCGTCGGCAACCGTGATTCCCGCGAGCGCGCCTCGCACAGGGCGTCGCCAGGGTCCAATCGCGTCGCCCATTCGATTCGCGCGATCCAGGGCGCGAAACAAGGGCGGTCGGCAGCGGCGAGCACTTGGGATTTGTGACACGGCTCGCATTCGTGTCAATTTGAATGAAGCGGGTGGGTCCTGATAGTCGGGCCGCCGTGATCGCTCATCCAGGGCTTCTCAACGTAAGGGAGGGCCGCAAGAGAGGAGGCTCGGCGAATGAAGGGTCTAGAGCGACGGAACTTTGCGTTCGCTCTTAAGTTTATACGACATCGAGTCCAGATCCGCAATGGGCCAGTAGGCGCTTTCTCGCAACAGGCGCGCGCCGGGGCTTGCCTCGCCCCTACACGATAACACCCTTCCGAGGAACCGATCGGTTGAGGGCGCGGTTTTTTTCGCGAGGCCGCGGAAATGTCGCGATGGCATGGACCCTGGTAGAATCACTCGAGTCCGTTCGGGGTTCATCAGTCGGAACTCGACGGACCTGGACCAAACGCCACGTACTCGACCGAAATCGCGGGAGCCCTTGTTCATGGCCACGCTCCATTCCGCTCAGCCGGCGATCCCGACGCTGGACTGGATTCCCTCCGGGCTCTACCGGATGTCTCTGGGCGAATACGAGGCGATGGTCGCCTCGGGCGCGCTCAAGACCAGCAAGCAGTTCCATCTCATCAATGGATACCTGGTGGCCAAGATGACCCAGAACCCTCCGCATGCGATCGTCGACGAGCTCCTGGGCGCTGCCCTTTCGCGTATCCTGCCGGCCGATCGTTATCACGCCCGCGGGGCGAAACCAATCCGGATCCCCGGCCGCGACAGCGAGCCCGAGCCCGATCGCTCGGTCGCGCGGGGTACGCCCGGGGATTTCGCGGATCACCACCCCGAGCCGCACGAGGTCGCCTTGGTCGTGGAAGTCGCCGACTCCAGCCTGGCGGACGACCGCAAGCTGGCCGCCCATGTTTACGGCCCGGCGGGAATCCCGGTTTACTGGATTGTCAATGTGGCGGAACGCCAGGTCGAGGTCTATTCCGAGCCGGGGCCGACGGGTTACGGGTCGATCGAGGTCCATGCGGAGGCGGACGCGGTCCCGGTTTGGATCGACGGTCAAACGCTCGGACGAATCGCGGTCGCCGACATCCTGCCCGCGCGCGGGGCGGCCGCCTCGAATCGCGAGGGCTGAAGGGACGTCGTGGACCGCGATTCTCGCGTGCTTTTACCGAGCGAGCCTTGGGAGGGCCCGGTCATCGCGTCTCGGTTTTCTTCGCGGCCTTGGCCTGTGGATTCCCGGCCTTTTTCTCGCACTTCATCTCGGCCTCGATCATCGAGGCCAGATCGGCGAGTCGACCGAACCCCTGGGTCTTGACGCTGACCGAACGGTCGGAGTGCTCGACGCGGATGTTCGCGAGCAGGGATCTGGTCATGCGGATGAGGGGGTCGTGAGAATCGGCCTTGTGATCCGTCGACAGGGTCTGGTCGAGCAAGGCAAGACCCATCTTGACGTACAACTCGATCGATCGCGCGAGCGCCCCGCTTGAGTCTCCTGGGCGACACGTCGCCATGAGCCGGAGGCTCATCTCATCCGTGTCGTCCGCGGACAGGACCACGCGCTCGACGTCCTTGAAGAGCGCCAAAACGACAGCGTCGTCAGGCCGGCCCAGGTCGTAGGTTCCGCTTGAACTTGTACTCCACGCCCACTGAAATCGCGAAATTCACGTCCCACTGTTTGGCATTGTTTCCGTAATTGACGCCGTAGTGCGTAATCACCGCGTCTGGCGTAATGCGGAAAACCCAGCGCGCCGAACGGTTCAGGTCCATGTGTCCGCCGATAATCGCCGCCGGAGCTATCTGGTCGTTGTAGAACCCCACCACTGAAGGCGAGTTTCCGCGCAGATCCTGCTGGAACTTGCCATACGCGCCGCCGAACATGGCATGGGCAATCAGGTCGCCGTGCTTGTTATGCGGTCCCAGCCACTCTGGCCCGCCGACAAACAGATACTGCGACACAAAAGGGCCATTGATGTTGTACGGATTCGGGGCCGCGCCGCTGGTGCCTACGTAAGCGCGTCCGCTGCCCTCAACGCCCCAGTGCT
>DAIDHE010000056.1 GCA_027459775.1 Planctomycetales bacterium | reverse complement strand
CACTTTCGAACGGGATTCACGTTGCGTTGTCAACGAGAGGCTGGCCCAGACCCCAGGGTCGGTCCGGCCAAAGGCGTGTTGTTTTCCGGATGTGACGACCGGAGCCCGCTCCGTGTCCGGGTGGCCTGAGTTTCGGGGATTCGTACGGTCGTCGCCGTGCGCGATCGGCGCGTTCGGCGGCCGAGGAGGCTTGGCAATGGCAGCTCAGCGGAAGAAAAAAGTTGCGAAACCGTCGTCTCGGGAGTCGCGTCGAGAGAGCGGCGCGCCGGGTGGTGGAGAAGGACGAATCGACATTGTGGGGCGGTCGGGCGTTTATCCCGCGTCCGGCCCGTACCCGAGCGGCCCCGCGGAACTGCGTTTGACGACGGAGTTCGTCCACGGCCAGACCGACGCCGAGGGCCGTCCCGTCGAGGGCGGTTCGGAGCCGATTTTCTTCCAGGGGCAGACTCTTCTCGGCGGTGTCACGCCGACGTCGAGCGGTCCGCCGACACCGGCCGCAGCCCCTCAGGCTCACGCTCCGAAGACAAAGCGGCGGCACACGGAACCGGCTGGAAAGTCGTCGAAGGCGAAGAAGGAGCAACCCCAATGAGCCGCCAAGCGGCCCGAGGGTGGCAGAGACATTTCGTCGTGATTCCTGGAGTTCGGCGGCGACCTCACGGATCGCTGTTGATCCCGTTTGAGGCTGCGGTGATTAAGGATAGGAGTTACCCAGTTGGAATCACCACGCCGCCGCGAGTAGCGTGCCCTCGTTCCCACGCTCCCGCGTGGGAATGCCGTCTTGACCGCTCTGCGGTCGCCCCAGCGGTGCGCTTGCTGGGCCAAGTCACGAGTGGCCAGTACCCGTCGGCGAAACTTTGCGCGGAAGACGACGCAGAGCGTCGAAGACGGCATTCCCACGCGGGAGCGTGGGAACGAGGATTTCCGTGTCAGGCGAACCAAAACGTCAGCCGCACCACTCCTATAAGGAGTGACTGATGTTTCAAGATCGGCAAGACGCCGCGTATTGGCTGGCGCAACGACTCAAGGGGCGGCCGTTCCGCGATCCGCTCGTCCTGGCGATTCCCCGCGGCGGAGTCGTTACGGGCGCGGTACTGGCGGAGGAGCTGGGGGCTGAGCTCGACGTGGCCCTCGCCCACAGGCTCCGCGCTCCGAGCCAGCCCGGACTGGCCCTCGGTGCCATCGTCGAGGGCGGGCGGGTTTACTGGAACGAGGATGCCCGTGAGCTCGTTCGCCTCGATGCCGAATTCCTGGTCGAGGAACGGCGCTACCAGTCTCGCGAGTTGGCTCGCCGCGAGGCACTTGTTCGGCACGTGCGGCCTCGCGCGCCCATCGCGGGCCGCTCCGTGATTGTTGCCGACGACGGCATTGCGACCGGCTCGACCATGATCGCCGCCCTCGACGCAACGTGCGCCCAGGGGCCTTACGAGCTCATCGCGGCGGCGCCCGTGGGCACGCCAGGCCGGATCGCTCACGTCCGCCGTCACTGTGACGAAGTGGTCTGCCTGCTCACGCCGAAGTCCTTCTGGGCCATCGATCAGTTCTACGAGGAGTTCGCACCGGTCGAAGACGCCGAGGTCGTCGAACTCTTGCAAAACGCGATGGGCGTGGCTCAGAGGTGAACGAGTTATCCGACAGCAGCATTCAACACAAATCTTCTCTGGAG
>DAIDHE010000036.1 GCA_027459775.1 Planctomycetales bacterium | reverse complement strand
GGACGCCAGATTGCCGACCTGGCCGGCCACCGCGAGCCCGACGTCGGCCTTCATGAGCGCGAGTGCGTCGTTGACCCCGTCGCCGACCATCGCCACCACCCGGCCCTCGCGCCTGCGCTCCTCGACCCACTCGCCCTTGGCCAGCGGCGTGAGCTCGGACAAGGCCGCCTTGACGTGGACCCTCCGCGCCACGGCTTCCACGGCCGCGCGGCGATCGCCGCTCAGGATCGCCAGATCCCGCACGCCCAGGCGCTTGAGATCACGGATCGCGTCGTGTGCTTCCCGGCGAACCCGGTCCCGCGCGCCCACCACCCCGCGCACCCGGCCGTCGACGGCGATCAAAAGCGCGGTCTGACCCGATCGATCGAGCGCCTCGAGCGCCCGATCGACCTCGGGCTCGATCGCGATCCCCCGCTCCTCGACCAGACGCCGATTGCCGACGAGAATGGCGAATGTGTCGGATTCTGGATCCTCGCCCGCGTCGGGTGTTGCGAGTTTCGAATCGGCGCGCGACACCCGCGCGGCCACGCCAGCGCCCGGCAGGGCCTCGAAATCGAGCGTTTCGGGAACCGCGCCGCCCGCGCGCAGGGCGGCCTGAACCAGCAGCCGCGCGAGCGGGTGCTCGCTGGGTCGCTCGGCGGCCGCGGCCAGCCGCAAGATCGCTTGCCTGGCCTCCTCGTCTTGCTCGCGCCCGATCGCGATCACGTCGCCGAGCTCGGGCTTGCCCTCGGTGAGGGTGCCGGTCTTGTCAAAGGCCATGCAGTCGACCCGCGCGAGCGCTTCCACGGCCGCCCCGCCGCGGACCAAGACCCCGCGGCGGGCCAGCCGGGCCGTCGCCGCCAGAACGGCCGTCGGCGTGGCCAGGATGAGCGCGCACGGGCATGCGACCACCAGCACGGCCAGGGTCGGGTCCAGGTTCAAGACGAGCGCGGTCGCCCCCGTGAGCCGCCCCGCCAGCCAGGCGTGATTGGTCGCGGCGAACACGACGGCCGCCGCGGAGAGTACCGCGGGGAGGAACAGCCGGGCGTAGCGATCGGCCGTCCGCTCGAGCCGCGACCGATTGCGCGAGCCCTCCTCGAGCAGGCGGATCACCTGCCCCAGCGTGGTCTCGTCGCCCACGCGCTCGGCGGTTGCCTCGATGCGCCCAAACTGGTTGACCGTGCCGGCGCGGATCTGATCTCCCTCGGTCTTGTCGACGGGCATGCTTTCGCCGGTGAGGACGGCCTCGTCGACGGCCGACCGGCCGCGGACGACGACGCCGTCGACGCCGATCCGCTCGCCCGGGCGCACGATCACGCGGTCGCCGACGACGACCTCGCTGGTGGGGATCTCGACCTCGGCGTCGCCGCGCGCGACGCGGCTCGTGCGCGGATACTCAGCCAGCAGGCCGCCGAGTGCGTTCTGGGCGCGGGCAAACGCGATCGATTCGAGATATTCGCCGACGAGCGCGATGAAGACGACCTCGGCCGCCACGAACAACTCGCCCAGGCAGGCCGCCGCCACGCAGGCAATCGCGAGCGCGAAATCCGCGCCTATTGATCCTTCGAGGAGGGCGAGCAAGGCCAGAAAGACGACCCGTCCGCCGCCGATCACCGCCGCCCAGAGCGCGAGCGGTACGCCGAACGGACTTCGCAGGGGCGAATCGAACCAGCCTAGCAGGACATCGGCCGCGATTAGCCCGCCCACCACGATCACCAGGGCCAACAGCCGCCGCCGCTCGGCGGCCGGGTCGTGTTCGTGCGCGTGGTCGTGGGGTTGATCGTGGTGCTGGTGGTCGTGGTCGTGCGCGTCCGCGGCTGGTCCTTGAACGACCGCCCCAAGTCGCATCTGATCAGGCCGATATTCGCGATGCACTGTTTGTGCCCTCGCCTCCGAGGGCGTCGCCGCGGCCCGCCGCGATCATCGGCGAGCGGGCGAGCCCCTCACGCTCTGGTGGTGGCGCCTTTCCGCGCGTGGATCCGCCCCGGCTCGCCCGCCCGCATGATTCCGATCACCTTGGATCGAGCAAGTCCCTGGGCGTGGAGCGCTTGCAGGACCGCGGGGACGCTCGCCCGCGCGAGGGCCGCCAGCAGCCCCCCCGAAGTCTGGGCGTCGCAGAGCAAGAGCTGATCGTTGTCGGAGAGCTCGGGGTCGTAATCGACCCAGCTCGCCAGGAACCGCCGGTTCCCGTGCGTGCCCCCCGGCGCGAGCCCTTGCTCGACATAGGTCCGGGCCGCGGCGAGGAACGGAACCTCGTCAAACCAGACCTCGGCCATGACGCCGCTGGCCGTCGTCATGTTGCGCAGATGGCCCAGGAGCCCAAAGCCGGTGATGTCGGTGAGCGCGCTGGCTTGCGCCGCCGCCAGCACCTGGGCCGCGCCCTTATTGAGCGTGGTCATCACCTCGATCGCCTCGCCGATCGCCCCCAAATGGTCCTCGCCGCGCTTGGCCGCGGTCGTGATCAACCCCAGGCCGAGCGGTTTGGTGAGCACGAGCAGGTCGCCCACCCGGGCGCCCGCGTTGGTGATGAGCCGGCGAGGGTCGACCCGGCCCACGACCGCGAGCCCGAAGATCGGCTCTTCCGAGACGATCGTATGCCCGCCCACGATCGGTACTCCCGCCTCGGCCGCCTTCAAGGTCGCGCCCTCAAGAATCTCGGCCAAGACGCTGGGCGGCAAGGCCCCGGTCGGAAAGCCCACCAGGCTCAGGGCGGCCAGGGGCTCGCCCGCCATCGCGTAAACATCCGAAAGCGCGTTCGCCGCCGCGACCGCGCCGAAGTCAAACGGGCGATCGACGATCGGCGTGAAGAAATCGGTCGTGAGCACGAGCGCCAGGTCGTCCGACAGCCGGTAAACGGCCGCGTCGTCCGAGGTCGAATGGCCGACAATCACGTTGGGGTCCGTGATCGCCGGCAGTTTCTTGAGGAGCGCCAGCAAGAAATCGGGCGGTTGCTTGGCCGCGCAGCCCGCCCGCTTGGCGAATTGCGTGAGCCGGATCGAACCCGCCAGAGCGGCCTGGTCAAGCATCGCACTCCCTCCCTCGGCGGCGCTCTAGACGCTGACCAGCTCGTGCGCCAGCGCGACGGTGAGCTCGCGGAGCTTCACGAGGTCGGCGTTGAATTTGCGGATCCCGTCGGCGAGCTTTTCGGTGGCCATGGGGTCTTCGTTCTGCATCCAGCGGAACGTCTTTTCGTCGAGGTCGAGCGGCTTGGACTCGGGCGACTGGGCGGTCTCGGGAGCAAGCTTGCGGGCGAGCGTACCCTCTTTGTGCTTGAGCTCGTCGAGCAGCTCGGGCGCGATCGTGAGCAGGTCGCAGCCGGCGAGCTCGACGATCTCGCCCGTGTTGCGGAAGCTGGCGCCCATGACCTCGGTCTTGTGGCCGAATTTCTTGTAATAGTTATAGATGCGAGTGACCGACTGGACGCCGGGATCCTCGGTGGCGGGGATGGACTTGACGCCGCGCTCCTTGCAATACCAGTCGTGGATGC
Source organism: Planctomycetales bacterium (assembly GCA_027459775.1). Classification (GTDB taxonomy): domain Bacteria; phylum Planctomycetota; class Planctomycetia; order Isosphaerales; family Isosphaeraceae; genus JAKBAP01. The sequence goes on along the minus strand of DAIDHE010000036.1, from coordinate 1,246 downwards.
GCCCGACGAAGGGGGAGATCAGGGTGACCTTGGCCTGGGCGCAGGCGACGGCCTGGGCGAAGCCGAAAAGGAGGGTCAGATTGCAGTGGATCCCTTCCTTCTCGAGCTTTTCGGCGGCCTTGATTCCTTCCCAGGTCGAGGCGATCTTGATCAAGATGCGCTTGCGGTCGATTTTCTCGGCTTCGTAGAGCCCGATCAGCCGCCGCGCCTTTTGGACGGTTCCGTCGGTATTAAACGACAAGCCGGCGTCCACCTCGGTCGAGACTCGCCCGGGGACGAGCTTGAGGATTTCGAGCCCGAAGCCGACGAACAGGTAATCGATGCAGGCGTCGATGAATTCGGGAGAGCCCGGCGCGGCCTCCGATTGGGCCTTGGCGACCGCCTCCTCGACGAGGTGCTTGTAGGGCGGCATCTGGGCCGCCTTGTAGATCAGCGAAGGGTTGGTGGTCGCGTCTCGCGGTTGAAACTGAGCGATCGACTCGAAATCGCCGGTGTCGGCGACAACCACGGTCATGCCCCGAAGCTGGTCGAGCAAATTCATCGGAAACCCCTCCACGCCTCAGTTGGTGTTCCTCGTGGGTCGCGAACGACGCACGCCTGGGCCTGAGTCTAGCATCAACGAACCCGCTCCGCCACGGAGCAGGTCGCCGGCGGTTCGAGCGGTCTCGGGGAGGGTGAGACGCCAGGCGTCGTCCGGAAATCGGGTTCATCGTCCCAACCCGAACCTGATGGTCATCTCGAGGCTCGCGGAGCGTCCGGATTCCTTGTGTTCGAGGCCGACCCCGAGACACGACAGCGGCAGCGCCTCGAGACTGATCACGCGGAGGCCGCGGTTGTCGATCGTCGCGGCCAGGATGCTCGGGAAGATGAGTGAACTCAGATGTTTGGCCTTGACCGTAGAGGGGTGCTGGACCCGGGGCTTCGTGCCGGCCAGCTTGCGTACGCCCAGCAAGCCCAGGAATTCCGACTGCTGAGTCTCGGCCGGCTCGTCTCCCAGATCGACGCCGAAAAGCTCGCCGAGAATCGGCACGGTCGGTTTGTTGAGCGCGACCATCGCCTCGGGCCAGAACGAGTCGCGGGGATCGCCCACCGCCAGGAAGGCCAATTCTTCCGGCAGGCATTTGATTTGTTGGACCGTCTCGCCCGCGGGCGCCCAGGCCTTGCCGCCGCGTGCTTCCGCGGCGACGGCCCGGCGAGCCAGGTCTGGATTGGGCGCCACGACCGCGAACGACTTGCCGAGCAGAAT
>DAIDHE010000004.1 GCA_027459775.1 Planctomycetales bacterium | reverse complement strand
GGTCGTCGAGCAATTCGATGAAGTTGCCAAACAGCATCGGATTGATCCGGCCGTCGTGAAGCGTTTGGTTCGAGACCTTGAGCGTGTCCTCGGCGGACTCCACCGGCCCCAAGACCACGCCGAGCAGCACCGCCGCGAGCGCGAAACACGCCGCCCTGCCCCCGCCACTCTTCACGGATATCCCCCCCAAAAAACAAAGGGGTCAGGGCTCAGGGATTCTGGATCGTGTCTGAAGCCGAACCACGTCGATTTGCCGAGAATCCACGAGTCCTGACCCCTTTGATTCGCTGACTCTATCATCTTGGGTGGGCAAATCAAAGGGGTTGGGACTCATGGATTCTGGGTTGTGTCTGGAGCCGAGCCCGGTTGGTTTGCCAGGAATGAATGAGTCCTGGCCCCTTTGATTTGCGTGGGTGTGGTTCCCGAATCGGGCGGGGGTTTGGTATCATGTTGTCAATCAGAGTATGCGACGGCATCGCGGGGACGGGGAGCAGCGCTCGATGGCGGAAGAGTCGGCGGCGGGCACGCGGAAAAAGCTGTATCTGGAGACGGTCGGCTGTCAGATGAACATGCTCGACAGCGAGATCGTCGCCGCCAAGCTGCGCGCCGAGGGCTACGACCTCACCGACGACGTGACCGCGGCCGACGCGGTGTTCTACAACACCTGCTCGGTACGGCAACACGCCGAGGATAAGATCTACAGCGCACTCGGGCGGATCAAGCGGTTGAAACAGCGGAATCCTGGGGTTGCGATCGGCGTGCTGGGGTGCATGGCGCAGAAGGACCAGGCGGAAATTCTCAAGCGCGCACCCCATGTCGATATGGTCGTCGGGCCTGGTCAGCTTGATCGGGTGCCCGAGCTGCTGGCGGCGGCGAAGGCGGGCGCGCCCCGGGCGACAGCCGTCAGCAAGTCGCGTCGCGACGGGACGCTCGAGGTGATCGCGTCGTCGTTCACGGTCTACGACCCCGACCGCGAGCCCGCGCTTCGGCCGACGCCGTTCCAGGCGTTTATTCGAGTCATGATGGGCTGCGACAAGTTTTGCACCTACTGCGTCGTCCCCTCGGTGCGCGGGCCCGAGCAGAGTCGTGAGCCCGAGGCGATCCTGGCCGAGGCCCGGATGCTCGTCGACCAGGGGGTCCGCGAAATCACACTCCTGGGCCAGACCGTCAACAGCTACGAAAAACGGGCGACCGACGGCCGCCTGACGCGGCTTTCGGACATCCTCGAACGCGTTCAGGCCGTACCGGGGATCGAGCGGGTCAAGTTCGTCACCAATTTCCCCAACGACATGACCGACGACCTGCTGCAAGCCGTCCGCGACTTTCCCAAGATCGCGCGCTCGATCCACGTCCCGGCCCAGAGCGGCTGCGATGCCATCCTCAAGCGCATGAAACGCATGTATACGGCGGCGGCGTATGAAGAGATGCTGGCGCGAACTCGTGAGACGATCCCGGGCGTGGCGATCTCGAGCGATTTCATCGTGGGCTTTTGCGGCGAGGACGAGGCGGCCTTCGAGCGGACGATGGGGCTGGTGGAGCGTGGTCGGTTCAAGAACAGCTTCATCTTCAAATACAGCACCCGGCTGGGGACCAAGGCCGACGCGCTTTTCGCCGACGACGTGCCGGATGATGTGAAGAAGCGGCGGAACAACGAGTTGTTGGCCTTGCAAACGCGGATCAGCCTGGAAGACAACGAGCGGTTCGTGGGCCGGGAGGTCGAGGTCTTGGTGGAGGGTCCGAGCCGGTCGACGACTCGGCGCGAGGGATGGGAGAGCGGCGAACAGCTCGTGGGCCGGACGTCGTGCGATCGGATCACGGCGTTCGCCGGGGATCTGGGGTTGGTCGGCCGGTTTGTCCGCGTGCGGGTCCAGGGGGCGAGCGCGGTCACGTTGTTCGGTCGGATCGAAGCGCCGCTCGAGTCGGCGTGGTGAGGACCTCGATGGCCGTCGCTCTCCAAGATGTCGTGACCCGCTGGATCGCATGGGGAGGCTTTGACATGAGCCTCGCGCCTGCTCCCGACCTGCTCGCCGCATGGTCGGCCGAGGCAGGGTCTCCCTGTCGCGAGCCCGCTCAGTCCCAGTCCGTCACGGACTGGGAGGAACGGCACGGCTATCGTCTGCCGGCGGGGCTGCGAGCGCTCTTGCTGTTATCAAACGGGCTTTACCGATCGGGGCCGCTCGTCCATCCCATCACCGCGATCGGGCCCATGATCCCGTTCGCCGCGGTTCCTGGCATGATGATTCAGCCCGAGAGCTGGTTCGAGCTCGGCAACCCGAATCTTCAGACCGTCTGCATCGACCTGGCCTATCGCCTGCCCGGGGGGGGCTGCCCGGTCTTTACCTCGGGCGACGATGGCTCGCTCGATCCGCCCCGAGTGATCGCGCGGAGTTTCGAGGAGTGGTTTCTCGAGCTGATCCGCCAGGGTGGTCGCGAGTACTGGTTCGACCCTGGGTTTCCCGATCTGGGGTCGCCCTGGCCCCTGCACCGGCGGCACGTCGATCGGCCGCGGCTCGACGGCCGGCTGGCGGCGTTGACCGAGCCGGTCGAGCGCATGGCCATGGCGGGCGCGAGCGAGCTTGAGATCGCGACCGATCTGGGGCTCTCCCGGGGCGAGATTGAGTCGCTCGTGCGTCACATTCAGCACGCGCCTGCCGACGTGTGCGCACCCACG
>DAIDHE010000484.1 GCA_027459775.1 Planctomycetales bacterium | reverse complement strand
GATCAGGCTCCACTGTTCGTCGCTGAGGTCGGAGGGATAGGGCTTTCGCATGGGTGCTCGTCCTTGAGTCGGGTCAATGGCGGGACGTCCTTGAACGCCAACAGTTTACACGATTCGCTTTTTACCGGATAGCCTCTAAGAGCGCCGTCGACGTGATCGGGATCAGGGGGATGTTGAGCAACACGCCAATCGGCGAGATCAGGTGAAACCGGAGCGACACCAGGGGAATCGCGGCCACCCAGACGACGGCCGACGTGAGGAGCCCCTCAACCAAAAGCCCGCCCAGCCGCCGCAGATCCTTGCGCCATTTGGGGTGATACTTGCGCTCGAGCAGGTCGAGGGGCGTGACGGGTCCGCGGAGCATGGTTCGCAGGGCTTGAACCAGGGCGCCGCCGCCCACGGAGGCGACGGGAACGAGCCAGAACAGCGCGGCCACGGCCAGAAACGAGAGCTGACAGCCGACGTCGAAGAGATTGACGGGGTTGATCGCGAGCGTGGCCAATCCCGCGAGCGCCAGCGTATTCGACGGTCGAACCGCCCGGTGCATGAGGGCGGCCAGGCAAAAAGCGAGCGTCATCATGGTCGAGCGGACGACCGAGGGGGCCAATCCCACCAGGACCGCGTAACTCAAGGCCCCCAGGCCGACCAGGGCGTGGGCCGGCCTGCGCGCCACGCCGAGCAAGCGAAACGCGAAGACCAGCCCCGCGGCGAGCACCTGCAAGTGCAGACCCGAGATCGCCAGCAGATGGGTCGTCCCCGTCCGCCCGAAGGCGTCGCTCACCGCCGGGTCGATGCCCTCGCGCTGACCGAGCAACAACCCGGCGACCAGGGGCTCGATCGCCGGATCGATCCGCTCGACCAGTCGGGCGCGGCTGAACGCGCGGAGACGGCCCAGAACGGCCGCGATCCACGCGGGCCGCGAATTCGGGTCGGGCAAGAGCCCTTCGGGCTCGTCAATCGTCAAAAGGAGCCTGATCCCCTGCCCTCGTAGATAGGCCGCGTAGTCGAACTCGCCGGGATTGAGCGGCCCGGGCGCGCGCCGCAGCCGGCCGGCCGCCTCGACCGCCTGGCCCGCCCGGATGCCGGTCGTCTCGCCGACCACGCTCATCATCGCGCGGCCCCGAGCAGGCCGCCACGCGCCTCGATCGTTCACCGCCGAAAGCTCGAGCACGAAGCGCGACGCCACCACCCGCTCGCCGCGGCCAAACCCGCTCGATTCGCGCAGGCCGAGCGACTCCACGATCACCCCGCGCACCCACGCCGGTGAGGGCTCGCTCGAAAGGCTCCGGGCCAGATCAAGCGGGTCGAGGTCGTCCCAGCGATAATGATGCCAACCTCCGCCGAGCGCGGTCACGGCGAGCAAGATCGCCGCATGTGAGACCACCGGGCGGCGCACGACCAGACTCGCGAGCCCCGCCGCGAACGCGGCCGCCGCCACCCACGCGATCGTCGAGCACGGCGAGGCGAACCGGTCGACCGCGATCCCCAACGCGACCGTGGCGAAAACGGGAGCCAGCGGCGCGGTCCGCCGGTGCTCCCGGCGATCCAGCGGGGGCGACACGGGTCGATCCGGGCCGGCCTCGACGAGGTCGGCGGTGGAATCATCGGATTGGTCGCTGACGGCATCCACGCCTGGTTCCTCGCGAATTCGCGCCGTCGCGGGAGTTTTTTTTCTAGACAGGCCGCCGCGGATCGGGGAAGTTGTCATGATGGAGCCTTGCCACTCACGGTGCAATCGAGCCGACACTTAACGTCAGGGTTTTTCCACGATGCAACATCGCTATCCGTGCGGCGGGATGGGCCGGCGCCAGTTCCTGGGCGCCTCGGCCGCGGTGCCGATTATTTCCGGTATGACCAGTCTCGCTAGGTCGAGCGAGGCCCAGCAGATCGGCACGACGAGTCATCACGGACCAGCGCTCCCGGCGTCGGCCAAGTTCGGCGCGCCTGGCCCCTACCCCGGCAAGGTCGTCGAGGCCCGCAATCCTCAGATGATCAAGAGCGGCGTGCGAAACACACAAGCGATCAAGGCCACGATGGACCTGGGGATCAAGGAACTGACGGGCGCCACCGACCCGGTCGAGGGCTGGAAGCATTTCTTCGAGCCAGGCGACGTGGTCGGAATCAAGGTCGTCCCCAACGGCATGCCCGAGGCTCATTCATCGTTCGAGATCGTGCTCGAGGTGATTGACAAGCTCAAGACGGTCGGCATCAAGCCCAGCGATATCTTTGTCTACGACCGTTATCGCGGCGAATTCATGGGCGCCGGCTATCATAAGATTCTGCCCAGCGGCGTTCGCTGGGGGGGCCTCGATCCCGACGGCGACCAGTTTCGCCTCGATTTCCCGTCGTTCGCCAAGGATCCCATCGCCGGCTTCGATCACGACGCCTTTGTCTGGATGGACCTGATCCCTTACGGCGACGACCCCAAGGACGACCGCAAATACCGCTCGCATCTGGGCAAGCTGGTCACCAAGACGGTCAACAAGATCGTCGCCATCCCGGTTCTCAAGGACCACGGCTCGGCCGGCGTCACCGGCTGTCTCAAGAACATGAGCCACGGCACCGTCAACAATGTCGCCCGCTCACACAGCAACACCTACACCAACGTCTGCAACCAGTTTATCCCCCAGATGGTCACGCACCCGATCATCCGCCAGAAGTTCGTCCTCCAGATCATGGACGGCATTCGCGGCGTCTACCACGGCGGGCCGTTTTCGCGTGAAAAGGGGAAGTGGACCTGGGAAAACAATTCGATCTTCTTCGCCACCGACCCCGTCGCACTAGACCACATCGAGTGGGACGTGGTCGACGCCCAGCGGGCCAAGAACAACTTGCCCCCCGTGGCGGCCTCGGGGAGCGCGGCCCTCGACCCTCTCAAGATGGAAGGCTTCGACGTCCGCCAGCCCCAGCACATCGCCCTCGCGGGCGCGCTTGGCGTCGGATACTTCGACCTCAAATCGTCCAAGGGGCGACGCTTCTCGGTCCAGCACAAGGTCGTCAACGTCTGAGAAGGTCGCCGAATCCAGAACGTCGCCCGTCGCGCCCTCGTGGGATCCCACGAGGGCGCGACGGGTCTCTGCATGCTTCTTGGTTCAAGACTCCTTGCCGACCACGAAGAGCCGCAGGCTGCTGATGAGCCAGTGGTCTCCCTTCTTGATCCGCACCTGGTAAAAGGGCACCTTGAGCGGATTCGGGGCATTGGTGTCGGGCTCGAACACGCCCGCGATCACGAGCATGTCGGGGGCCAAGAGCTTGGCGTATTCCACGGTGTTTCGCGCCGCGATCGAGCCGGGGTTCTTGTCCTTGAACAGATCCTTGTACAGGCCCTCGATCTCGTCGCGACTGGCGTATTCCTTGATCGAGAAGCCGTTCTGGTCGCGTCCCTCAAGGGTGATCTTGGCGTCGTCGGTGTAGTAGGCGACCATGTCCTTGGCGCTTGCGGTGCTGAACGTCTTGGCGCCTTGGTCGGTGAGCTTCCGGGCCAGCTCCATGGCCGGGTCGGGGATCTGGGCCCAGGTCGCCAGCGTGCAAAAAGCCGTCACGGCGAGAAACGCCGTCAACCCATAGGCCGCCGCGCACGTAAGTTGTCGTTTCATGGGAGAGACTCCTGGATTCGGTCAACCATCGCCTCGCTGGTGTCGCGAGGTCTTGATTTCGTTGTACCGCGGCGACGGCCGTAATGCAATTCGCGTCCGAGGCGCCGTCGCTGGCTCCCTTGAGGCGCGGGTTCAGAAAAGGCCGGAAACGAACCGGCCGTCTGGTCTCAGTTCTTCCTCGATCCGGAGCAAGCGATTGTATTTCGCCAGCCGCTCGGACCGCGCCACCGAGCCGATCTTGATCTGGCCGGCGGCCGTCGCCACGGCCAGGTCGGCGATCGTCGCGTCCTCGGTCTCGCCCGACCGCGCTGACACCACCCCGCGCAGGCCGTGCCGCTTCGCGAACAAGAGCGCGTCGAGCGTCTCCGAGAGCGTGCCCACCTGGTTCACCTTGATCAAGACCGCGTTGGCCGCGCGGCTCGCGAGTCCATGCTCGATCCGCGCGACCTGGGTCACGAAGAGGTCGTCGCCCACGAGCTGAACCCGGTCGCCCAGGCGCGCGGTGAGCGCTGTCCAGCCCGCCCAGTCGTCCTCGGCGAGCCCGTCCTCGATCGACACGATCGGAAACCGCTCGATCCAGCCGGCGATCATCTCGACCATCCCCGCACTGTCTAGCTGCGTATCGGTCCCCTTGCGAAGACGATAGACCCCTGTATCGGGATCGAAAAACCGACTCGACGCCACATCGACCGCCAGAACCACATCCACACCCGGTTCGAGCCCTGTCGCGGCGATCGACTGGACCACGAGCTCAAACGCCTGCTCGTTGCTTTCGAGCCGCGGGCCGTAGCCCCCTTCGTCGCCAACCAGGGCTGACTCAAACCCCCGCTCACGAAGCACGATTCCCAGGGTCCGATAGACGGCGACGACCTGCTCGAGCGCCTGCGAATAGCCGCCCGCCGCGCGGGGGATCACGAGGATGTCCTGGATGTCGAGGCAGCCCCCCGCGTGCAAGCCCCCCGAGATCATATTGACCATCGGCATCGGGAGCCTGGCCTCGACGTCGACGCCGGCGGCCCCCGCGACTTTCTCGCGCCAGAGTCGGTTTATGTGCACAAATAATTCCTCGCTCCGTGCGGCCGCCGCGGCGTGCGCCACCGCCAGCGAGACCCCCAGGATGGCGTTCGCCCCTAGCCGGCCCTTGTTCGGCCGTGCCGTCGAGCGCGATCAGAGCGGCGTCGAGGGACGCTTGATCCTCGAGATCCATGCCCAGCACGGCCGGCGCGATCACCTGGCCGACGTTCGCGACCGCTTGCTGGACCCCTAGCCCGCCATGGGTGGAACGGTCCCCGTCACGGAGTTCGATTGCTTCATGCCGGCCTGTGCTCGCCCCGGACGGGACGATCGCCCGGCCCCGAGCGCCCGTCGACGCGAGCGCATCGACCTCGACCGTCGGCCGACCCCGCGAATCGAGAACCTGGCGAGCCTTGAGCCCTACGAGCCGCGCCATGAGTCACCCTCCAGGAGTACGCGGGCCAGCCGCCCGCTCATCTCGTCCCAGCCGGTCGGCGCGCCCTTGAGCTCTTTGAGCGCGAACGATCGGACGGCCTGCTTGCCACGCGCTTCGAGATACTCGACGGGGCTCTTGCCGTCGACCCGGGCCAGCATACAGGCGGCGGTGTGCCGCGCGACCCGGGGCGAGAAATCGTCGTCGACCTCGGTTCCCCGCTGATAGGCGCGCCAGAAGGCCGCCGCCGCCTCGAGCAACCGGGGCGTGTGATCTCGGCTCTGGCCGCGCTCCCACGCTCGCGCCGCCTTGAGCATGAGATGGCTCAAGAAAAAGCCCAGGTCGAAAGCCGGGTCGCCCGCATGGGCGCATTCAAAATCCAGCAACACCAGGCCCGTGCGGTGTACGAGGATGTTCTTGGGGCTGTAATCGCCCAGAACGAGCGTGGGATGAGTGACGCTCATCTCACGAATGAGCCCCTCGATGCGAGTCTTGATCTCGGGATGCGCCCTTGCGATGGTGCGATAATAGGGGTCGACGCGGAGCTCGTCGAAAAGCGTCGCGTCGGCGAGCCGGCCGTCGAGCGCGGGATGGCCGATCGCCCGGGTGTGAATCTCGGCCAGGATCTCGCCCAGTCGGGCGGCGATGGCGACGTCGACCAGGCCGGCCAGGAGCTGGGCTTTCCAGGTCATCGAGTCCTCCGGCGCACGGGTCATCGCGAATAGATAATTGGGCTCGTCGATGAACAGGATCCGCGGAACCACTCCGTCGGGCAGGATCGCGGCCAACATCTCGAGCGCGGTCGTCTCGAACCAGATCCGGTCGAGCCGCGCGCGCCAGTCCATGGCGACCCGCAGGCGCTCGCGGCACTGCTTGATCACGAACGCGGGCGAACCCTCGGGCTCGACCAGGAGGACGATGTTCGAGACCCCCCCGGAGAGCTCGCGCACCGTCACGCACGCGCCCGAGGAGACCCGCCGCGTCTCGCGAAGATAGAGGGACGCGTTGGAAGATTCGATTTCACGCATGATAATCCCAGTTCCGAGTTCCATCGCGATCCCTACCGTGTCGATCGGGATTGGAGGCTGGTCTTGAACGCCGCGTGCTCGGCGCTGGCGAGACCCTCCGCCAGAACCGCCAGGACCCGCGCGAGATCGCCCGCGACCAGCGCTCTTGAGTCGAGCCAGAGCCCCGGAAAAACCAGGCTGCGATCGACCCCCGCTCCGTCCATCGGCAGCCGCTCGTAGGCCCCATCCTTGAGCACAAACCAATCGAGAGCCTTATCCTCGACACGCCACACCAGGTATTCGCGAACGCCCGAGCGGCGATAAAGATCCAGCTTCACGCTCAGGTCGATGTCCACCGTGCTCGACGACACCTCTGCCACCAGTTCGGGCGCCCCCTCCAGATAATCGTCGAGGCCGATCCGCGCCTGACCACCTTTGCCGGGCTCGATGAAAAGCGCCGCGTCGGGCTGGAGCATGGTCTGGGCGTCGAGCCGCACGCTGGCGTTGTCGACGGCGCGAACGCCGGGGGTCCAAACTCGATACACGAGCATCCAGCCCACCAGGGAGGCATGGGGTTCTCCGTGATGTTCAAGACTAACAGGTGACGACATGTAGACTATCCCCTCGATCAGCTCGGCCTTCTTGAGATTGGGCATGGCGTCATAGCGCCTTTCGAATTCGGTGCGATCCAGATGATCGCCGGCCTCAAGGGTCGGCGGCTTTTCGGCGGTTTTAGCAGCCGGCGCATCTCGGTCTGGAGTCTTGGTCTCGGTCGCCATCGTGGGATCTCCCTCGACGAGGGTTCGTTCGCTTCCGGCCATTTTACCAAAGCCCTTGCCATCGAGACCTCCAGGTTCGTCGCCAAGAGTTCGTGACGTCGTTCGCGGGCCCAGGTCGGGAGGCGCCAGCCGGTTCGTCGATCCGAGAAGACGCCCGACGCGGACTCTCGCCGCCCTTGGGGATGAACCGCGGTCGCCAGTGTTCGGCTGATCGTAGCCTGGCACAAGTCGGCCTCGTCGCTAGCCCTGTCGGTCGCTTGCCCGGCGCGCTCGATCGATAACGGCCCCGCATTGACCCGAGGCTCGGGCCGGTATACGATATGGTGTAGAGTGCCGCACGCGATTCGATCGAACCTGGAGCGCGAAATGCGTCTGACGACGGCGACCCTTCGACTTCGCCTACCTCTCGGCCTGGGGCTTCTTGCCCAGGCGAGGAGGGTGGCTCAAGGTTCGTAGTTCGTGCATTCCGGTGCGGCCCACGAAGCCTCGAGACCCGCCCGACGGTGGATCTTGGGGCTTTTCGCGTTTCTGAGCTCGGGTCCACAAGTCCATCGGCGGAAGCGTGGGATCGCGCGATCCCGCGAGCAAGACTTTAGCGGAAATCCTCCTCTCTGAAAGGGACCGAGCCATGAGTGAAACCAAGACCCCGAAGGCGCCCGACCGGGTTCTGATCTTTGACACCACCTTGCGCGATGGCGAGCAATCGCCAGGCGCAAGTATGAACATTGCTGAGAAGCTCGAGGTCGCCCGCGGGCTGGCCGCGCTCGGGGTCGACATCATCGAGGCGGGATTTCCGATCGCTTCGGTCGGTGATTTCGAGGCCGTCCGCGCCATCGCCGCCGAGGTCGCGGGCGCGTCGGTGTGCGGGCTCGCCCGCTGCAACGACCGCGACATCGACCGCGCCTGGGAGGCCGTCCAGTACGCCCAGAAGCCGCGGATCCATGTGTTTCTGGCCACCTCGGCCATCCACCGCGAGCACAAGCTGCGGATGAGCAAGGACCAGATCATCGAACGGGCGGTCGCCAGCGTGCGCAGAGCCGCCAGTCTTTGCCCCGACGTCGAGTTCAGCCCCGAGGACGCCGCCCGCACCGAGATCGATTTTCTCTGCGAGGTCGTGGCCGCCGCCATCGACGCCGGCGCGACCACCGTCAACATCCCCGACACCGTCGGCTACGCCACGCCGGACCAGTACGCGGCCGTGATCCGTACGCTGTTCGCCCGCGTGCCCAACATCGGCCGGGCGGTCGTCAGCACCCACTGCCACGACGACCTGGGCCTGGCGACGGCCAACAGCCTGGCCGGCTGCGAGGCCGGCGCGCGGCAGGTGGAATGCACGATCAACGGCATTGGCGAGCGCGCGGGCAACGCGGCACTCGAGGAAGTCGTGATGGCGCTCAAGACGCGGTTCGACCATTACCACCTCACGACCGGGATCAAGACCGAGCGGCTCTATCCCATCAGCCGGCTCTTGACGTCGCTCACCGGGCTGGCGATTCAGCGCAACAAGGCGATCGTCGGCCGCAACGCCTTCGCCCACGAGGCCGGCATCCACCAGGACGGCATGCTCAAGGAGCGCTCGACCTACGAGATCATGCGGCCCGAGGACGTCGGCGTGCCGCGGACCGACCTGGTGCTCGGTAAACACTCGGGCCGCCACGCGCTCAAGGACCGCGTCGTCGAGCTCGGTCACAACCTCACCGATGAACAGATCGAAGCGCTTTTTCTCGATTTCAAGACCCTCGCCGACAAGAAAAAGGAAGTCTACGACGACGACCTGGTGGTCTTGATCGAGAAATACCTCGAGGACGCGCCCGCGCACTGGGTCTTGCTCGGCCTGCACACGACGGCCGGGCTGTCGGTGATCCCGACGGCGACGGTCTCGATCCGCCGGCCCGACGGCGAGACCGTCCAGGACGCGGCGATCGGCGACGGACCGGTCGACGCCATCTTCAAGGCCGTCGAGCGCGTGACCGGCGTGCGGGCCAACCTCCGCGAATTCGTGGTTCGCAGCGTGACCCAGGGGAAAGACGCCCAGGGCGAGGTGACGCTCGAGCTCGAGGTCGAGAGCGGCGACCGCTCGTTCCGCGGCCGGGCGGCCTCGACCGACATCATCGAAGCCTCGGCCCAGGCGTATTTGAACGCCGTCAACGCGATCGCCGCCCACGAGGCGCGCGGCCACGTCCGCGAGGTTCTGGGCCGCCCCGGCGCAGGGGCGTGACCGCGAACAACAAAGTCTGGAAGGATCAGAATCCGTGGATGAGCCGACGACAACCAGTCCCTCGGGCGCCCGCCCGCTCATCGCCCTCACCATGGGCGACGCGGCGGGCGTCGGACCCGAGGTCATCGCCAGGGCCTGGACCGACCCCCAGCTCCACGCGACCCAACGGCCCTTTGTCATCGGCGATCCCCGGGTCTTGCGGCGGGCATTTGACCTGATCGGAGGCCGCGCGCGGGTCGTCTCCGTGAGCGACCCCGAAGCCGCCCTGCCGACGACCGAGGTCGTCCCCTGCATGCCGGTGGCCATGGCGGGAATCGACCTCGCCACGGTCGCGCCGGGCAAGGTCGACGGCCGCGCGGGGCGGGCGGCGTTCTTGTTCCTCGCCAAGGCAATCGAGCTCGCTCTCGCCAGACGCATCGATGCCATCACAACCCTCCCCCTCAACAAACACGCTCTCTCACTGGGCGGAATCGCGCACCCCGGCCACACCGAGATCCTGGCCGAGCGCTGTGGAGCGCCAGACCACGCGATGATGCTCTATCTCGAGACCCAAGCGGCCGGCGACCACCCCCACGGCGGCCGCCGCGGCACAGGGCTGGGCGTGGTCCACACGACACTGCACGTCGCTCTGCGAAGCGTCTTCGACCTGCTTTCGATCGAGGCCGTCGAGGCCAAGATCCTCCTGGCCGATCAGGCGATGCGGCCCTTGACCGGGGGCAAGCCCCCCCTGATCGCCACGGCCTCCCTCAATCCCCACGCGGGCGAGGAAGGGCTCTTCGGCGACGAGGAGATTCGCATCATCGCCCCGGCGGTCGCCCGGGCGCGGGCGGCCGGCGTCCTCGTCTCGGGCCCTCATCCCAACGACACCCTCTTTGGCCAGGCCCTCGCCGGGGCGTTCGACGCCGTCGTCGCCATGTATCACGACCAGGGGCACATCGCCCTCAAGACCGCCGGCTTTCACCGCGCGGTCAACGTGACCCTGGGTCTGCCAATCGTCCGCACCAGCGTCGCCCATGGCACCGCCTTTGACATCGCATGGCAGGGTCTCGCCGACCCCTCGAGCCTGATCGCCGCCGTCCGAACCGCCGCCCGAATCACCGCCTGGAGACAATCCCAACACTCCACGCTCCCCCTCTGTTTTTAGCACCCGGCCGAGGACGCGATTACAATCATCGTCCTGGGCGCGAAGTGCTTCGTCCCCTTTTCCAGGAGTCTCAACGATTGGGCACCATCGATTACATCTATCGCTTTGATCCAGACAAGCCCGAGGATGATTCATTGCCGTCGACTCCCGCGGAGGCGCGGAGAGCCCTTGAGGAAGGCAACAGGCTTTTCGCCGGCTGGATCGAAAGCTGCCGCGCCAGCGCGGTCGAGGAGGCTCGAGAGGCCTATGTCATCCCCTGGCATGGTCTGGTCCTCGACTACGAGCATCCGCCCCGCCAAGCGCCGTTCGCCGTCGTGCTCGGGTGCGCCGACGCCCGAGTGCCGATCGAAATGGTCTTTGGTCAGGCAAGCAATGATCTTTTCGTCGTGAGGGTGGCGGGAAACGTGCTGGCCGACGTCTGCATGGGGAGCATCGACTACGCGCTCTCGATGTTGTCGGACAGCGTCAAATGCGTGGTCGTGCTGGGGCACCTGAACTGCGGGGCGGTGACCGAAACGGTGAACGCCTATCTGCATCCCGCGGAAATCACCGCCAAAACCCAGGCGTTCGGGATCAGGACGATCGTGCAAAAAATCTTCACATCAGTGAAGGTCTCCGACGACGCGATCCACCGCGTGTGGGGTCCGGACGCCATGCATCATCACGCCTATCACAAGGCGCTCATCGAGGTCTCGGTTTGCGTGAACGCCGCACAGGCCGCCCTGGACCTGCGGATGGAGGTCAAGCGCTCGGGTCGACGAGAGATCGAGGTGGTCTACGGCGTCTTTGATCTGGTAAGCCATCAGGTGAGCATGCCGGTCAATCCTCACGTCCCGGCGTCGGCGATGAAGATCAATCTCGCAACCGCTCCTCTGGGCGCGGCCGGGGTCAATCGGCTCGCGGATCGGATGGCCGAGCTTCTGAAGCCGCGGTCGAGAGCCGGCTCGCGTCCCAGCGTCGACGGCCAGGATCCACAACCCACGGTCGACGAGGCCAAATCGCAACCCTAGCGGCGGATGATCTCGACCTCGACCCAGTTGGTCTCGATGACACCGGGCCAGACCGATCGGACGTCGGGGTCGGCCCACGCGATCGACGGATCGGGGCGAAGGACGGCCCGGATCTTGCTCGTGCCAGGCCGATCGATCAAGCCGCGAGGCGCGTCGATCGCCCCCAGGTCGAACAGCGCCTGCGCGACCGAGACAGGCGCGGCGTGATCGGGGCCCGGCGCTTGCCCCGACAGGATGACGCGGCCGGCGGGAAACAATCCCTCGATCTCCTCGAACTCGATCGCGATCGCGTGTGCCAGGTCGCAAGGAAGAGGCACGGCGACCGCGATCCTGGGCGGCAAGCGCAGCATGAAATCAGGGTCGAGGGGAAGATAGACGCCCGGTCCGCCGGCGCCCTCGGTATCGTCGCCGGACACGAGTGTGACAGCCTGGCGAATCACCTGGTTCCTCGTTTCGTCGGGAAGGGTCAGGATCGAGTCGAGCGTGGGGAGTGGGGTCAGCTCAAAACTGAATGGCATGTGGGGCAGCGCGATTTCCCAGCCCGATTTGAGCCCTCGGGTTCGGACGCGGGTCTCGAGCACCAGGCGATGGGGGCCGTTCGAGTCAAAATCGCCGGGGATGATCGCGATCTCAGCGCGGCCGGTCCCTGGCCGCCAGGGTGAGTCTTGCTCGAGAGCGGCCCTGCGAGCGCCCGTCACGCGATGCGACCACTCCAGATCGGCGGGTCCGACGCCACGTCCGTCGTCTCGCAAAAAGGGTACGCCGTAATTCGCGGTGATGGGGATTGGCGCCGTCAATTGACGTGGGTAGCGGCGACGGGCGTGCCAGTCGACCCGATAGCCGCGCCGGACAATTGCTTGCTCTTCCTCGGCGACGAGCTGGTCTTCGCGCCACAGTCTTGCCAGCGCCCTCCCCGCGGCGAACCGCTTGGGCTCGGGCTCGTCCGAGCCGTAAAGCCTGAGCAACTCCCAGACGCAGGCTCTTCCATGATCGGCGGCGGCCTCGATCTCCGCGGGTGAAACGTCGGCTTCGGCGAGTCGAATGATCGCCTTCCGCACGTTCCATGACGCGAGCAACTTGCGCCCGCCCCCAACGATCGCGATCCCGGCCAGGATGATCCAGACGGCGGCCTTGGGCTCGGCCAGCCACCCCCGCCTTCGCTGACCGAGCGACCGCCGCGCGGGCCGCGGACCTGGTTCCGGGGGGTCTTGCTCTTGCCCCCAGACCAGCCAGACTTGGGATCGATGGGCCATCGTCATGGAGTCTCGACAAATCCTCACGTGATTCCGGCCAAAGCCGCGATCGCGCCAAAATCCCCGCGGGTTAGACCGACGCCACGCGGCGACGGCCCCCCAGCGGGATCCGGCTCGGCGCGGGCCGCGGATTCCCCTCGCCGCCAGGGGTTTCCGGCCTGGCGCGGGGCGCTGACCGGGGCGCGCTGGGGTGAGCCTCGCCGGGCGCGGCTGCTGGCTCCTCGCCGGGCATCTCCTCGATGATCGTCGGCTTCCGCAGCCGATGCTCGCCGCCCCCTTCGTCGCCCTGTGCGTCCAGCAAATCATCGACGGCGTCTTGAACATCGTGCAGGTCGCGATGCAGCGAGCGGAGCTCGGCCCAGATCCGCTCGAGCGGGTCGTCGGCACCCTCCGAGTCGGTAATGACGAGGAGGTTGTCCTCGACGACGACCCTGTAGGTCATGCCGACCTGATCGAGCAAGAGCTTGAGCCCCGTCTTCAAGCGAACGCCCTTGAGCTCGAGCGCGACCTCGTCCTCGACATGGATATCGCGGCGGTCGAGCGCCGCCTTGTCAAACACCACGGGCGCGTTCAGGGTGCGACTCAGGTGTTCGCGAATCTTTTCGAGAGAGGTCGGCTTGGCGAACGGGAAATCATAGGGACGCGAAAGCGCGTCCTTGACGTCGTATTGGGGCGCCGTCCCCCGAGCGGCCGTCTCCGCGGAGGGAAGCGGATTGGCTGGGAACTGCGCCCGCAGGGCCGCGCGGCCGCCGAGCACAACCCCCGCCAGCACTCCCGCGACAATCAAGAGGACGGTGTTTCGATTCATCAGCCGGTGCTCCCGAACTTGAGTCGCCCCCGCCCCGGCGAATCGCAACCAACCGGCGGCCAAGCACGACGTTCAAACCCTGTTCCAATCCCCCTCACTCTACCGATCTACCCGGCGACCGACCAGCGACGGCGATGCCAACCACAGAATCAAACGACAAAAACATCGCGTCGAACAATGATGTTTTATTATATAAATTACTATAACACAAATTCAAGCGAATGCGAGCCGGGAACTCCTGGACAGGGATCTCGGATTTCAACCACGGAACACACGGACGACACGGAAAAAAGCCGGACGCGCGGCGATGCAATTAGAACCTGTTTACATTTATACAGATATGATTATATGATCGTACTCACTTGACTAGATTCATACGTGGCGGATATTTGTTAATCATCCGTTTCCGTGTTTTCCGTGTTTTCCGTGGTTGATCTCTTGGTTCTTTCCCTTCACGGTCCTTGCCCCCCGGACGCGCCGGCGAACCTCCAATGCCGGTTCCGCCCGCCCGTTTCCGTGTTTTCCGTCGTTGATCTCTTGGTTCTTTCCCTTCACGGTCCTCGACCCCGATCGTGCCGCTCGAAATGAGGTTCTCCGCGAGGCCGGCGTTCCGGCTCTTTGCTTGGGTCGCCCGGCGTCGGTTGGCACAAGTGCGAGGGTTTTTTGCCTTCGAATCCTGGACGGCTCGCTTTCGCACGGCGTGGAGTGGCAGTTTCGGCAGGTTTTGGGGGCGGTTTGCGCGGGTTTTGACCCCCCGTGACGGCTTTTGGGGGCCATTTCGGCCCTGGAGCGCCCGCTCCGCGGTGCCAGGGTCGGTTCCTGTCCGTTTGCCCACCAGGCCATGCGGAGTCCGTGGTTCGCGTGCGTGTGAGTCGCTGATGTCATGACGAGGCCCTCGCAAACACGGTGATCGGCGGCCGCCAGGGCGGGCGTGGTGGGGCGATCGGCGCTGTCGGAAGTCCCGGACGCGTTCGCCGGGGACGAGGGTGGGATGACGGAATGCTCTTTCGAGACCCGAGGCGAGCGAGATGAAGACGCGAACCGTGCCGGCTTCCGGAACCGTTCCGCGTCGCGTGTCGTGAACCGCGTTGGTCCATGCTCGGCGCGCGTGGGCCACGCGCGATTGGCGAGCGCATCGTCTCGCACCGAGATTC
This sequence comes from Planctomycetales bacterium, assembly GCA_027459775.1. Classification (GTDB taxonomy): domain Bacteria; phylum Planctomycetota; class Planctomycetia; order Isosphaerales; family Isosphaeraceae; genus JAKBAP01. Next base: position 10,048 of record DAIDHE010000484.1, on the reverse strand, counting down.
ACTATCCCTAGGATCAGAATAACGCGGGTTCTGGTTCCCTGAATTGCAACCGCTCTGGATTTGTTCGATCGCTCGCTGCAAGTATCATGCATTCAACGAGTTAAAATTTCGAAAAAAAACTTCGGGCGTTTCATTGTGGCGCGTGCCGCTTGTCAGAGCGGGCCGGCGGCCTTAGCATGGTGGGGTCGCGGACGGGCGCGCCCGAGATTCGGTCGTCGGCCGCGCCATCGCTCCGAAGAACGTGCGTGGACCGCGGTCGAACAAAAACCGGGTTGCGCTCGTAGCAGGGGACACGCCGGCGCGGAGAGCCTGTTCGCACGCGCCTGGGTTGTTCCGCGGCGCTTGGGGGTTGCGGGGCGAGTGGGGCGGTTTTTTTGGCAATCACGGCCCGGACGGTCGTCATCATCGCGAATCATCGGGCACACTCTCGGGAGCATCGAGACTCGAGCGAGCCCGCCACGGCTCGATCGCGGCGGTTTCCCGAGGCCACGCATCGTTTTCAGGCTGTTCTTTTTGGTTGAGGTCCGAGTCCCGAGGCGGCGTCCGGGGGAATCCCAGGGGCACCCGGCCGTCACCCGCTCTCCGCTTTATTCTTCATCCTGATTGTGGAAGGCGTTCGCGTCATGAGTCACGAAGTCATCATCGAGACCCGGAACCTGACCAAGGTTTATCGGGACTTCTGGGGCCGGCCCAAGGTCCAGGCGCTCAAGGCTCTCGACCTGCGGATCCATCGCGGCGAGATTTTTGGACTGCTGGGTCCCAACGGTTCGGGCAAAACCACCACGATCAAGCTGCTGCTGGGGTTGCTGTTCCCGACGGACGGCGAAGCGTTGATCTTCAACGAACCCACCACCAACGTCGCCAAGAACGAGCGAATCGGCTATCTGCCCGAGGAATCGTATCTCTACAAGTTCCTGAACGCCGAGGAAACGCTGCATTTTTACGGGCGGTTGTTCAAGATTTCGGCGGCCGAGCGGACCAAGCGAGTCGCCCACCTGATCGACCTGGTCGGGCTTTCCGGGGCCAAGCATCGCCAGCTTCGCGAGTATTCCAAGGGCATGCAGCGCCGCATTGGATTGGCCCAGGCCCTGATCAACAACCCCGAGCTCATCCTGCTCGACGAGCCGACGTCGGGGCTCGACCCGATCGGCACCTCCGAGATCAAGTCCTTGATCCTCGAGCAGCGCGAGCAGGGCAAGACGATCGTGCTTTCGGGGCACCTGCTGGCCGACATGCAAGACATCTGCGACCGGATCGCGATCTTGCATCGCGGCGAGCTCAAGGAGCTGGGCAAGGTCTCCGACCTGTTGACGGTGCAAGACGTGACCCAGATCAAGGCCCGGAACTTGACGCCGAACGCGATCGCGGAGATCCAGGACGTCATTCGCCGGCACGGGGGCGAGAACATGTCGGTCGACCACCCGACGACGACGCTCGAGGAGCTGTTCTTGCGGATCGTGCAAGAGAGCGAGCTGCACCCTGGCCGGCGGAAGGTCGCGGAAGACGCGGCGCGCGACCAGGCGGTTCTGGCCAAGCGCTGATCGCGGTTTCGTCCGACGGCGGCCAGGCCGCCGGTTCGCCCGGCTCGCGTCGCGACCGGGCCGTTGCCGTTCCCGAGATACGTTCATCCATCGATTATTTTACCCGAGCCGTGAAGAGCATGCAGGCGGCGAGCGACCGGTGGGTCGCCCCGCCCGACTAGAAGGACGATTCACCGATGTCTGGCTTTCTCACGCTTCCCTTGCTCTGGGCTCAGGCTGGCGCGGCCGCGCCGGCCAGGCCTCCCGCCGGGGCCGCGCCCGTGCTGAATATCCCCCCGCAGTGGATCCCGGCGCTCAAGTGGCTGTATCTGTCGGGCGATCCCACGTTCACGACCAACGACCTGTTCGGCGGCTTTCTGACGTGGCTCAAGGCCGTGAGCCTGCTCTGCCTGATCGCCTGGATCGTGTCGTGGCTGGTGATCGGCGTGAAGGAGCGGGTCGTCGGCCAGGGACGGTGGTACGACTATATCGGGGTGCTCGCGCTCTTGCTGACGCCGGTCTCGGTGCTTCTGCGGGTGCTCGAATCGGTCCATCGCATTCCGGTCTACACGGTCATGGGCACGCACCTGACGGCGTATACGGCCCTGGCGTGCGTGCTCGCGTATCTGATCTGGATCGAGATCGCGATCGGCCGGACGATCAAGAAGTTGGGCCGGCCGCTCGACGTCGCGGTCCTGATCGGGGTCCATCTCGCCCTGGTGTTTGGAATGGCGGCGGGCGTGATTCTGCAGCGGATTGGATTCCTGGCGCTGATCATGGGGGCCGGGCCGAATGTCCAGATCTCCACGTTGCAGGGGCTGATCTACGGCGTGCGGATGAGCGGGACGTTCATGGGGTATATCGTGTTCGCGCGGATCGCCATCCGCTGCCTGAACGAGCTCTGGGGAGTGCGGGGGCGGCGGCTCTATTCCATTGGCGTTCTGTCGTGGCACGAGGCCAACCGGCGGATGTGGGCGCCCTGGGTGGTGCTGACCGTCTTCCTGCTCGTGCTGGCCTTCACCCACTGGTTCTTGCAGCCGCCGCGGGCGGCCGAGATGGGCCGGCTCTACGTCGGCACGCTGTCGCTTCTGTGCTCGATTTTGCTCACCGTGATGATCACGGTCCTGGCCCCGCTGAGCCTCCCCACCGACATCCAGCAGCAGACGATCTACACGGTCGTCTCCAAGCCCACGCGGCGGCTCGAGCTGATCTGGGGCCGGATGCTGGGTTACATGGCGCTGGTGACGGTCCTGATGTTGGTGTTTGGCGGGATCAGCCTGGCCTATCTGTGGAAGACGGTCTACACGACGATCGAGACGACCGAGGCCCAGGCCCTGAAGGCCAAGAAAGAGAACCGGCTGACGGAAGCCAAGCTGCTCACCGAGCAGGCCCAGCAGTTGCGCACGCGAATGCAGGCGCGGTATCCGGTGATGGGTTCGCTGGCGTTCCTGGACTCGCGGGGGACGCCGCACGCGATGGGGATCGACGTCGGCCAGGATCAATCGATGCGCCAGCCGCGAAGCCACATCGAGGGAGCGACGCCCTCGGCGGCGATCTGGAGCTTCGGCGTCGTGCCCGACCCGTTCACACGCCCGGGCCAGCCCCCGATCCCGCTCGACCGCCGGATCCCGGTTTCGAGCTTCCTTCAGGAAGGGACCATCGAGTCTGCGCTCGACCGGGTCTACGCCCTCCAGATGCAGATCGACGCCGACAAACAGGCCAAGACGCAGGCGAACCTGCCGGCCTCGCGGGTCAGCCAGCTTGACGCCGCCATCACACGCAATCAGGCCGAGCTCGATCGCCTGCGGGCCGAATACGACTCGCTGCGGAAAAGGGCCGACGACTTTCTGGCGCAATCGGCCAAGGCCCAGCAAGCGGGCCATCTCGATGAGGCCCGCCAGCTCAAGCTCGAGGCGACCAAGCTGTCGTCGCCGGACCTTCTGGTCGAGATGAGCTTCAACGTCTATCGCACGACCAAGGGCAAGGTTGGCGAGCCGGTGTACGCCGAGATCACGGCCGTCAATCCCCGGACCGGCCGCGAATACCTGGGCGACGTGTTCGCGGTCAAGGAATACTATACCAATCGCGCCAAGCTGCCGGCCTGGCTCCTGGCCGGCTCGAACGGGGCCCTGCGCATCGAGATCCGCTGCATGACCCCGACCCAGTACCTGGGCATGGCCGAGAGCGATCTCTATTTGCTGTTGCCCCCCGGCAATTTCGGCTTCAATTACATGAAGGGGCTCTTTGGCATCTGGCTCCAGGCCATGGTGCTGACGGCCATCGGCGTCTGCGCGGGCACGTTCCTGTCGTGGCCCGTCGCCCTGCTCACGACGATCTTCTTCTTCGTCGCCGGCGAGCTCGCGTTCGCCTTCCTGGTCGACTTCTCGCGCCAGGCGATCATGGGAGGGGGGCCGTTCGAGTCGCTGATCCGGCTGGTCACCCACGACAACCAGATGTCGGACCTCACCCCGACCGCCGGCGTCGTGCTCGCCAAGACCCTGGACTCGCTGGTGATGCCCCTGATGTCGATGATCGTCTATCTCGTGCCCAACTTCCAAGCCCTGGACGTGACCAACATGGTGGCCGACGGCTTCGCCGTGAGCTGGCGGCTGATGGGGGTCAACACCCTCCTAGCCCTGGCGTACGCCGTGCCGTTCTCGCTTGCTGGCTATCTCATCCTCAAGAATCGCGAGGTCGCCGCATGAACCCGAGTGTGAATCTGCGCAAGAAAATCGTCTACATGACCGTCATCGTGTTCCTCTTCGCGGTGATGTACGGCTACACGAGCTGGCTCACCGAGGTCAAGAAGAGCCGAGACCTGGGCGAGGCCGCCATCGGCCAGATCGACACCGGCGGCTTCATGATGAAGCTGTTCCTGCTGGGCGGCTTCCGGGGCATCGTCGCCGACGTCCTCTGGATCCGCGCCGAGGAACACAAACGCGACCACGACTGGGACCGCCTGAAGAGCACCGTCGATCTGATCACCAAGCTCCAGCCCCACTTCCTCTCGATCTGGACCTTCCAGGGCTGGAACCTGGCCTACAACGTGTCGGTCGAGTGGGACGCCCCCGAGGATAAGTACGAGTGGATCAAGCAGGGGATCAAATTCGTCCAGGAGGGGGTCCGCAAAAACCGCCACTCGCCCGACCTGCTCTGGGACACCGCCTGGTTTTACTATCACAAGATCGGTTTCGCCGACGAGGCGATCATCTTGCGGCGGTTGTTCCGCGACGATGAAGACGAATCGTTCAAGACCTACTTCGACCCCGAGAGCGGCCAGCCCGTCGTGGGCGACGACAATTTCAAGCTCGGCTACGGCTGGTTCAGCCGGGCGGTGGCCCACGTGGATAAGGGCGAGAACGTGTCGAACGCGTCGGCCGACATTCAGTACGTCGATCCGGCCCCCCAGCGCAAGGGGCGGCCCGACGATCTGGCGTTTCGGTCGATGCCCGCGCACGGTCAGACCCGCTACGCGGCTGGGCTCGAAAAGATGAGCGTCTACGGCGTCAAGGCCCGGTTCGGCGAGCTCGCCAAGAGCGAGTGGGCCAAGGCCCTGCACGAGTGGGTGAAGCTTGGCGAACACGTCTTCATGTCTTTCAACGAGATCCGGCGGCCCGACAACTCGATCTCGCGCGACGAGATCCGGCTCGACGACTCGACCAATCCCGAGCGCTTCAGCAAGCTCACCGAGAACGGCAAGTACTGGACGGCCCGCTGGGCCGACCAGATGAACTACCGCTACTGGAAGGACCGCTGCCAGGCCGAGATGACGACCAACGGCGTGAAGGCGCGGAGCCTGTTCTACGAGGGGACCGTGGCCTACAAGACCGGCGATTTCGTCGAGGCCGCCGCCAAGTTCAAGGAAGGGCTCGAGCTCTGGAAGCTCGTGCTTTCCGAGTACCAGTGGTATCGCGACGACGATCTCAACAAGAAGGACACCGGCCTCATCGCCTGGCGGTACAAGCGGGTTTTGACCCAGCTTGGCAAGCCGATCCCGGACAATTTCCCGTTCAAGGAATTGCTCGCCGGCGCTGAGAACGACAAGACGCTGGATCCGTTCGACGTGCTCGAAATGATTGGCGTCGTCGGCGCTGACGCGACCCCGGGCGGCGGCGGTGGCGGGGCCACGCCCGCCGGACCCGCGCGTGGGCCGGCGGCGCCCAAGTAAGGCGAGCCGACCTTGAACAAAACGGCCGGGGCGCCGCGCGACCGCGGCGCCCCGGCCGTTTTTCCGCGCGGAATCTGCTCAGGCCTCGTCGTCGCCGAATTCGCCGCGAGGCTTCACTCCCATCAGACGCTCGACCGAACGCACCAGCTTTTCCATGGCGAACGGCTTGCGGATATAGTCGCGCACGCCCAGCATTTCGGCGTAGGCGCGGTGGCGGCTGCCCTCGTTGCCGGTGATCATGATCGTCGGGATCAGGCCGCCGGGGCGGTTGCGGAGCTTCTCGAGCACCAGGAAGCCGCTCTTCTTGGGCATCATCATGTCCAGGACGAGCAGGTCGGGGTTTTCGCGCTCGGCGATCATCAGCCCGGCGTTGCCGTCGCGGGCGGCCAGGATGCGGAATCCCTTATTCTCGAGAACCATGCGCATGGATTCGAGGATCTCGTGATCGTCGTCGACTAGAAGAATCGTGCGTTGTTGCGGCGGCATGGCGCTCTCTCCGACCCTCGGCGTGACGTCCCCGCGGGGACGCGTTTCGTAGAAGGTCATGATAAAGGAGGATTGCCGCTCCGGGCAAGGGGGATGAACCGAGACGGATTCTTATCCATGAAACCATTCGATGAGATTTCCGCCGAGCGGGCGGGTCGCCGCGTTTTTTTGCAATCGATCCTCTTCTCAACGTAGGGGTTGGGGGGTGATAATCAGGAATCGATCCGTGATTGACGTGATGGTTCGCGCCGGGCTGCGGTCGAGGCTCGGGCGCGGGGGACGAACGGTGTGATTGATCGGGAAAGGAACGTCGTGCCATGAAGCCGTGGAGAGACTGGGTGGGACTGGTTCTCGTGGGCTGCCTCGCGGCGACGGGCTGTGGGGGCGATGGGACGCCCGACCCGAGCGCGGACGGGTCTGCGGCGGCGGACGCCGCGCCCGAGGGTGGAGGCGCCCCTGCTCCGGCCGCGCCGGCGGGCGACGCCCAGACGGCCGAGACGCCCGCGCCCGCGCCGGCGCCGGCCGCGAAGAAAGACAACAACTCCGCGACGTCCGAGATGCTGGCGATGGCGACCAGTCCCAACGGCGCGACGGCCCCCGCTGGACCCGGCGGCGCTCCGGGCCAGGGAGGCACGGGCGCGCTTCCGGGCGGCGGCATGGGCGGACCCGGCGCGCCGGGAATGCCCGGCGGTCCCGGCGGCATGGCCATGGGGCCTGGTGCCCCCGGGATGGGTGGACGGGGCGGCATGGCGATGGGCCCTGGTGCGCCTGGAATGGGCGGACCGGGCGCGCCAGGCGCGGGTGGCGGCCCAGGGATGCCCGGTATGGGCGGGATGGCCATGGGGCCTGGTGCGCCTGGTATGGGTGGCCCTCCCGGCGGCATGAACCCCAGCGATATGCAAAAACAGATGCAGGAGCAGATGAAAAAGCAGATGGGCCCCGGCGGACCCGGCGCGCCTGGTGGACCCGGAGGACCAGGTGGGCAGGGTGGGCCAGGGCGTGGCGGCATGGCTGGCATGCCGGGGATGCCTGGTGGGCCTGGTGCGCCTGGAGGGCCCGGCGGTGGAGATAACGGACCCGCCGACTTTCATACTCCCATGGGCGCGGTCAAGGCCTTCCTTGCCGCCCTCACGGCCAAGGACCAGGACCGGCTCAACGAAGCCACCGCCCAGCGCGCCCAGCGCGAGGCCGGCAATCAGAAGAACCGCGATATCTTCAAGAAGATCTTCGAGGTGAGCCTCTCCGACGCCGAGCTCGACGATCTCGCCAAACAGCTCGAAGGTTTCAAGGTCGCGTTCGAGAATCCGGCCCGGTCGACCGGGAGCCTGGGCGTCGTCATCCAGAAGACTGGACAGAATGGCGCCTACACCCGCCGCCTGGTCACTGTTCGTCATGAGAAAAAGGGCTGGGGCGTCGCCGACATCGGACCGGCCACCGAGTTCAAAGCCATGGGCGCCATGCCAAAAAGGCGCACCTCCACCTCGGGCAGGTGAGTCCCCCTGCCACGTGAGCCGTTTGGACAGGCTGACCGCCGCCAAAAAATCGCACCTCCACCTCGGGCAGGTGAGTCCCCCTCACACCGTCGTGAACCCACGAATTCCCACCTGGGCCGGCCCACTCAAGGCCGGCCCGGGTCGTTTCCTTGGGGTGCCCACCCGTGTTCGCGAGCGCGATCGACCGGGCTCACGCCCCTGCCCCCTCTGTAAGAATGACCCAGCAGGTGGTGTAACTTTTCCAGGCGCTCGCTGGATTTTTTCGCGATTTGGTCGATTTTTCCTCAAGTTTTCCGCTGGATTCGCCGGCAAACTCGTTCTCGACCCGCGCTCGAGGTTCTTTGGCGCGGGATCTGCTCTTAGCATCGGTCACGCTCTGGGACGGCGACGTCCATTTGAGCTAAGTCCAGCCGCTGTTGGGCGTTCGTTCATTTTATGTTCACCACGCAGGAACCAAGGAAGGAGCCTGTATGGCCGTTGGCCCGCAACTCACCACGTGTGCGATCTTCGAGCTGCTCGTGATTCTTTTTCAGCTCGCCGGGATCCTGGGTCTGTGTCTCTCCCGGCTCGCGCCTCGGGCGACCCGCTGGTCGTCGCGCGGGCGTGTCGGTTTCATCATCGCACTCTTCGGCCTGGGCGTCGCCGGTGCGCTCTGCGGACGCCACGACTCGGAATTCGCACTCTTCGCCGGCGGAACGATGACGCTCCTGTTCATCGGGATGACAATCGGGGGTGGGTCGAATGACACGGTTGAAACGGTCGCGAGACGCTCCGCCGCCAGCCCTGACCTGCTGCCGAGCTGACGACATAACTCACGCGATATTCAGATCTTACAATAATCGGGGCCAATCGGCCCCGATTTTTTTTCGCGCCGATTTGACCACCCCGATTTTGCGCGCCATAGTTGCGGCGACGAATGGATTTCGCGGGCCGGCTCATCTTGCCAGCACACCTCTTGTTTCACACCCGATCCGCCCCGTGACCGCTCGCGAGTTGATCCGCGGCGGCTGGCCTGTTCCCCGATCTCGCCCATGAGGTGATCGGGGGTCGAGAGTCGGCCGCGCGGAATCTGAACCATTGTGTGACGATGGACGATTCTCCGACCCGAACGACGCGTCCCGCACGCCGTTTGGCCACTGGTCGTAGTCGGATCACGCGGGAGAAGGATAGGCCGATGATCGTTGGACTCAAACGGATTTCCACCGCGCTGGGGCTGGTCGTCTTGACGGCCTCGAGCGTGATGGCGCAAGGGGTCGCGCCCAGTGCGAACCAGAGGACGGCGGACGCCGTGGCCGGCTCGCTGCGCGCCAGCCGCGCTCTGGCCGGTTATCGGATCGAGATTCAGGCACAGGGGGGACTGGTGACCCTCCGCGGCACGTTGGGCGCGACCGCCCAAAAGGCCGAGGCCATGGCCCTGGCCAGCCGGGTGGCCGGCGTGCGGGGCGTGGTTGACAATCTGAAGGTCGAAGGCGCTGTGATCCCCGCGCAGTACGAGCCCAATGTGGCGCTCGGGCATCGCCGGGGCATGGCCGGCTACGGCGGCGGCGACGTGGTTTACGGCAACGCCGGCGGCGCGGCCGCCGCGCCCGGCAGCGACGGCGGGCCGGTGCCCGAGGGCCCGGCCGGCATGGCGGGCGCGACCCAGGCCGCGAACCCGGGCGCTCCCAATTATGCGTGGCCCAGCTACGCCCCTTATCCCAACTTTTCGGCCGTCGGCTATCCCACGGCCTATCCCTGGCAGGCCTGGCCGAACATCGGGCCGTTCTACCCCTATCCGGAAGTGCCGCTCGACTGGCGGGCCGTCACGCTCCGCTGGGACGACGGCATCTGGTGGCTCGACTTCAAGAAGCACTACACCAGGCCCTTCTTCACCCCCTATCCGTTCGGCCTGTTTGCTTATTGATCGGGCGGCGGAGCCACGGCCCGTCGCGATCGCGGCGGATCGAACCAACCGGCTGGGAGTCAACGACTTCCGGCCGGTTTTCTTTTGCGCTCCACGTTCCTTGCCGGCGTGGCCGGGCTGGTCGGGGATTTTGCCCAAAGAAGGCCGCCCGGGCCGCCGATGTAGAGCAGGAGCGTGGTCGAGTCGCCAGGGTGGGTTTTGTGAAGGCCGGTTTTGCGGAAATTGTCGGTGCGATCGGAAATTCCTCACTCGACTCGCGTTCCCAGTTCGATAACAGAGTCGTGAACCGACGATTGGGTTTCGCAAACGGACCCTGAGCCGTCGGACGGCGGCACGATTACCACGGTCCCGGCGCCTGAGGCCGGCGGGGCAGGAGGCCTCCCGGCGCGTTCGCGCATATTCCCAAGGAGGGGAGAAGACCATGTTTCAATCCGCGCGGCACCGGAGCCCGATGACCCCGCGCTGGGTTCGCGGCCTA